>NZ_JAOWIG010000066.1:0-1872 GCF_030332245.1 Citrobacter sp. Cy070
ACAGTGATGGCGGAAAGGATTTTCTGACGCTGCCTTATGAAGTCCTGGAGAATGATATCTGGATAGCATTCACGCAGTGTCCCTGGACGGAAAAAACGATGGAGCGTTACGCGGGCGATAGCGGTCAAAGGCAGCGCAGAATGCAGCGCCTGAGTTCCTCAAACTGGACGGCGCCCCAGGCTTCACAGCAAATAACAGAGGCAACCACAGCAAATCTCGCCAGGGTTCTGGATTACATCCCGGCGCAGGGCAGCCAGCTGTGTCCGGCAATGCGGTTACCGTATGGCACCCATACTAAAATCCGCGTCAGCCAGTGTGTGAGTGAACGCTATGCCATAGTCAAAGAGCCGGGGCCGCAGGAGACATTGTATCCGTGGAAGAACGGAGTGGCCGGAAATACAATCCGGCAGATGAAGGAACGGGGTGTGAAGCCAGACGGTTCCCCCGTGACACCGTTGCTGATGGCGTTGCATGATGCAGCAGGGATAGTGCATGAGCTGACGGGATGGACGAATGATGTCCTGGCGATGGCGAAGATATTTGGTGAAGAACGCGCCCTGGAGTTCTGTACCCAGAGTCTAATTAACGGAGTTAAGGAGATTGTTAACAAAAGCTCGGAACAGAATGTTGCAGCCCAACTTGCTGAATTACCGCAGGAAACATATATTTCTCCTCCGGCAATGGATTATTCTTATGATATGTATGTCCAGAATGAGAAATCTAAAGGTACAGACCCGAAGGATATACTAACTCGCGAAGAATTCGAAAAGCAGGTAAAGGGAAAACAAAACGAAGTTTATAAAAAACAACAGGTAGCTAATGATTGGTCTAAATATGCCCGAATGATCAATCAGAGTAAATGGGACTCTTTTAATCAATGTTGTGCTGAACTAACACCAAAAATTGATAAACAGCTCACTAAGCTGATTAGCTATCGTTGTGAATGGTTACAGGCTTCGTTATTTATAACAATATTACAGGATTTTTTCTCTAACGATCCTGTTGATAATGCGAACTATCGTGAAATTGCTGCCTTCGCAATGGCTGGTCTTGGTGAGTCGCCATCAGGTGTAAAATTACTGGATGACTGGATAGACGCATATACTACGAAAAGTGAAGCTAATCTCGTCTGGAGAACACATTTTTATAATAATCCAGAGATCATGGCAGATGTGGAGCCGTTATTGGCTAGTTTGCACCAGTGTAGTATTTCTCCGGTTTCTGAAAATGATGTGCTCTACTTTTTTGAGAAGAATGGCGCTAAACTTAATAAAATATTTAAAGGTTTTGAAAAGGCAACGAGTGAAATTTCAAAACCACTGGCTGGCAATGTCGTATTCTCGAAAAGAGTGCTGTATCAAATGGACCAGCACATGGCAACCGTAGGGGCCAGGTTTTTTTCCGTATCACGGATTGGACCTGTTCTCAATACTATGAATGACCTTATTGTTCGAACCCTTTTCTCGCTATCTTCCGGAAAGTCAGGGTTAGAAACCAAAACATTGTTCAGCAAATATTTTGGTTGGGCCACGGAACGCAGGGCTTACATTGCCGGCACTGTTTTTTACAGCTCGCAAAGAGCCATCCGGGCCGATCTTCTCCGGGGGGCGAGTAAGAAATATGCCGCACTTGAAAAAGCGTATGCAGATTATCTTGGCCAGCCTGCGGGATCTTCTGGTTACGCGGTGACCAGTATTAGAATTTTTGTTTTATTTTTCAATGTGGTCGAACTGTATAACCAACTCGATAACTTTAACAATCAACCTGCTGATTACGCGAAGGTAATCAGCGCAGGTAATGACTCCAACTTATTGATAGTGTTTTATGTTCAGATAATGCCCGATGACTTTGTCATGCAGCTCCACCGATTTT
>NZ_JAOWIG010000067.1:0-25057 GCF_030332245.1 Citrobacter sp. Cy070
CTTTGCCCGTGGCACATGGATGAAACCTACGTGAAGGTCAATGGCCGCTGGGCGTATCTGTACCGGGCCGTCGACAGCCGGGGCCGCACTGTCGATTTTTATCTCTCCTCCCGTCGTAACAGCAAAGCTGCATACCGGTTTCTGGGTAAAATCCTCAACAACGTGAAGAAGTGGCAGATCCCGCGATTCATCAACACGGATAAAGCGCCCGCCTATGGTCGCGCGCTTGCTCTGCTCAAACGCGAAGGCCGGTGCCCGTCTGACGTTGAACACCGACAGATTAAGTACCGGAACAACGTGATTGAATGCGATCATGGCAAACTGAAACGGATAATCGGCGCCACGCTGGGATTTAAATCCATGAAGACGGCTTACGCCACCATCAAAGGTATTGAGGTGATGCGTGCACTACGCAAAGGCCAGGCCTCAGCATTTTATTATGGTGATCCCCTGGGCGAAATGCGCCTGGTAAGCAGAGTTTTTGAAATGTAAGGCCTTTGAATAAGACAAAAGGCTGCCTCATCGCTAACTTTGCAACAGTGCCGTTTTACCCACACCACCTTTGCCCATCAGCATAATCAAACCGTGTTCACTGCGGGCGATATCATCAACCAGGACAGACAACGACATATTCTCTGGCTTGTTCTGTGTGCTTTGTTCAGGAAGCGATGTTATCTCAGCGTGTTCGTTGAGCAGGCCTTTCAATGCGGACACACCAACCATGTTCAGCGGCTGAAGGTATAAGTTGTCTGTCGGCAAATCAGATAATCTGGCAGGAAGATTTGCCAGCGCCTCTTGCTCCCGTTGCCATATTGCAGCGGCCAGTGCATCACGTTCTGTTTCGCTCGCAGGCAGGACACCGTTAATGACTAAATACTGATTTTTAAGGCCAATAGCTGATAATTCGCCATGAGTACGAGCGACTTCCTGCAGTGTTGATTTTTGCAATCGCGCGACCAGCACAAGGCGAGTTCGTTCAGGATCGGATAATGCCTCAACCGCATGAGCATATTGCTCACGCTGCTTTTCCAGCCCCGCCATCGGCCCAAGACAGGAAGCACCATCTGGGTTACTTTCGATGAAGCTGCTCCAGGCTCCGGGAAGCTGAAGAAGGCGAATAGTGTGGCCCGTTGGGGCAGTATCAAAAATGATGTGATCGAAGCGGGTCAGCAGAGAAGCGTCGGTCAGTAAGCCAGTAAACTCGTCGAACGCAGCAATCTCTGTCGTACAAGCTCCTGAAAGCTGTTCACTGATGCTGTTAACAACGTCATCAGGCAAAAGACCTTTAATAGGGTCAACGATTCTGGCGCGGTATTGCTGGGCGGCATCCTGCGGGTCAATCTCCAGAGCCGAAAGACCAGACACAGCAGTCACGGGCTGGATAGTTTTCCCGATAGTCTGATCGAATACCTGACCAACGTTAGAAGCCGGATCGGTACTGACAAGCAGGACGCGCTTGCCCTGTTCTGCCAGGCGTATAGCTGTAGCGCAGGAAATTGAGGTTTTACCTACTCCTCCTTTGCCAGTGAAAAACAGGTAAGGCGGGATATTCTGTAAAAAATGCATATGTTCTCCTGACATACTCAACAACAGGAAGTGTTACCACCACAGCAGCTTGTCGGAGCCACGCCCACTTTCTCCAGCGGAATACCTAACCAGCGAGCCAGTTCAGCACGTTTGGGATAACGCCCTGCCATCACCGTTTCGCCATCCAGCAACAGCAGCGGAAGCCCTTCGGCTCCAGAAGCTTCAAGGAATGCTTTCGCTTTAGCGTTCTCAACGAAGCTCATCGGCTGTTGCGCCAGGTTGTAACGTTCGATCTGAACCCCACGCCCTTTCAGCCATTGCACATCAGCAGAAAAATCGACCAGAACCTGATCAACATCTGAACCACAAACGCCGGTACTGCAGCACATCGCCGGATCAAACACGGTTAACGTTTTCATCTTTGATACCTCACATTCGTAAAATCATATATGTTCAGGCAAATTTTTTAGATACAAACAGCCTTACCGCTTCCAGAGCAGTTGGCTGATGCCAGCTTACGGGCGATGGTCTGCACGTCGTCCTGTTGGCTTAACCAGGCCTGCTCAATCACCTGAGCGGCCCAGGAAGGAATATGTGGGGATAAGCGGTAGTGAACCCACTTGCCCTGTTTGCGATCCAGCAACAGTCCACATTCCCGAAGCATCGCCAGATGGCGGGAGATCTTGGGTTGTGACTGTTCCAGTGCCGTGCAGAGATCGCACACGCATAGCTCTCCCATCTCTCTGAGCAGCAGTACGATACCCAGACGGGTCTCATCAGATAGGATTTTGAAAAGTTGTAGGGATGAAATTTGTGTCATTATACTCTCCTGCTTTGAATGGCGAGTTTCGCGCTTCTGAGGCTAAAAGTCAAAAAACACATATGTTTTTTCGTATCTATATGGGAGGGCTATTTCATGTAAGGATAGAAAACATGCTCTGTGGAGTGGGGGACAAATAGTCGTTGTTGGCTTCACGGCTACATTGTAGTGAAGCATAAAAAAAACGCTCCCGGGCAGGAGCGTAAGCCAGTGAATTTGGCGTCAAATGAGGGTCTTACAAGTGGAGCTGCGGGTTAATTCTGGGTGATCTGACTGCGATGCTTTTCAGCCTGCTGCTGGTGAACAACGGAAGACTGACCATTATTCGCCTTCTCATGCACTACTGCGGCCTTCTCATGCTCGCTCATTTCAGAAAATGACTTTGCTGTTTCGTTGGTAGCCCCTGGTTTAGCATTCATCATTTTTTTATGCATTTCAGCCATGTCCTGGTGAGCGGCAGAATTACTGTTTTGCATCATTTCATGGGACATTGCTGCCTTATCGTGGTCATTCATATCCATCATTTTCATGCTCTCTCCCTCAACTGTGCTTTTAACAGTTGAAGACTGCATCTGATGGGCCGGTGCCTGGGCATTATTTACCTGGTCATGCATGTTCATTGTCTCTGAAGCCATGGCAGATGAAGCGACAGCCATCATGGCAATAAAGGATACAAGAATCTTTTTCATGGTTGGGTCTCCGGTGTTTTCATACCCGAACAATCAATGCTAAAGCATTTGATTACAGGGCTGGTTAATCATCACTCCAGGAACCGGGCGATTGGGTTATCACGCTGGTCCTGATTTATGACTGATTATAAAAAACCGCCTCTGTTTATCGCGTGACTGAATGATGACAATTTTGTCACCTTTCAGGTTTCTCCTGAATAACGGGATTAATCCATTAACAGGCGCACTTTGAACACAATTTCCCGCCCCTGCTGTTCTGCTGACAGCTCGCCGCCGTGAGCATGAATGATCGACCTTGTAATTGATAATCCCAGCCCCGCGCCTTCCGTGTTGTGGACCCTTGATGAGTCTGCGCGATAGAACCGGTCAAACAAACGTTCAAGATTAGCGGGAACCGGGCCAGACATCGTATTGGTAATCATCACGTTCACACAGTCACTGTCACGCTCAAGGCGTATCGCTGTACAGGTGTTATCGGGAGAATACTTGATAGCATTGGAGAGCAGGTTACTGAAAGCACGTCGCAGCATATCGCTGTCTCCGGCAACAACGCCCTCTCCTTCAACCGTGATTGTCTTTCCTGTTTCGTCTGCCAGGGGCTCGAATAACTCACGTAATTCATTCAGTTCGGCGGCCAGATCCACATCATGTTTCTCCAGCTGCAGCAGACCATGCTCTGAACGTGCCAGAAAAAGCATGTCACTGGTCATTCGTGACAACCTTTTCAGTTCTTCCAGGTTAGCGAATAAAATTTCGCGGTAATGCGAAACCTCCCTTTCCTTAGCCAGTGCAAACTGCGTCTGCATCATCAGATTACTGACCGGTGTGCGCAATTCATGCGCGATGTCAGACGAGAAATCTGACAGTTTCCGGAATGACCCCTCCAGGCGATCGAACATGTTATTGAACTCCTGCATGGTCTCAGAGATTTCCGGCGGAGCCAGATCGGGATTAAGACGCTGATCCAGGCTATGCACCGTCATGGAGGAAGCCAGGCTGGTCATTTCCCGTAACGGTTTCAGACCAATACGTGTGGTCAGCCAGCCCAGAAAAATTGAAATAAAGACCAGACCTATATTGAACCAGAACAGCCAGGTGCTGAGTTTGTCCATAAACAGGGTGTGATACCCTGTATCCGTGGCAACCGTAATGATGAAATGTTTGCTTTTACCCTGTTCCGGAGTCACTGCAACCCGACGTGAGATGCTGCGGTAAACAGTATTATTTTCTTCAGTCTGGATCATATAGTCGAGAATATCACCTGACTTATTTAACAGGATCTCAGGGACCGCAGAATTTTTAGCATACAGCTCCACGATTTTTTCATTTTCCATGTTTTTTATAGATATGAATAATCCACTGTGCCCTATCATCGCATCATTTATTTTTTCTGATAATGATTTAATATCAGTTTTATTTTGGAACGTTTCTGCTTTCAGAAACTCTTCAGTAAGCTGAAGTTTACCTGTCAGAAAATCCCGATCCTGATTATCGAAATAGCCATTAAGGGTGCTAATCAGTAAAAAACTTGATAACCACCATACAGTCAGCATAACTGCAGAAAAAATCAGACTCAGGCGCGTGGTCAGGGAAATTTTGAATCTCACTCTTCTCTGATCTCCAGAATATATCCGGCACCGCGCACGGTATGGATCAGTTTTGGCTCATAGTCATCGTCAATTTTGCTTCTGAGCCGTCTCACGGCAACATCTATCACATTCGTATCACTGTCAAAATTTATATTCCAGACCAGTGACGAGATAAGACTTCTGGGTAACACTTCTCCGGTGCGTTGCAGCAGCAGTTCAAGCAGAACGTATTCTTTGCCGGTGAGATGGATCTTTTTACCTGAGCGTGTCACTGTCCGCCGCACCATATCGACGGTCATGTCAGCTATGGTGCAAACCGTGGCAGTCTGTGAACGGGCCCGGCGCAATAAGGTTCTTACCCGTGCAACCAGCTCTGTAAAATCGAAGGGCTTGATAAGATAGTCATCTGCGCCAAGCTCCAGCCCTTTCACTTTGTCCCGTACGTTGTCCTTTGCGGTTAAAAACAGGACCGGTTCTTCGTGCCCGGACTCCCTCAGTGCGCTGATGATTTGCCACCCGTCGAGGAAAGGCAGCATCACGTCCAGTATTATCAAATCATACTGTCCTTTCGACGCGGCCCCGAGACCATCGCGGCCATTATCAAAGAGATCGGCCTGATAGCCCTCCTCAACCAGTCCCTGCTGCAGGTAACTACCTGTTTTATGTTCGTCTTCAACGATTAAAATACGCTGCATGGTTAACTCGATGATATGATGGTAAAAATATTACGGATCACTAGCTTGCCTGAGACGGAGCAAGCGTTCCTAGCCAAGATACAGCCCCCAGAATGGCGACCGCAACGAAGAATTCTGTCAGGATGCTGTTTCGCATCATGGCAACGCTGCGAACATAATTCCCTTCCCTGACCATAACTTCAAGGCGGGGGCCAAGGTGAAACCGGTTTGCTGCAGCCAGCAGAAGCATCAGAACAAACAGAGCCGTTTTAGCAAGCAATATGCCCCCCCAGGCACTGTTGAACAAGGGGGTTAAGTTACCTTCAGCAATATACAGATAGTTGACCAGCGCACTCAGGATCAGAGCCACAACAATCACCGTTCCTGCGGTTGCAAATTTTGCCAGAGAGTCAGATATCACACTGACGCTCTGTGCATTATGCGCGTTTCTGCGCATCAGCAGGATAGCAAATGCAACCAGAGCACCTGTCCAGGCACCTGCAGCGCCGAGATGAGTTAGATCGCCCAGTAAATGGAGGTAGTAATGCAGACCGTCATGCATGACGGCGTGTCCTCCCCAGGCAAGTGTAGCCAGCGCCACGCCCCCACTCATCGTCATTAGCAGGCAGGACAATACTCTCTTATTAGTGTAAAGGAACAAAGCACCGAGTGTGGTAAACAGGGCACAGAGCCTGACAATCCAGCTAATACCTACATCAGTTTCTTCTATAACCATCTCGATAATATGGATGGATAATTCTCTGAGATCAGTTACTCCGCTCATGGCATTAGATACCAGGAGCATATTAATGCCAGTAAGAATGATGCCTGCAACAACAGCAAAGGTTATAAACGACCTGAAATTAGTCAGGTTATACGCTTCATGTCTTACACCGCTTATTCCATATATCTGAAAAAATGGCAATCCAAATATTACCATCAAATCAAGATAAAGAAGAAAACGAATAACAATCATAATCAGTTCGTTCATGATATTACTTCACTGTGAAAGTGTAATTACCGGTAATCGGGTGCGTATCTGAAGAAACCGCGCGCCAGTCAACACGATAAGTGCCAGCGGGTAAAGGTTCTCGCGGAATAATGACCATCGATTTAGGGTCAGCGCCTGGTGCCACTTTTGCCGCGACTGGCATCGGAGAATGTGATGACATGCCTTTCATACCCGTCATCGTTAATTTTGCACCTGAGAATTTCACGGTCAGATTTTCCGTGAAATTTAGCTGAATCTTTTCCGGGGCCGCTACAGCTGAATCAGCCTGTGGAACCGAGCTTTTTAATTCCGGATGGGCCATAGCAGAAAAAGCGACGCCCAGAACCAGGCCACCTGTAAGAGTGGCTTTATGTAAAATCGACATATTATTTACCTGTTTAGTTGAGTGTTTTAAGTCAATGCATTAAAACCAGATTCTGGCTCCCGCCAGGAATACTACCTGATGGTCTTTCTCACCCTCTCTTTTCGCCATATCGGATGTTTTCCCGTAAAGCTGATTCCAGGAGACGCCTACATAGGGTGCAAACTCGCGGCGTATTTCATAGCGCAACCGGAGCCCCAGCTCTGTGTCAGCTAATCCCCTGCCGCGCCCCCGCGATTCATCATCCTGACTGTAGAAATTCACCTCATAGGATGGCTGGAGTATGAGCCGGTTAGTAAGTAAAACGTCGTATTCTCCTCCCAGACGCAGAGCGGCTTTTCCACCATTACTGACAAAACCCGTAATTTCAGACTCAAAATTATAGAGCGCAAGTCCCTGAAAACCGACAGCAGCCCAGGTCTGGGCTGACTCAGGTCTGAATTCCTGCCTGACACCCGCAACCAAATCCCACCATGGGCCAACCGCATGTCCCCAGAGTAACTGGGCTTCTGCCGTCTCTGTTTTTCCCCCGCTTCGTTCACCTTCGCTCTTTAGCCAAAGCCGGTCTGTGTCGCCTCCGATCCAGCTGTTAACGCTCCAGCTGAAATTGTTGCTGTTATCCGACCGTTGCCATTCAAGCTGATCCAGCAGAACCAGATAATTAATTGCACTGTCGTGAATTGCATGCCCCTGTAAATTGCCGAATGCAGCCTTTCGGTCGGCATTGGTAACTGGCGGAATTGGCGTTCTGCTCTCTGTCACAACGGGCTCCATGGACGTCATCTCAGTGAAGTTCTCATCCGCTGACATCTGCATAGCTGACATGTCGTGCCCGGCGTGGGGGTCTGCAGACACTGAGCCCGCTGCGATCGAAACCTGTGAGGTAAACAAACCGGCGAACAAAACCGGTATGGCCTTAAAATTTCTCTTCATTCGCATCATTCCTCCACCCGAACTTCACGAAACATTCCCATTTCCATGTGATAGAGCAAATGGCAGTGATATGCCCAGCGGCCAAGCGCATCTGCTGTCACTCTGTAACTGCGTTTGGTACCAGGAGGAACATCTATTGTATGTTTACGCACCATGAAATTACCGTTTTCATCTTCCAGATCGCTCCACATACCATGCAGGTGAATGGGGTGAGTCATCATGGTATCGTTGACCAGCGTGATTCTGAGTCGCTCACCGTATTTCAGCAGCACAGGTGCGGCATCGGAAAACTTAATGCCATTAAATGACCAGGCAAACTTTTCCATGTGCCCGGTTAAATGCAGTTCTATCGTTCGTCCGGGTTCACGTCCGTCAGGATCCTCAAAGCGGCTTTTCAAATCCGCGTACGTGAGAACCTTTCTTCCGTTATTTCGAAGACCAATACCCGGATCGTTTAATTTCGGAGAGACGCTCATCGCCTGCATATCAACCAGCGGGTTATCCGTTTCTGACGCAGGATGACTTTGCATTCCCGGCATTCCGGCCATCTGGGAATGATCCATACCGGCCATGTTGCTGTGGTCCACTGGCGCGGAGGATGTCCCGCTTTCCGGCAGGTCAGCGCCATCCATAGACATCATCTGTCCGCTGTTATCCATGCCTCCCATCTGGCTGTGATCCATTCCTGCCATATCATGTCCCATTCCTCCCATACCCATATCTTCCATGGTCAGAAGAGGACGAGGATCGAGAGCGGGAACGGCAGCACTTAACCCCTCTCTTGTGGCCAGAGTCCCGCGAGCGTAACCGGTTCTGTCCATGGATTGTGCGAAGATGGTATAGGCCTCACCCTGCGGCTCCACGATGACATCATAGGTTTCGGCAACTGCAATCCTGAATTCGTCAACGGTGACCGGATTGACATACTGACCATCTGCAGCCACAACCGACATTTTGAGCCCGGGAATGCGGATATCGAAATAGGTCATTGCCGAGCCGTTGATAAACCGTAAGCGTATTTTTTCACCCGGACGGAACAGTCCGGTCCAGTTTTTCAGCGGGGCCTGTCCGTTCATGAGATAGGTGTAGGTGTAACCGCTGACATCCGCGAGGTCAGTTGGATTCATTTTCATTTCAGCCCACATTTTCCGATCGGCAATGGTGGCTGACAGCCCCCTGGTATTCACATCACGGAAAAAAGAGCCAACGGTTGGTTTATTGAAATTGTAGTAATCCGACTGTTTTTTTAATTTTTTCAGCAGATGCTGAGGATTTTCATCGGTCCAGTCAGACAACATGATCACATGCTCACGATCGTAAGCAAAAGGTTCAGGCTCCTGGGCATCGATAATAATGGCACCGTATACCCCTTCCTGTTCCTGAAGACCGGAATGGCTGTGGTACCAGTAAGTCCCGTTCTGCTTAACCTTGAAGGTGTAGACGTAGGTGTCATCAGGCTCGATGCCCATAAAACTCAGTCCCGGTACACCATCCATATTGGCCGGAAGAATAATGCCGTGCCAGTGAATGGATGTCTGCTCATTGAGCCGGTTTTTGACCTTCAGGGTAATAGTTTCACCTTCTTTCCAGCGAAGGACGGGCCCCGGCAGGCCGCCATTGATGGTTTTGGCCTGGCGCTGACTGCCGGTGATATTGACGGTCGTTTCACCAATGGTCAGGTCAAACTGAGTACCCTCCAGGGATGCTGCAGGTGGCAGGCTCAGACTGGAACGTGCATTGAAGCTCCATACGCCAAGACTTCCGGCTACACCAGAGAGGGTCAACCCCTTCAGGAAAGTTCGTCGAGACGTTTTGAGTTGCATGGCGATCCCTTAATTAAAATATGGTTAATGGCAGAGATAGAGAACCGATTTGAATTAGATTCATTCTCCTGCAATGAAATGAAGCTAGCACACCTTACAAAACAAATTCATTACAATTGTGTAATGTAACTGGCTATATTACATTTATGTCATCTTTCCCACGTGTCTGTTATTTTTATATATGATTATGTGAGCCTCTTTTTATTTGTCAGGAAAGGTATTTTATTATGAAAACATTAATTGCTGTCACTGCGTTAACCTCTTTATTATCCGGGGCGGTTTTTGCCCAGTCCAGTAACATTGCGCACGACGCACATCGTTTCGTCAATAATGCCTCTGCAATTTCCCATGTGAACGCGGCTACGCATGAACAGAATACTGATGAAAAAAATAAAGATATAGCGACTCCGTTTTCTGAAATGAATGAACATGAAAGAGCTATTATTGCTCATTCATTTATGAATAATAGCGCTTCTTATCCACATCAAAAAATGATTGAGGAACATAAAAAAATGCTGAACGAAAGTGAAGCAAACACAAAAAACTTATCCTTTAGCGAACTGAATGCCGGTGAGAAAGCTGCACTTATACATGAGAGTGTCAATAATGCAGGTGCCGAAGCTCATCAAATACAGGCAAAAAAACTTCGAGAATTGTATGAAAGCGGCAAGCAGTAAGCGACTTCTGCTCCCCCCTGGGATGAGGTGACGATTTTACTGGCAGGTCACTATGCGGGGTTACGGCATAGTGACCTGCATAATTAACGCTACTCATCACTATCGGGCCTGTCATACAGTTCCCAGAGCTTCAGGAGCAAACGGGAAACAAGATATGTTACAAAAATGATGACCATCAACGGTGCTCCCGATTAACTGACAGATGACACGCCTCCAGAAAACCCCTAGCATACGCCGCAGTGTTCATGCTAACGGCGAATTCCAGTAAATGTATTCTACCGATGTCGTAAAAGAAAATGCCTACCTTTCAGCCACCCGCTCGGGCCTGGAATCGAACGAGATCGCTACCCTTCAGCGCTCTTTGCCTTCCCGGTTTAATCTTCGGCATTTGAAAAAAAATGAATCATTAAAACTCGTACTGCAAAAGAAAGCGGGAAAATCACGTGTCGTAGCCTATAAATTTACGTCCGGTTCATTTAATTACACGGCGTATCGTATATCAGACAAAAAGTTCTATAACCTTTCCGATACTTCCGGGAAAGGCAGTCTCGATTATCCGTTACCGACCACAGCAAGACTAAGTTCGCCTTTCAATCCTGCAAGACTTAACCCGGTATCGGGAAAAGTGAGTCCCCATAATGGCATTGATTATTCCATGCCCATGAACACGAAAATAGTTAGCGTCATCGACGGAAAAATCACCCGGGCCGAATACAACAGTACTATGGGATATTTTGTTGAAGTAACGGGAAAAGCCGGTGTTAAAACTCGCTATCTCCACCTCAATAAAATACTCGTTACTAAAGGGGCCAGGGTTACCCGGGGAGGCGCTATTGCGTTATCCGGTAACAGCGGACGTTCATCCGGTCCTCATCTACATTACGAGCTGGTCATCAATAACAATCCTGTTAACTCGCTGGCGTTCCGGGCAGCGGTACCCGCTGATAACAAACTCGAACAGCATGCCTTTGCGCATGCCAGAGACTACGAACGATACCTGGACTGATAACGGGACCGCGACGCGGCCCCGTCTGCCGGATTAATTTTTTTTATCGTTTTCACTTCCGTGATGTTGATGATCTCCATGCCCTCCGTGTCCGTGGAAAAGATGCATTAGCGGGCAGACCAGCAATAACAGATATGGCCAGTAACCTGCCACATGTGACCAGTGTTCGCGCAGGAGGGCAAATGCCGCGATCGCGGCGACTGCAATAAGAGCATAAGTTGTACTTTTCATTCCGGACTCCTTCTGTTCGTAACTGGCTCTTCATTCAGGGTTATTTCCCGAGCCTGACCCTTTTCAGACGCAACGCATTTACAATGACGCTGACGGAGGAAAGAGCCATGGCCGCCGCCGCAATAACTGGCGACAGCAGTATTCCATATACCGGGTAAAGCAGACCAGCAGCCACGGGCACGCCAAGTGCGTTGTAGATAAATGCAAAAAACAGATTCTGCCGGATATTTGTCATGGTGATTTCTGACAGATGACGTGCTCTGTTCAGTATCATCAAATCGCCTTTGAGAAGGGTAACGCCGGCACTTTCTATTGCCACATCTGTACCCGTTCCCATGGCTATACCCACGTCAGCCGCCGCCAACGCCGGGGCATCATTCACACCGTCTCCGGCCATCGCAACCACATGACCAGACTCTTTCAGTCGGGTTATCACTGCTTTTTTGCCATCAGGCAGAATCCCGGCTTCAACCTCATCTATTCCCAGTTTCCGTGCGACTGCTTCAGCAGTAAGCTGGTTATCCCCGGTGAGCATAACAATGCGGATCCCCGCCTGACGTAACGCTTTTAGCGCATCCGGCGTAGTTGCTTTCACGGGATCCGAGATAGCTATCAGGCCTGCAAGGTGCCCGTCTGTAGCCACATAGATAACGGTAGCGCCTTCCATCCGCAACGTATCTGCAACGGCCTTTTGATTATCAATAACGATCCTGTTTTCCTGCATAACCAGCTCATTACCGATAACAACCCGTTGACCTTCAACATCGCCTGAGACACCTTTACCCGACGGGGCATTGAAATTAGTGACTGCGGGTATCGCGATCCCCTTTTCCTGTGCTGCTTTAACTACTGCCATACCCAGCGGATGCTGCGAGCCTTTTTCCACTGCGGCCGTTACACGTAAAAGAGATGTTTCACCACCCGGACTGAGACTGATAATCCCTGTCACCGTCGGCGCACCTTCCGTGAGCGTGCCTGTTTTATCGACAACCAGCGTGTCCACTTTTTCAAGGCGCTCCAGCGCTTCGGCATTCTTGATTAACACCCCGGCCTGGGCTCCTTTGCCTACCCCCACCATTATCGACATCGGCGTGGCCAGCCCAAGCGCACAGGGACAGGCAATAATCAGGACCGATACAGCAGCAATCAGACCGTGCGCTACCTTGGGCTCGGGCCCCCAGACAGACCAGATCACGAAAGCAACAACCGCGATAAGTATCACCAGAGGAACAAACCAGCCTGAGACGCTGTCAGCCATTCTCTGGATGGGGGCACGCGAACGCTGTGCATCAGCGACCATCTGAACAATTCGTGAGAGCATCGTTTCATCACCGACTTTCTCTGCACGGATGATAAGACTACCTGTCTGATTAATGGTCCCGCCGATGACAGGGTCACCCTCCGTTTTGGTAACCGGCATTGACTCCCCGGTTACCATCGATTCATCAATGGCCGTTTTGCCTTTGATCACGATACCGTCGACCGGAACACTCTCTCCAGGCCTGATGCGGAGCTTATCGCCAGGCAGGACATCTTCAGCATTAATGTCCGTTTCATGACCATCATCATCCAGTCGTCTGGCGGTTTTGGGAGCAAGGTTCAGAAGTGCGGTAATGGCGCCCGACGTTTGTTCCCTTGCGCGTAATTCAAGGACCTGTCCCAGCAGAACAAGCACCGTGATAACAGCGGCGGCTTCAAAATAAACGGCCACCAGGCCATCCATGTTTCTGAACGATGCAGGAAACCAGGAAGGGAAGACGGTTGCAATGACGCTGTACACCCAGGCTACACCGGTCCCCATTGCAACGAGAGTAAACATATTCAGGGAGCGGTTACGCAACGACATTCCGGCCCGGGCGAAGAATGGCCAGCCACACCACAACACGACAGGAGAGGCCAGAAGTAACTGCAGCCACGTGTTGTACTGTGGCGGTACTGTATTCCTCAAAGCGGGAAACAGATGAGAACCCATTTCGAGTATCAGAACCGGAAACGCCAGCAACAACCCCAGCCAGAAGCGTCTTGTCATGTCGCGAAGTTCATCACTCGTCCCCGTGGATGCCGTAGCTACGAGCGGCTCCAGTGCCATTCCACAGACAGGACAGCTTCCGGGACCACTACGGCGTATCTCCGGATGCATCGGACATGTCCACACACCTTCAGAAATCTCTTTCTCCGCCTGGCGGTGAGACTGTTTTATCTTATCAGGGCTGACTTCATGGTGGTCGTGGTGATGGTGATGTTCACTGGCATCTTCGGTAAAATAATGATCGGGATGGGCTTTAAATTTGCTCTCACAGCTGGCGGAGCAGAAATAAAGCTGATGGTCCTGGTATCGAATGCTGCTGTGCGCCTTGTCAGGCAGGATGACCATCCCGCACACGGGATCTCTCACCTTATGCAATGCGTGACTCTCGTCCGGGGATGATGTCTGCTCAGAAGCAGTCTGGTTGTTATGTTCCACTGCATTGTCATTTTTCACAGTAACTCTCCTTATGCATATCTGAAGCATTTTCTGTCTTCAGGATATGTCATGGATGCGATTACCACGAATGCCGCCGGCATAAGAGTGCCTGCTGCCGGCGTCCCGTTATCAGCCGTTCCGCTGACTATTCGATTCGCTGGAAGACTTTTTTACTGCCCTCCGGTGAGAATGCGATAACATCGTAAGCCTCTTTTCGGGCCCCCATCTCCATTCCCGGACTTCCTGCTGGCATACCGGGGGTGGCGAGACCGTATATACCCGAACCAGACTGCATGGCCTTATGTATCGTTGCCGCAGGCACATGGCCTTCAATGATCAAATTACCTACAACCGCGGTATGACAACTTCGTAGTCCAGCAGGAACAGCATGCTTTTCTTTCAGGGCTGACAGCGCCTGATCATTCATGACGTGAGTTCGCACTTCGAACCCGTCTTTTTCCATCGCTTTGCCCCACAGGGAACAACAGCCACAGTTTTCAGATTTGTACATATCAATGACTTTTTCACTCGCCATTGCAGGCAGTGACAGGCCGAGAGCCAGGGCCATTAGAACCACTTTTTTCATACTCACCTCTGTATATTATCGATATAAACCCTGACGTCAGGGTGAATCAGTGCAGAAGGACGCCCACTGGGGGCGCCCTTTCAGGGTTATGACACGCTTTTTTTATGTCTGCGCAGCCAGATTAATTTGTAGGCGGCAGGAATAATGAACAGGGACAGCAGCGGAGCCGTGATCATCCCACCAATCATTGGCGCAGCAATACGGCTCATGACTTCTGAACCTGCGCCGGTTCCCCAGAGTATTGGCAGCAGACCCGCAATGATCACCGCCACGGTCATGGCTTTCGGCCGGACACGCAGTACGGCACCATGATAGAGGGCTTCATCAAGACCTTCCGGTGTGAACGTCTCTTTACGGGACAATTCCGGGTGCGCTTCAATGGCATGACGCAGATACATCAGCATGACCACGCCAAACTCTGCTGCCACCCCGGCCAGGGCGATAAACCCGGTTCCGGTCGCCACTGACATATGGAAGCCCTGCCAGTACAGGAACCATATTCCGCCAACCAGGGCGAACGGCAGGCTCATCAGGATCAGCAGGGCTTCGTCAACCCGGCGGAATGCCAGATACAACAGGATGAAAATGATCATCACCGTCATCGGCACCATCAGCTTCAGTTTCTTGTTGGCATGCTCAAGCAGTTCAAACTGTCCGGAGAATGCCACACTGGTTCCCGGTCTCAGTTTCACTTTCTCGCTGATGGCCGTCTTAATGTCGTTAACCACCGACACCATGTCCCTGCCGCGGGCATCAACATAAATCCAGCTGGCTGGCCGGGCATTTTCGGTTTTCAGCATGGTTGGTCCAGAAACGACGTTAATATCCGCGACATCGCCCAGCGTGATCTGCTGCTTCATCGGGGTCAGGATCGGCATCTGTTTCAGCGCCTGCGGACTGTTCCGGTAATCCTGCGGGTAGCGAATGTTAATAGGGTACCGGGCCACCCCTTCAACCGTCTCACCCACCATAGCACCTCCGATTGCTGAAGAGACGAACAGCTGGACATCACCTACCGTCATCCCGTAGCGGGAGGCTTTCTCCCGGTTGATATCGATATCGATGTAGCGCCCGCCCTCAAGTCGCTCAGCCAGGACAGACACCACGCCAGGCACGGTTTTGGCTACCGCCTCGATACTCTGCGCCGTCGCGTCGATATCGGACAGAACAGTCCCGGACACTTTGATACCTATCGGGCTTTTGATCCCGGTTGAGAGCATATCAATACGGTTACGGATAGGCGGCACCCAGAGGTTTGCCAGACCCGGTAAACGGACTGTCCTGTCGAGTTCATCAATAATCTTGTCAATTGTCATGCCGGGACGCCACTGATCCTCAGGTTTGAGCTGGATCGTGGTTTCCACCATTTCGAGCGGCGCGGAATCCGTTGCGGTCTCTGCTTTACCGGTCTTGCCAAATACAGAAGCCACTTCAGGAACGCTTTTGATTAACTTGTCTGTTGTCTGCAGGAGCGCTGCAGCTTCTGCCGGAGAGACGCCAGGCAAGGTCGACGGCATATACAGCAGATCGCCCTCGTTAATCTTCGGCAGAAATTCACCGCCCACCTGACTCAGTGGCCAGATAACCGTGAAAATGGACAAGGCCGCAACCAGCAGGGTTGTTTTTGGCCAGTGGAGGACCCGCAGCAGCAAAGGATGATA
The DNA here is from genome assembly GCF_030332245.1 of Citrobacter sp. Cy070. Taxonomy (NCBI): domain Bacteria; kingdom Pseudomonadati; phylum Pseudomonadota; class Gammaproteobacteria; order Enterobacterales; family Enterobacteriaceae; genus Citrobacter; species Citrobacter sp. Cy070. The sequence goes on from NZ_JAOWIG010000067.1 coordinate 16,054, forward strand.
CGCTTTGATCAGCACCCGGTTCAGGGGGTTACTTGTCTCGGCAGGAATTTTCCCCCGGATCCAGAATCCCATCAGAATAGGAATGACGATGATGGCCAGTGCGGCCGCTCCCGCCATGGAGTACGTTTTCGTGAATGCCAGCGGGCCAAACAGACGACCTTCCTGCCCTTCCAGGGTAAAGATAGGAATAAAGGACAGGGTGATGATCAGCAGGCTAATGAACAACGCGGGTCCCACTTCCACGGAGGCGTCGGTAATCACCTTCCAGCGGGTGGCGTTGTCAATCTGCTCACCCGGATGCTGATGATCCCACTCCTCAAGCCGTTTGTGCGCATTTTCAATCATCACAATGGCGGCATCCACCATCGCACCGACGGCAATCGCTATCCCTCCCAGCGACATGATATTGGCGTTCAGTCCCTGGAAGTGCATGACGATAAAGGCGATACACAGGCCAAGCGGCAGAGAGATAATCGCCACCAGGGCAGAACGTACGTGCCACAGGAACAGAGCACAGACGATGGCCACCACGATAAACTCTTCCAGAAGTTTGGAACTGAGGTTATCAATCGCCCGGTCGATTAACTGGCTGCGATCGTAGGTGGTCACGATTTCAACGCCTTCCGGCAGGCTGGCCTTCAGCGTCTCCAGTTTATCCCTCACTGCCGTGATAACGTCGCGCGCATTTTTACCCGACCGCAGGATCACCACGCCGCCAGCGACTTCTCCCTGGCCGTTCAGCTCGGCAATACCACGCCTCATTTCGGGCCCGGTCTGCACGCGGGCAACATCCCGCAGATAAACCGGCACGCCGTTCTCACCTGTTTTCAGGACGATGTTATTAAAATCATCAATGCTCTGAAGATAACCGCTGGCACGGACCATATACTCCGCTTCGGCCATTTCAACGGATGAGCCACCGGCCTCCTGGTTAGACGATTCAAGTGCCTGTTTCACTTCGGGCAGGCTGATACCGTACTGGGACAGTTTTACCGGATTGACCTGAATCTGGTACTGTTTCACCACGCCGCCAACCGAAGCGACCTCAGCCACGTTCGGGATGGTTTTCAGCTCAAATTTCAGGAACCAGTCCTGCAGAGAGCGCAGTTCTGAAAGGTCGTGTTTTCCGTTGCGATCGACAAGGGCATATTCAAAAATCCAGCCCACACCCGTGGCATCAGGACCGATTTCAGAACTCACACCGGCAGGCAGTTTTCCCTGAACCTGATTCAGATATTCCAGCACGCGGGAACGGGCCCAGTACAGATCGGTGCCGTCTTCAAAAATGACATACACATACGAATCCCCGAACTGTGAAAAACCACGCACGGTTTTTGCGCCAGGTACGGACAGCATGGTGGTGGTAAGTGGATAGGTGACCTGGTTTTCTACAATCTGCGGGGCCTGGCCGGGATAGCTGGTTTTGATAATGACCTGCACATCTGACAGGTCAGGCAAGGCATCGACCGGCGTGTTAATAATCGTCCATGTACCCCAGATGCTGAGAAACAGGGCCCCCATCATGACCAGGAAACGGTTGGCGACAGAGCGCCGGATAATCCATTCAATCATCGTCGTCTCCTCAGTGCCCTGAATGCATATTTACAGGCTGGTCAGACATTGCTGGCATACTGCTTTCTGTTTTTTCAGGGTGGCGCATACGTTCCAGCGCGCCCGTAATATTGGCTTCGGAGTCAATGAGGAACAGGCCACTGACCACCACGGTATCGCCTTCATTCAGGCCGGAACCGATGCCGGACTGTTGCTGTGATTCATGCAGAACGTGGATCTGTTTCGGCACAAACTTGCCTTCATCATCAACAGTAATCACGCGCTGTTCTTTGCCGGTATCGATAACGGCCTGGCTTGGTATCAGCAGCATCTCCTGGCTCTTGGTATTCAGTTTCAGATAGGCATTCATGCCCGGCTTGAGAAACTCATCCTTATTAGAAACCTGGAGACGGACCTGAAGCGTACGGGTTGTCTGATCCACGCTGGGAAGAATGTTCCATTTTTCGACATGGAATGTTTTATCCGGATAAGCCGGTACCGAAATTTCAAACTGCGACGTATCTTTCAGCAGATATGCGATAGATTCTGGCACTGCAGCGCTGATCCAGACCGGGTCCATTCCCTGAATCTGAGCCACCACCTTATCTTTCGAAATATTCATGCCGGTGCGCAGGTCAAATGCAGTAATGACACCATCAATAGGTGCTTTAATGGTAAAACGGGTCTGAATGCTCCGGGTAGAACGCAGTCTCTGAATATCCTCTTCCGGCATACCTGCCAGGCGAAGCCGTTCCAGAACGCCTTTAATTTGCGTGGAAGTACCACCGGTGCTGGATAACAGAAGGAATTCGCTCTGTGCTTCCACCCAGTCCGGAATGGTAATATCGATAAGTGGCGTCCCCTTCTTCACATGATCGCCAATCGTCATGGGGTAGACTTTTTCGACAAACCCGTCAGAACGCGCCTGCACAATAACAAACTGATACTCGTTATAGCTGACATTAGCCGGGATTGTCTGAGAATAATTCAGCATTCCTCGCGTGACTTTTTGCGTTTTTAATCCCAGATTCTGAACCTGGGTTGGGTCGATACGGATCCCGCCACTGCTTTTATCGCCACTGTCATCAGCATATTTTGGCACCAGGTCCATATCCATAAAGGGCGATTTTCCGGGTTTATCAAATTTGGTATCCGGTTTCATAGGGTCATACCAGAAAAGTACCTTTTTCTCCGGTGCCTTTTGTTCTGCTGGTACTGTTTTTTGTGATGAGTTTAAATACTGCCAGGCAGTAACCGATATCAGCCCCCCTGCTATGAGGCTGCTGATAATTATTGCAGCATATTTTATCTTTAAAGAAGCCATACAATTTCTCGCTGAAAAATCAAAAAACCTGGCATATGCGCACGATCATTCATTCACAGTAATCCCATAATGAATGTTCAGGCGCACTGGATGTATTCGCTCCGGACTGTTAATCAGGATTGCGTAACGTTAATGCTTTTGAGTAAGGAGATATTGCCCTGCTGAATAAACGAGAAATCGACATGGTTGCCGGTTTTCAGGGCATTGATAGCGTCGTCTGCATTAACAAAAGTGAAGCGCATGGTCATTGCAGGCCAGCCCACCGCCGGGATTGCTTCGTGCGAAATGGTGATTTTTTTACTATTCATATCAATGTCTTTAACGATACCGGTGCCCTTGATAACCTGCTGTACCGAAGCATCACTGGCAGCATTCATATCGCCATGCTGATGTGTTTCAGCATGAAGACCGGCAGAAAACATGACAGAGAAGGCACCAAATAAAACGGCTTTAAGTGAATTACGCATTTTAATTTCCTGATTAATTGAATAAATTTACTCTACCCAACCGCCACCCAGCGCGGTAAACAGATTAATTTCGTTAACCTGTCGGGAATAGGTAAGATCGAGAATGGTTTGCTGCGTCGCGAAGAGGGAACGTTCTGCATCCAGCACTTCGATGTAACTGACAGCACCACTTGCATACAATCCTCTGGCACGCTGTAGAGTTATCTGAAGTGAATCAAGATAACGCTGCTGTGACTCAAGTTGCTGGCTAAGGCTGTCGCGCAGCGCAAGCGTGTCGGAAACATCCTTAAAGGCTGACTGAATTTTTTGTTCGTAATTAACCACGGACTGTTGCTGGCGAATTTCAGCCAGCTTCAGATTGGCTTTGTTCCTGCCAGCATTAAATATAGGAATTTCAATTTTAGGAATAAAATTCCACATTCCACTTCCTGACGTAAAGAGGCTGGACAGCTCCGTACTGCTTGAGGAGAGACCACTGGTCAGGGTAATGGACGGGAAAAAAGCCGCTCGCGCTGCGCCAATATTGGCATCAGCCGCTTTCAACTGGTATTCCGCTTCCATAATATCCGGACGCTGCAGCAATATTTGTGACGACAGATTTGGTGGCAATTTTACTGGTGCGATCTCCCCACCTTTAATCCCTTTTTCTGACGGAACTGCGCGGTACGTTCCCAGCACCAGTTGCAGGGCATTGTTTGCCTGAGCCAGATCGCCTTCTCGTTTGGCTATTTCGGCGCGGGTACTTTCGATTTGCCCCCTGGCTTGTTCAAGCGCCAGAACGTTCGTACTCCCGGTCACCAGTTGTTGCTCAACGAATGCATAAGACTGTTCATAATTTTTCAGCGTTTCCCGCGCAATACGGAGTTGTTCGTACGCCAGTTGCTGGCTGAAATAGCTCTGTGAAACGTTGGAGACCAGCAGGATGTGTACGGCACGACGGGCTTCTTCGCTGGCAAAGTAGTTCTGGCGATCAGCCTCACTCATGTTCTTAAGTTTGCCAAAAAAATCGAGCTCATAGCTGAGCTCCAGACCCGCGTCGTACTCCTGTGTGGTCGGCTTGTCACCTTTCAGACCACCGTTGTATGTGATCCCGGATGAGGCATTCAGTTGGGGATAACGATCTGCATCCGTGACGTTGAACTGGGCCCGGGCCTCTTCAACCTTCAGGGCAGCCATTCTCAAATCACGGTTATTATTCAGGGCTTCACCGATCAGCCTGCTGACCTGGGGATCGACAAAAAAGTTTCGCCAGCCCGTATCCTGATAGCTGTTTACCGCAGGCGTCAGACTGTTTTTAGACAATGAAAACTGCTGGGGAACCGGAGCTGGCGGACGCTGATATTCAGGTGCCAGAGAAACACAACCAGCCAGGATGAATATGGTACTGATGCTGAGTAATTTTAATTTGAACATAACGCTTCTCGTACAGGCAGACCTGGTAAATGGTTCAAACGAAGTCCAGAGTATTGATAGGGGTACTTTACCTAACGCTCTCTGTTTGCCGGGTGACAGGATAATGACAATGTTGTCATTTTTGCTGTAATCCGTTGATAACGATCGTGGGCGCAATAGAATGACATTAGCAGCCAGCCGGGGAGCAAGATGAAAATATTGATCGTCGAAGACGAAATTAAAACAGGTGAATATCTCAGCAAAGGGTTTACAGAGGCAGGGTTCGTAGTGGATCACGCTGATAATGGTCTTACCGGATATCATCTCGCCATGACAGCCGAGTATGATTTAGTCATTCTGGATATCATGCTACCTGATGTGAACGGCTGGGATATCATCCGCATGCTGCGCACTGCCGGAAAGGGTATGCCGGTCTTACTGCTGACAGCCCTCGGCACGATCGAACACAGGGTCAAAGGACTGGAACTGGGTGCGGACGATTATCTGGTTAAACCCTTTGCGTTTGCCGAACTGCTCGCCCGGGTGAGAACCCTTCTGAGGCGGGGAAACACGATGATCACGGAAAGCCAGTTTAAGGTGGCTGACCTCTCGATTGATCTCGTATCCAGAAAAGTCAGTCGCGCCGGAAACCGCATTGTGCTCACCAGTAAAGAGTTCAGCCTGCTGGAATTCTTCATTCGCCATCAGGGAGAGGTTCTTCCCCGCTCCCTGATTGCCTCTCAGGTCTGGGACATGAATTTTGACAGCGACACTAATGCGATCGATGTCGCAGTAAAGCGACTCCGCGCTAAAATAGACAACGATTACGAGACAAAGCTGATCCAGACAGTCCGGGGCGTGGGCTACATGCTGGAGGTCCCGGATGCATAGCAAACCTTCCAGACGCCCTTTCTCACTCGCTCTGCGGCTGACCTTTTTTATCAGCCTGTCCACGATACTGGCTTTTATCGCCTTCACCTGGTTTATGCTGCATTCTGTTGAAAATCATTTTGCCGAGCAGGATGTCAGCGATCTTCAACAAATCAGCACCACACTGAACCGTATACTGCAGTCCCCGGTGGATCCGGATGATAAAAAAATAAGCAAAATAAAGGAATCAATTGCCAGCTACCGCAACGTTGCCCTTTTGCTCCTCAATCCCAGGGGTGAAGTGCTCTTTAGCTCAGCTCAGGGGGCGGCACTACGCCCGGCAGTGAATTCAGCAGATTTTAGCGAGCACAGCCGCGCACGGGATGTCTTTCTCTGGACGGTGGAGGATCCTGCGGGACCGATGGATACCGGGTCCGAAATGAAGATGGAAACATACAGGATTATCGCCTCCTCTGGTCAGGCGATATTTCAGGGCAAACAGCAGAACTATGTCATGCTGACTGGCCTATCCATTAATTTCCATCTCCATTACCTCGATGCGCTGAAAAAGAACCTGATTGCGATTGCCGTCGTGATAAGCCTGTTGATTGTTCTGATCATTCGAATCGCTGTCCGTCAGGGGCACCTGCCCCTTCGTAATGTCAGCAATGCCATTAAAAACATCACCTCCGAGAATCTTGATGCGCGACTGGAACCGACACGCGTTCCCATTGAGCTGGAGCAACTGGTTATCTCGTTCAATCATATGATTGGAAAGATTGAGGATGTCTTTACCCGCCAGGCCAATTTCTCTGCCGATATCGCGCATGAGATCAGAACGCCCATCACCAATCTGGTGACGCAGACTGAAATCGCACTGAGTCAGGATCGAACACAGAGGGAACTTGAGGATGTCCTCTATTCCAGTCTTGAAGAGTATAACCGGATGACCAAAATGGTCAGCGATATGCTGTTCCTGGCACAGGCAGATAATAATCAGCTGATACCTGACAGGGTCATGTTTGACCTCAGAGCGGAAGTCATGAAAGTCTTCGAGTTTTTCGAAGCCTGGGCCGAAGAACGCAATATCACGCTCAAATTTAACGGGATGCCCTGCCTGGTTGAGGGAGATCCACAAATGTTCAGAAGGGCGATCAATAATCTGTTATCCAATGCCCTGCGTTATACTCCGGAGGGACAGGCCATCACCGTCTCAATAAGAGAGCAGGAGAGCTTTTTTGACCTTGTGATTGAAAATCCGGGGAAACCAATCCCTGAAGAGCATTTATCAAGGCTGTTTGACCGTTTTTATCGGGTAGATCCGTCCAGACAACGAAAAGGAGAAGGCAGCGGCATCGGCCTTGCGATTGTGAAGTCCATCGTGGAAGCACATCACGGAAGAGTGCAGGTGGAATCGGACGTACGTTCAACTCGTTTTATCCTATCCGTGCCCAGACTGGAGAAAATGATTCCGGAAACCCAGTACTGAGAATAAAGATTTAAATGACAAAGATGTCATTAGCCTGTCATGCAGCAAACAGAAGCCATTCGATATAATTAGTGCAACTTATCAGGAAGGCATTATTACTTCATCCATACACGGCATCAGCACAAGCCAGGAGTTGTATTAAAGCCTCATCCTGGCGGAATAAGGTCTGTAGAGTTGTCAGTTGTACTACTGAGGACACAGATCGAAATTCACGGACATCACTAATTCAGAAATGGAGAGTTACCATGAAAAATATCGTCTTAGCATCAGTGTTAGGTTTGAGCTTAATTTCTACGGCCTGGGCCACTGAAACTGTAAATATCCATGAGCGTGTCAATAATGCTCAGGCTCCGGCCCATCAGATGCAGTCTTCTTCAACTCCAGCCGCCATCCAGGGGGCAGCTCCACGGATGGCCGGTATGGATCAGCATGAACAGGCTATTATTGTTCATGAAACCATGAACAATGGTTCAGCAGATGCACATAAAAAAATGGCGGAAAGTCATCAGAAGATGATGGGAACTGGCACCGTTAACGCTTCCCGTCCGGCGACTTCGTTTGCGGCGATGAATGAACATGAAAGAGCAGCTGTTGCCCATGAATTTACGAATAACGGTCAGTCCGGCCCCCATCAGGCTATGGCTGATGCACACCGCCGCATGATCAATGCGGGCTGATGACAACTGAAGTTTCCGTGCGGTTACCCTTTCCTTGATAGATTGTCCCTTATACGGATATGTTGTTATTTTTTGCCCCCTTCAGGGGGCTTTTTTGTCTGACTCAGCTAAACTTATCCGGTAACCATCTGAAAGGGTTTATTATATGAAAATCACAAATTCGCTTTTTGTTATACTGATGTTATCCCTGCCAGCGATTTCCGCAGAACATTCAGAAATGAAAATGTCAGATATATCCTCATCGGCATCGTCATCGTCATCGTCATCGTCATCGTCACAGGAATATATGTCCGGCATGAAAGGTATGCATGACAAAATGATGGCCGCTGTAAAAGAGTCCGATCCCGACAAGGCTTTTGCGAAAGGCATGGTAGCACACCATGAAGGGGCAATAGCAATGGCTGAGACCGAGCTAAAATACGGAAAAGATCCGGAAATGAGAAAGCTCGCGCAGGACATCATTAAAGCTCAAAAAGGTGAAATTGAGCAGATGAATAAATGGCTTGGTAATCAAAAATAATGATTGCGGAAATAATATATTGCGCGTACAGTCAGAGTGTTCCCGGGCACGGGAACCTGTTAATCGTTAATTAATCAAAACCCGATTCATTTCGGGTTTTTCCTTTTACCCCCCCCAACGCATGCACTGCACCGAGTGAAATTCACCTGAGCCAATTCTGCTTGCTTATTATTTCGATGGGAATTGCTGATTTTAATTAAGTCTATGTTTTAAAGGTGTTTCTCATGCCTGGGTTTGGCAGGGGTTCGTCCTGTTCTCTGGTCATGCGCAATGGCAATTCGCAGTCAGGGCTCAAGACTACTTTTACCTCTTTTTTAACAGAAAGTTTCTGGACCCGATACTTGCCGGAAACATCATCTGCTGTTCATCCCGACCAATAAAACGAAGGTATCACTCTCGTTTGAATCTCACTTACTTTCCATTTTGTAATAAAGAATCAAGTTTTCCAGTGATATATCAATACCAACTTTTTTTAATAACCTTTTTCGCGCAGTGTATATTTCTTTCAGCATATCTTCATAACCCTGACCAAGGTGAATTTGTTTATGGCAATTGCAACACAGAGATATGATATTTTCTTCAACATCAAGAGATGTGTCAAAAGCATCTTGCCTGGACATAGGTACAATGTGATGAGGGTGATGCTGCCAACTTACTGATTTAGTGTATGATGGTGTTTTTGAGGTGCTCCAGTGGCTTCTGTTTCTATCAGCT
>NZ_JAOWIG010000068.1:0-35386 GCF_030332245.1 Citrobacter sp. Cy070
GTATTTCCGGATAACCAGGCTGTTGTAGGCCTGATAAGCGCAGCGCATCAGGCAATAAGTACGGCTACCCGTGTACGAGGTTGAGTAACGGGTATGCTCGTCCGAGATCGTCCACCTCTGTACGTCCCGTCACAGTAAATCCCATCTTCTTATAGAATCCAACTGCCTGCTCATTCTGTTCATTAACGTTGGTTGTCAGCGTTGAACTCATTGATAAAGCATGTTCAATTAGCAGTTTACCAACGCCACTACCACGCACATCCGGATCGACAAACAACGCATCTATATGCTTATCGGTCAGAAGCATAAAGGCGACAGGCTCATCTTGTTCTGTCACTGCAACCCATAGCGGAGCTTCTGGTAAAAATGAACTTACCAGCTCTTCCAGCTCAATCCGATAATCCGCAGAGAGGAAATGGTGCGTCGCATCGACAGAACGACACCAGATAGATACGAGCTTATCACCTTCGTCCTTACGCGAACGACGAATGGTAAAGGGCATAGCATTCTCCTTTTATCTTTACTGCACTATTCTACAGCAAGGGCCGTGAAACTTTCTCAACTTGAGGATGCAGACTCGACATTCGCATGATTCCTGGGTATCTTCAGCTGTCTGGATGTCTAAACGTTTAAACGTATGTAGTGAGGTTATCAGGTTATGCCAATTCGCGTGCAGGACGAGCTACCCGCCGTCAATTTCTTGCGTGAGGAAAACGTCTTTGTGATGACGACATCCCGCGCTTCCGGTCAGGAAATCCGACCACTGAAGGTGCTCATCCTCAACCTGATGCCCAAGAAGATTGAAACGGAAAACCAGTTCCTGCGCTTACTGTCTAACTCACCGCTACAGGTAGATGTTCAGCTATTGCGCATCGATGCCCGCGAGTCACGTAACACCCCTACGGAGCATCTGAATAACTTTTACTGTAATTTCGAGGATATCTGCGATCAGAACTTTGACGGACTGATCGTGACCGGCGCACCGTTAGGTCTGGTTGAATTTAATGACGTGGCTTACTGGCCGCAGATTCAACAAGTGCTTGAATGGGCGAAAGATCACGTTACCTCGACGCTATTTGTTTGTTGGGCGGTACAGGCCGCGCTGAATATCCTGTACGGAATTCCTAAGCAAACCCGTACGGACAAACTCTCAGGTGTTTATGAGCACCATATTCTTCACCCTCATGCGCTACTGACGCGCGGATTTGATGATGCGTTCCTGGCTCCGCATTCGCGCTATGCCGATTTTCCTGCTGCGCTTATCCGGGACTACACCGATCTCGAGATTTTTGCCGAGACAGAAGAGGGAGATGCCTACCTGTTTGCCAGCAAAGATAAACGTATTGCCTTTGTGACGGGTCATCCGGAGTATGACGCCCATACGCTCGGCAGTGAGTATTTTCGTGACGTCGAAGCGGGCTTAACGCCGGAAGTACCCTATAACTACTTCCCGAAAGATGACCCGCAAAACAAACCGCGGGCAACCTGGCGCAGCCACGGCAATCTGTTGTTTACTAACTGGCTCAACTATTACGTCTATCAGATCACGCCATATGATCTGCGTCACATGAATCCAACGCTGGATTAATCTTCTGTAGCAGACGATCCTTAAGCGTTTCAGCATGCTGAATCAGGCACCTTCGGGTGCCTTTTTTATTTCCGAAACGCACCTCATCATGTAATTAAATTTTATTTATATTGTTATCAATGAGTTAATTGATATTTAAATTAAAAATGGAAATTGTTTTTGATTTTGAAATTTAAATGAGTAGTCTTAGTTGTGCTGAACGAAAACCGCACAACGATCCTTCGTTCGCATTGGGGATGTGATTGGATCAATGACGAGGAACTACGCAATGAATCAACAGGCAACGACAACCGATGAACTGGTCTTCACCAGGCCGCGTGGCGAACAGGAGCAGCAAATTCTGACCGCTGAAGCGGTGGAGTTTCTGACCGAGCTGGTGACAAGATTTACGCCGAAACGCAATAAACTTCTGGCTGCACGTATCCAACAACAGCAGGATATTGATGACGGTAAGTTGCCTGATTTTATTTCGGAAACAGCTTCCATTCGTGAAGGTAACTGGAAGATTCGCGGTATTCCTGATGATTTACTGGATCGCCGCGTAGAGATCACCGGACCCGTTGAGCGCAAGATGGTCATCAACGCGCTCAACGCGAACGTCAAAGTCTTTATGGCTGATTTTGAAGATTCGCTGGCTCCTGAGTGGAGCAAAGTAATCGACGGGCAGATAAACCTGCGTGATGCGGTCAATGGCACCATTAGCTATACCAACGAAGCGGGTAAAATTTATCAGCTCAAACCTAATCCGGCTCTGTTGGTATGCCGCGTTCGTGGTCTGCATCTGCCGGAAAAACACGTTACCTGGCGTGGCGAATCCATCCCGGGCAGCCTGTTCGATTTTGCCCTCTATTTCTTCCACAACTACAAAGCGTTGCTGGCAAAAGGCAGTGGCCCTTATTTCTATCTGCCAAAAACGCAGGCCTGGCAAGAAGCGGCATGGTGGAGCGAAGTGTTCAGCTATGCGGAGGATCGTTTTAATCTGCCGCGCGGCACCATCAAAGCGACTCTGCTGATTGAAACGCTGCCGGCCGTCTTCCAGATGGACGAAATTCTGCACGCCCTGCGTGACCATATTGTGGGTCTGAACTGCGGTCGCTGGGACTACATTTTCAGCTATATCAAAACGCTGAAGAACCATCCGGATCGCGTGCTGCCGGACCGTCAGGTGGTGACGATGGATAAGCCATTCCTCAGCGCCTATTCGCGTCTGCTGATTAAAACCTGTCATAAACGTGGCGCATTCGCGATGGGCGGCATGGCAGCGTTCATTCCCAGCAAAGATGCGGAACGTAACAACCAGGTTCTGACCAAGGTAAAAGCGGACAAAGCGCTGGAAGCAAATAACGGTCATGACGGCACATGGATTGCCCATCCGGGGCTGGCAGATACCGCTATGGCGGTGTTCAACGACGTACTCGGTGAAAACAAAAATCAGCTGTTCGTGACCCGTGAAGAAGATGCCCCGATTACCGCAGAACAACTGCTGGCACCTTGTGAAGGTGAACGTACTGAAGAAGGCATGCGCGCCAACATCCGTGTGGCGGTGCAGTACATCGAAGCGTGGATCTCCGGTAATGGCTGCGTACCGATTTACGGTCTGATGGAAGATGCGGCCACAGCCGAAATCTCCCGTACCTCCATCTGGCAGTGGATCCACCACCAGAAGACGCTCAGCAACGGCAAGCCGGTTACCAAACCGCTGTTCCGTCAGATGCTGGCCGAAGAGATGCTGGTGATTCAGGACGAGCTGGGCGAACACCGCTACAGCAGTGGGCGTTTTGACGATGCCGCGCGCCTGATGGAGCAAATCACTACCTCTGATGAATTGATCGATTTCTTGACCCTGCCAGGCTACCGCCTGCTGGCGTAATCCACCACATAACAATATGGAGCATCTGCACATGAAAACCCGTACTCAACAAATCGAAGAATTACAGAAAGAATGGACTCAACCGCGCTGGGAAGGCATCACCCGTCCATATAGCGCGGAGGAAGTGGTGAAATTACGTGGCTCGGTCAACCCGGAATGCACGCTGGCTCAGCTTGGCGCGGCGAAAATGTGGCGTCTGCTGCACGGCGAATCGAAGAAAGGTTATATCAACAGCCTCGGCGCGCTGACTGGCGGTCAGGCGCTGCAGCAGGCGAAAGCAGGTATTGAAGCGGTCTACCTTTCAGGATGGCAGGTGGCGGCAGATGCAAACCTGGCATCCAGCATGTACCCGGACCAATCGCTGTATCCGGCGAACTCCGTCCCGTCGGTGGTGGATCGGATCAACAACACATTCCGTCGCGCCGATCAGATCCAATGGTCAACCGGTATTGAACCGAACGATCCGCGCTATGTCGATTACTTCCTGCCGATCGTCGCCGATGCGGAAGCGGGTTTTGGCGGCGTCCTGAACGCGTTTGAACTGATGAAATCGATGATTGAGGCTGGTGCAGCGGCCGTTCACTTCGAAGATCAGCTCGCATCGGTGAAAAAATGTGGTCACATGGGCGGCAAAGTTCTGGTGCCGACTCAGGAAGCTATTCAGAAACTGGTGGCGGCCCGTCTGGCGGCCGACGTCATGGGCGTTCCGACGCTGGTTATTGCGCGTACTGATGCTGACGCAGCCGATCTGATAACGTCTGACTGCGACCCATACGACAGCGAGTTCATCACCGGCGAACGTACCAGTGAAGGGTTCTACCGCACCCATGCGGGCATTGAGCAGGCAATCAGCCGTGGCCTGGCGTATGCGCCATATGCCGACCTGGTGTGGTGTGAAACCTCCACGCCGGACCTCGAACTGGCGAAGCGCTTTGCCGATGCTATTCATGCCAAATTCCCAGGCAAACTGCTGGCCTACAACTGTTCGCCGTCATTTAACTGGCAGAAAAACCTGGACGACAAAACCATCGCCAGCTTCCAGCAGCAACTGTCGGATATGGGTTACAAATACCAGTTCATTACCCTGGCGGGCATCCACAGCATGTGGTTCAACATGTTCGACCTCGCGCACTCCTATGCGCAGGGTGAAGGCATGCGCCACTATGTTGAGAAGGTTCAGCAGCCAGAATTTGCGGCGGCTAAAGACGGTTACACCTTCGTGTCCCATCAGCAGGAAGTGGGTACAGGCTACTTCGACAAAGTCACTACTATCATTCAGGGCGGCGCTTCCTCGGTGACCGCACTGACCGGCTCGACTGAAGAATCGCAGTTTTGATCAATGCCCGGTGGCGCTGCGCTTACCGGGCCTACGAAGGGATGTAGGCCGGATAAGCGAACGCGCCATCCGGCATGACGTTGTGCCGGATGGGAGAAGTCGATGACGCGTGGCCTGGAATTACTGATTGCTCAGACGATTTTGCAAGGTTTCGACGCCCAGTACGGGCGTTTTCTGGAAGTCACCTCCGGCGCGCAGCAGCGTTTTGAACATGCCGACTGGCATGCGGTTCAGCAGGCGATGAAAAGCCGTATTCACCTTTATGATCATCATGTGGGTCTGGTAGTGGAGCAGTTGCGCTGCATTACTGACGGTAAAAGCACTGATGCGGATTTTTTACTTCGCGTGAAAGAGCATTACACCCGGCTATTGCCGGATTACCCGCGCTTCGAGATTGCGGAGAGCTTTTTTAACTCCGTTTACTGTCGGTTATTTGACCACCGCTCGCTGACTCCCGAGCGGCTGTTTATTTTCAGTTCTCAGCCAGAGCGTCGTTTCCGCACGATCCCACGCCCGTTGGCGAAAGATTTTTTCCCTGATTCAGGTTGGGAGTGGCTGCTAACTCGCGTCCTTAGCGATCTGCCCCTGCGTCTTCCATGGCAGAATAAACATCGTGATATCCACTACATCATCGAACACCTGACGGAAACCTTTGGTGCGGATGTGTTGCAGGGCTGCCATTTACAGGTGGCGAATGAACTGTTTTATCGTAACAAGGCCGCCTGGCTGGTCGGTAAGCTGATTACCCCTTCTGGAACGCTGCCGTTTTTACTGCCAATCCACCGGACAGACGAAGGTGAGCTGTTTGTCGATACCTGTCTGACCACGACGGCGGAAGCGAGCATTGTGTTTGGCTTTGCCCGCTCCTACTTTATGGTTTACGCTCCGCTGCCCGCGGCGTTAGTGGAGTGGCTGCGCGAGATCCTGCCCGGTAAAACCACCGCTGAATTGTATATGGCGATTGGCTGCCAGAAGCATGCAAAAACGGAAAGCTATCGGGAGTATCTGCTCTACCTGGCCAACTGTGATGAGCAGTTTATTGAAGCGCCGGGGATCCGCGGTATGGTGATGCTGGTGTTTACCCTGCCGGGCTTTGACCGGGTGTTTAAAATCATCAAAGACAAATTTGCGCCGCAAAAAGAGGTGTCTGCCGCCCATGTCCGCGCCTGTTATCAACTGGTCAAAGAGCACGATCGTGTGGGGCGGATGGCTGACACCCAGGAGTTCGAGAATTTTGTGCTGGATAAACGGCAAATCGATCCGGCGCTGATGGCGCTGTTATTGCAGGAAGCCCCGGAAAAAATTACCGATCTTGGCGATCAGATTGTCATTCGCCATCTGTATATCGAACGACGGATGGTGCCGCTGAATATCTGGCTGGAGCAGGTCGAAGGTCAACAACTGCGCGATGCCATTGAAGAGTACGGCAACGCGATTCGTCAGCTGGCCGCCGCCAATATTTTCCCCGGCGATATGCTGTTTAAGAACTTCGGCGTGACCCGTCACGGGCGCGTGGTGTTCTATGACTACGACGAAATTTGCTATATGACGGAGGTGAATTTCCGCCATATCCCGCCACCGCGTTACCCGGAAGATGAGATGAGCGCCGAGCCGTGGTACAGCGTATCGCCTGGAGATGTCTTCCCGGAAGAGTTTCGCCACTGGCTATGTGCCGACCCGCGTATCGGTCCGCTATTTGAAGAGATGCACGCTGACTTGTTCAGCGCCGACTACTGGCGGGGGTTGCAAACGCGGATTAAAAACGGGCATGTGGAAGATGTTTACGCCTACCGACGCAAACAGCGTTTCAGCGTGCGTTATGAAACCGACCGTAGGCCGGGTAAGGTGTAACCGCCACCCGGCAACCCCATCTTAGCGAAATCCGCCGTACGCCAGCGTCACTTCTTTCGCCGCTTTGATCGCCATGGCGCCAAACTCGGTCACGCGATCGTCAGTAATGCGCGAAATCGGACCGGAGATGGAAATGGCGGCAAACGGCTGGCGGTGCTCGTCATAAATGCACGACGCCACGCAGCGCAGGCCCAGCGCATGTTCCTCATCATCAAAGGAATAGCCGCGCTTACGCGTCTGGGCCAAATCCTCTTTCAGATGCACCGGCGACACCAGCGTGGCGTGGGTGTATGCGTGCAGACCTTTACGGTGCAACAGCCCAGTTACCTGTTCTTCGCTCAGCTGGGATAAAAACGCTTTGCCCGCCCCGGAGGCGTGCATCGGCAGTTTGCCGCCGATAGGCGCAGACATACGCATCAATTGGGTGCACTGCACCTGGTCGATAATAATCGCCTGATGGTCGCTTTGATCAAGCACGGCGAGGTTGACCGTTTCACCGGAATCTTCCATCAGTTTGCGCAGGATTGGGTGGACAATCGCCAGCAGATTACGGCTTTGCAGAAAGCTGCTGCCGACGATAAACGCATGTGCGCCCACGGCCCAGTGGCCTAATTCACCGACCTGACGAACAAATCCCTGCTGCTGCATGGTGGTCAATAATCGGTGAGTCGTGGAGTTTGGCAGGCCAGCCTGCTGCGCCAGCTCGGTCAGCGCCACGCTGCCGTTGGATTCCGCAATCCACTCGAGCAGCTTCAGGCCACGCGTCAGGGACTGAACCTGCCCGGTTGCGGGCGCAGTAGTAGCGGCGGGTTTTCTACCGCGTTTCGCGGGAACGGGGGCAACCATGGCAGACTCCTTTTCTGTATCGTGGAAATCATTTTCGTTTTATTCAATTATAATGCAAGAATTCCTGTACTGATCGGATGAGTGAAGCTGAACATGTCTCATGTTGGCCGTTGTTCTCTTTTCCGCCTCTCAGGTTTGTGCCAGTATGGCCTGTTGAGTTTTTTTCGGTCTGGTTGAGCGTTGTCGGGAGCGAGTGTGAGCAGCAAAGTAGAACAATTACGTCAGCAGTTAAATGAACGTATTCTGGTGCTGGACGGCGGTATGGGCACCATGATCCAGGGATATCGTCTGAGCGAAGAAGATTTCCGCGGCGAACGCTTTGCCGAATGGCCGTGTGATCTGAAAGGCAACAACGACCTGTTGGTGCTCAGCAAACCCGAGGTGATCGCCGCGATTCACAACGCCTACTTCGAGGCGGGCGCGGACATCATCGAAACCAACACCTTTAACTCCACGACTATCGCCATGGCGGATTACCAGATGGAATCCCTGTCGGCGGAAATCAACTTTGCGGCAGCCAAACTGGCGCGCGCGGCGGCAGACGAATGGACGGCGCGCACGCCGAACAAACCGCGCTACGTCGCGGGCGTGCTTGGCCCAACCAACCGTACGGCGTCTATCTCGCCCGACGTCAACGACCCGGCTTACCGCAATATTACCTTTGATCAGCTGGTGGCCGCTTACCGCGAATCCACCAAAGCTCTGGTGGAAGGCGGCAGTGACCTGATCCTGATTGAAACCGTTTTCGATACCCTCAACGCCAAAGCCGCTATTTTCGCGGTTAAAACTGAATTCGAGGCGCTGGGCGTTGAGCTGCCGATTATGCTCTCCGGCACCATCACCGACGCTTCCGGGCGTACACTCTCCGGCCAGACCACCGAAGCATTCTACAACTCCCTGCGCCACGCCGATGCGCTGACCTTCGGTCTGAACTGTGCCTTAGGCCCGGACGAACTGCGCCAGTACGTGCAGGAACTGTCGCGCATTGCCGAATGCTACGTGACCGCGCACCCGAACGCCGGGCTGCCGAACGCATTTGGTGAGTACGATCTCGATGCCGACACCATGGCGGCGCAAATCCGCGAATGGGCCGAGGCGGGCTTCCTGAATATTGTTGGCGGCTGCTGCGGCACCACGCCGGAACACATCGCTGCCATGAGCCGCGCGGTGGATGGCTTGCCGCCACGCCGCTTGCCGGAAATCCCGGTTGCCTGCCGCCTTTCCGGCCTTGAGCCGCTGAACATCGGCGACGACAGCCTGTTTGTGAACGTCGGCGAGCGTACCAACGTTACCGGTTCGGCGAAGTTTAAGCGCCTGATCAAAGAAGAGAAATACAGCGAGGCGCTGGACGTCGCCCGTCAGCAGGTGGAAAGCGGCGCGCAGATCATCGATATCAACATGGATGAGGGGATGCTCGACGCCGAAGCGGCGATGGTTCGTTTCCTCAACCTGATTGCCGGTGAACCGGATATCGCCCGCGTGCCGATTATGATCGACTCCTCGAAATGGGAAGTAATCGAAAAAGGGCTGAAGTGCATTCAGGGTAAAGGCATCGTTAACTCCATCTCGATGAAAGAGGGGGTTGAGACCTTTATCCATCACGCGAAGCTGCTGCGTCGCTACGGTGCTGCAGTGGTGGTGATGGCCTTTGACGAGCAGGGCCAGGCCGACACCCGCGCGCGCAAAATTGAGATCTGCCGTCGGGCGTACAAGATTCTTACCGAAGAGGTGGGCTTCCCGCCGGAAGATATTATCTTTGACCCGAACATCTTTGCCGTCGCGACCGGGATTGATGAACACAACAACTACGCGCAGGACTTTATCGGGGCCTGTGAAGACATCAAACGCGAACTGCCGCATGCGCTGATCTCCGGCGGCGTTTCTAACGTTTCATTCTCGTTCCGTGGTAACGACCCGGTGCGTGAAGCCATTCACGCGGTATTCCTCTACTACGCCATTCGCAACGGCATGGACATGGGGATCGTCAACGCCGGACAACTGGCAATCTATGACGACCTGCCCGCCGAGCTGCGCGATGCGGTTGAAGATGTGATCCTCAACCGTCGCGACGACGGCACCGAGCGTTTGCTGGAGCTGGCCGAGAAATATCGCGGCAGCAAAACCGACGAGACCGCCAACGCTCAACAGGCGGAGTGGCGCAGTTGGGACGTGAAAAAGCGCCTCGAATACTCGCTGGTGAAAGGCATTACCGAGTTTATTGAGCTGGATACCGAAGAAGCGCGCCAGCAGGCTGCGCGCCCGATCGAGGTTATTGAAGGACCGTTGATGGACGGCATGAACGTGGTTGGCGACCTGTTCGGCGAGGGTAAAATGTTCCTGCCGCAGGTGGTGAAATCCGCCCGCGTGATGAAGCAGGCGGTGGCGTACCTCGAACCGTACATTGAGGCCAGCAAAGAGAAAGGCTCCAGCAACGGCAAAATGGTCATCGCTACCGTGAAGGGCGACGTGCACGACATCGGCAAAAACATCGTCGGCGTGGTGCTGCAGTGTAACAACTACGAAATCGTCGACCTTGGCGTAATGGTGCCCGCGGAGAAAATCCTCAGAACGGCGCGTGAAGTGAATGCCGATCTGATTGGCCTTTCCGGGCTGATTACCCCTTCGCTGGATGAAATGGTTAACGTGGCGAAAGAGATGGAGCGTCAGGGCTTCACTATTCCGCTGCTGATTGGCGGTGCGACCACCTCAAAAGCGCACACGGCGGTGAAAATTGAGCAGAACTACAGCGGCCCGACGGTGTACGTGCAGAACGCCTCGCGTACCGTGGGTGTCGTGGCTGCGCTGCTCTCTGACACCCAGCGTGATGACTTTGTCGCCCGTACGCGTAAAGAGTACGAAACCGTGCGTATCCAGCATGCGCGTAAGAAACCGCGTACTCCACCCGTAACGTTACAGGCTGCCCGCGACAACGATCTGGCCTTTGACTGGGAAAACTACACCCCGCCGGTGGCGCACCGTCTGGGCGTACAGGAAGTGGAAGCCAGCATCGAAACCCTGCGCAACTACATCGACTGGACGCCGTTCTTTATGACCTGGTCGTTGGCCGGGAAATATCCGCGAATCCTCGAAGATGAAGTAGTGGGCGAAGAGGCGAAGCGCCTGTTCAAAGATGCCAACGACATGCTGGATAAACTCAGCGCTGAGAAGACGCTGAATCCGCGTGGCGTGGTGGGTTTATTCCCGGCCAACCGCGTGGGTGACGACATCGAGATTTACCGTGATGAGACGCGTACGCACGTCATCAACGTGAGTCATCACCTGCGCCAGCAGACGGAAAAAGTCGGTTTCGCCAACTACTGCTTGTCTGACTTTGTTGCGCCGAAACTGAGCGGTAAAGCGGATTACATCGGTGCTTTTGCGGTCACTGGTGGTCTGGAAGAAGACGCGCTGGCAGATGCTTTTGAAGCGCAACATGACGACTACAACAAGATCATGGTGAAAGCGATTGCTGACCGTCTGGCGGAAGCGTTCGCAGAATATCTGCATGAGCGTGTGCGTAAAGTCTACTGGGGCTATGCGGCGAATGAGAATCTCAGTAACGAGGAGCTGATCCGCGAAAACTACCAGGGGATTCGCCCGGCACCGGGCTATCCGGCGTGTCCGGAACACACCGAAAAAGCCACCATTTGGGAACTGCTGGACGTGGAGGCGCATACCGGGATGAAGCTCACCGAATCCTTCGCCATGTGGCCAGGTGCCTCGGTTTCCGGCTGGTATTTCAGTCATCCGGACAGCAAGTACTACGCTGTGGCGCAAATCCAGCGCGATCAGGTTGAAGATTATGCCTTCCGTAAAGGGATGAGCGTGGCAGAAGTGGAGCGCTGGTTAGCGCCGAACCTCGGCTACGACGCCGACTGATTCACAAAACTGTCATCTTTATTTACAACAAACAGGGCACTCAATGAGTGCCCTGTCTCTTTATTACGTTTAAACCCTTATACTGAAAGAAGGCTTCGGCCTCAGGAACATATAACGATAAGGAGTACCTGATTCCGTGTTAACTCTGTTACACCTGCTTTCTGCCGTCGCGATGCTGGTTTGGGGGACGCATATTGTGCGTACCGGTGTGATGCGCGTCTTCGGCGCCCGCTTGCGTACCGTGCTCAGCCGTAGTGTTGAAAAGAAGCCGCTCGCCTTTTGCGCGGGGATCGGCGTTACTGCTCTGGTGCAAAGCAGTAACGCTACCACCATGCTGGTGACGTCGTTTGTCGCGCAGGATCTCGTGGCGCTCACCCCTGCGCTGGTGATTGTCCTGGGCGCCGACGTGGGGACCGCGCTGATGGCGCGTATCCTGACCTTCGATCTCTCCTGGCTGTCGCCACTGCTGATTTTTATCGGCGTCATTTTCTTTCTTGGGCGCAAGCAGTCTCGTGCCGGACAGCTGGGTCGGGTAGGTATTGGTCTGGGGTTGATTTTACTGGCGCTGGAGCTGATTGTGCAGGCGGTAACGCCGATCACTCAGGCTAATGGCGTACAGGTTATTTTCGCCTCGCTCACCGGCGATATCATGCTGGATGCGCTGATTGGCGCCATGTTTGCGATTATCAGTTACTCCAGCCTGGCGGCGGTGCTGTTGACGGCCACGCTGACCGCTGCAGGCATTATCTCGTTCCCGGTGGCGCTGTGTCTGGTGATTGGCGCCAACCTCGGATCCGGCCTGTTGGCGATGCTTAACAACAGCGCCGCTAATGCCGCCGCCCGCCGAGTGGCGCTAGGTAGCCTGCTGTTTAAGCTGGTGGGTAGCCTGATTATCCTGCCGTTTGTTCATCTGTTGGCGAATTTGATGGATGAGCTACCGCTGCCGAAATCCGAACTGGTTATCTACTTCCACGTCTTCTACAACCTGGTACGCTGCGTGGCGATGGTGCCGTTCGCTGAACCGATGGCGCGTTTTTGTAAGCGCATCATCCGCGATGAGCCGGAGCTGGATGCACATCTGAAGCCCAAACATCTGGACGTCAGTGCGCTGGATACGCCGACGCTTGCTCTCGCTAATGCCGCCCGCGAAGCGCTGCGTATTGGCGATGCGATGGAGCAGATGATGGACGGGTTGAAGAAGGTGATGCACGGCGAGCCGCGCGAAGAGAAAGAGTTGCGCAGGATGGCGGATGACATCAACGTGCTGTACACGGCGATTAAGCTCTATCTGGCGCGGATGCCAAAGGATGAACTGGCGGAAGAGGAATCACGCCGTTGGGCGGAGATTATCGAAATGTCGCTCAACCTTGAGCAGGCTTCCGATATTGTCGAACGTATGGGCAGTGAGATAGCCGATAAGTCGCTGGCCGCCCGTCGGGCATTCTCGGTAGAAGGGCTGAAAGAGCTGGATGCGCTCTACGATCTGCTGCTCAGCAATCTGCAACTGGCGATGTCGGTATTCTTCTCAGGCGATGTGACCAGCGCCCGCCGTCTGCGCCGCAGCAAGCACCGTTTCCGTATTCTCAACCGTCGCTATTCGCATGCGCACGTTGACCGTCTGCATCAGCAGAACGTGCAGAGCATCGAAACCAGCTCCTTGCACCTGGCACTGTTGGGCGATATGCAGCGTCTGAACTCACTGTTTTGCTCTGTGGCTTACAGCGTGCTGGAACAGCCGGATGAAGACGATGAGCGTGAGTACTAACGAGGACAGATGAAATGTTGCCCGGTGACGCTGATGCTTACCGGGCCTACGGATAACCGTCAATGTTGTCATTTACCTTGTAGGCCGGATAAGGCGAAGCCGCCATCCGGCATCAGACAACAAATCAACTAAAAGCAGTGGCCTGCCTCAACGGCAACCGCCTCTTCACCCGCTTTAAAGATATACGTGGTGTTTGGGCCGCCGAGCACAGATTGACCGTTACTCACTTTGATCCAGTTCCCTTCCGGCAAGCCAATCACCGTCAGCTCTGGTGCAACCACCAGCAGTTCGCGAATACGCTGTTCACGCGTTTCGCCTTTATGGCCTTCCGGCAGCGCGTTGGTGAAGTGCGGATTAATTTGCAGTGGGAACAGACCCAGCGCATCAAAACCTTTGGGATCGACAATCGGCATGTCGTTGGTAGTGCGGATGGTCTGGCAGGCAAGGTTGGAACCCGCGCTCCAGCCGATGTACAGTGCACCACGTTTGACGACATCCACAATCGGCGCCAGCAGCCCGCGCTCGCGGCTCTCTTTCAGCAACTGGAAGGTATTACCCCCGCCGACAATCACCAGCTCGGCGTTTTCAATGGCTGCAATTGGATCGGCAACGGTATGAATACCGGTAACGTTAACGCCCATTGGCGCAAAGATGGCTGCCGTTTTCGCCGTGTACTCATCCCAGGTTTGCGTCACGCCAGCGAACGGAATAAACACCGCCGTGCGGCGACCATTCAGTTGCTCTGCGATCAGCGGCAGCGCATGTTCCATCCAGCCTTTGCCCGGCAGCGTCGAGTTACTCAATAAAAGCAGTTCCATCATTTCTCCATGTAATCAGAAAATTACAAACCGCGCTAATGCTACCACTATCAATCTAACGCCTTCCTGATATGGCTCACGATGTTGGAAGTGCTGGGACTATTTTCTAAGTGTCAATCCAATACCGAGCGCCTTCATCACCGCCAGCGTAGTTTTCAGCGTCGGGTTTCCTTTCTCACTAAACGAGCGATAGAGTTGTTCGCGGGATAACCCCGTTTCTGCCGCGATGCTCGCCATTCCCTTAGCGCGTGCCACCACGCCCAATGCTTTTGCAATGTACGTTGCATCGCCTGTTTCGAGGGCATCCGCCATAAATACAGCAATTTCTTCATCATCAACTAGCGCAGCAGCGGGATCGTACTGAGTAAGCTTATTCATGGCGGAAGGTCTCCTGATAATCCAGTGAACGGGCGAGCACTTTTGCAAGGGTGATATCGTTGGCTTGTGAGCTTTTATCGCCACCACATAGCAAAATGATGATGCGGCAGCCATGCTGTTTAAAGTAAATCCTGTAACCAGGACCGTAAGAAATGCGCATTTCGCTGATGCCTTCACCTACAGGTTTAACATCGCCAGCTAAACCATTCGCCAGTCGAAAAAGTCGTGCGGCAATGAGCGTTTTGGCCCTGCGATCTCGCAGATTCTGTTCCCAGCGTTGGAAAACCGTGGTCTGAAGAATTTCCATGATTACGTTCCATGTATTTTATAAACTACATTGTGAATTGACAAGTTGAAAGTAGAGAATAAAAAACTGGGAGGTAAGAGGAAATGCTGGTGGGCGTAAACAGGAAAGCGCCTCGCAATAATGCGTAATTTTTCAGGATGCTGTGGTTGATACGAGAAACGATAACAGGGGAGAGGGGGTTGCTTTGTGCCAGGAGCGGACATTGCATAAATCTATCTGTAGGAAGCTCTCCAAAAGTGAATGGCTCGCTTGGCTGGAATACTTACAGTACGGTCACATTCTGGTGGACTTTTTTTCTCTATCTGATAATTTAATCCACGCCTCAAAAAAACTTCGGAGGATACCATGGTGGCTTTTCACCATGGTGGGGAAATAACTTAACCCCTTACTTTGAATAATAGAAAATTGCATTTTGCACTTAATAAATCCTTATTCAGGTAAACCAACCCGGAGGTATATACATGAGTACAATAACGAAAAAATCGAGAAACCGCGCCCTAACCCTTCAGCATCTCTATGTCCAAGGTCAGTGTGACGACGCTCAACGGGAAGTACTTAAAGGCGTAAGGTCTAATGCAGGTCGAGGCTTAAAGCTCGAGCACCCTTCAACTTGTGGCAAACTGCTTAAGCTTCAGGATCCGCCTCTCAATTTCTACCCAGTAAACCCAGATAACTACCAGTCTGAAGACGATTGGGAACATGACAACGATATTGAGAATATGACTACGCACTTTTAGTCGGAGCATAGGCTCCTTGCTGAACGACTACATGTGTGGGTGGGGAAAAGTTGACAATACCTTCTCTTTCTCTTTCTCATTTGCATAAAAACACCATCTACTGTCCCTATAAGCCGTTTTAAACAAACGGCTTTTATTACCCTGAATTACCACATTTCAATAGTAACTATCCATATAATCGCGCAACTGAAGGTCTGCACTGACATTAGTATAAGTAGTAAAACCATCCTGGCATTAATAATGAATAGTAAAATTGATTATTTGATGGCAGTGCAGTTGGTAGGCTTAAAAAACTACGGTATGCTCACCAGACAAAGACGTAATGCTTAAGGGGTAGCTAGATTTAGAAGCTCGCCGATGTGCTCACGAAGCGCATTATCAAAGGCATATCGTTCAAAGAGGCTGCCAGGTTTGGCATAAAGCCCACTCCTCACTCACAGCAGACCTTCAGCGTCCGCTTTGTGCCAGGAGCGAACCTCACTGACATCAAACTTTGTTAAGCTACGGTGAGGAGTTCAGTATGTATAATGCTTTTACTCTCCCCATATGGAACCCTAACATGAATCGTTTGACCAAGATTGGTTTTATCAAGGTAGGATTCTGGCAGATTATAGACGGCAGCCTGAAGTACCATCTCGATGACAGATTCACAGATGTTAAGAACAACCTCTATGCATTTGTTTGTGATGGTGAGGTAAAGTACGTTGGTAAAACTACTCGTCTTCTACGTAACAGGATGTACCATTATTCACGTCCAGGCCCTTCCCAATCTACAAATATAAAAAATAACGCTAACATCATTGAGATGCTATCTAATAATGTTGCCGTTGACATCTTAGTGCTTCCAGACTCAGGACTAATGCACTACGGGCAATTTCACTTGAATCTTGCTGCTGGTCTTGAGGATTCGATCATTAGTACCATTAGTCCTGAATGGAATGGAATTCAAAGGCTAGAACTGAAGAGTGAGGAAGTAATATCAACTGAATCTGAAATCATCACACATAGTAGTATTAAACAATTCACTTTCAACATGACAGATACATACTGGCGTCGAGGATTCTTCAATGTGCCGGTAGTAAGTTCTCAAAAGTTTGGTAAAGACGGTGAGAACATCAAGATTGTTCTTCGTGATGGTATGTCTTCTATCACTGCAATGATTAACCGAACTGCCAATCAGTCGGGTTCACCCCGCATTATGGGTGGCGTTGAGCTTAGACAGTATTTTCAACTCAATTACACAATTGGTGATGTTGCACCTTTCGAGGTAATCACACAAAACATGATGAAGCTAAAATAAAAGAGTATTTCTTTCTTCTTACGGTCATATCAACCTAAAAAATTCGCTGGTTGTGACCAGCTCGCCGTCAATTAAATGCTCAGATATTACCAAAGCACATCCGGTAGTAGTAAACAGCGAAGGTCCGCTCCTCGCTCTATACAGACCTCCAGAAAACGATACATAATGCCGATCGCTAAACTTCAATCCCTTTCTGCTTCAGTTCTTTCCTGATAATGCGCTTAATCCATGCGGATACTGAAGCGTCACCATCCATTGAAAGCGCTTTCTGGATCCCTGCTTCCAGTTCCGGCTCGACACGTAACGCGATTTGTTTGTTACCTTTCTTTTTGAATTCTACCGTTGACATGTGTCTGACACCTGATTTACATTGATGATCGTAAGACAAGTGTAAGTCAATTGTCTTACAGAAACAACGAAGCCCGGCA
The DNA here is from genome assembly GCF_030332245.1 of Citrobacter sp. Cy070. Classification (NCBI taxonomy): domain Bacteria; kingdom Pseudomonadati; phylum Pseudomonadota; class Gammaproteobacteria; order Enterobacterales; family Enterobacteriaceae; genus Citrobacter; species Citrobacter sp. Cy070. Next base: position 17,104 of record NZ_JAOWIG010000068.1, read on the forward strand.
GTGCGCGAACACATACCGAGCTTCTAACCACAACATTATACGAGGTAATGCTATGGCTGATGCTAATAGTACCACTAACGCCTGTTTTGCGTCTTCTTCTCTCATACCGCAAGCTGACCTGCTTTATTTTCCACTCGCCGAGGCGTTCCGCCATCTTGATTGTCGCCATCTCACCACCGAAGAAAATCTGGCGCTATCGTTTGGCTGTGAAGAGGCGCTGGCAGGGTTGTACCAGACGCTGAATTTTATGGGCGAAAGCCTGCTGACCATGGCGGGTGAAGGTCAGGAACATTTTGCCTATGAGAGCATATGCCAGTTAGGACACAGTCTGGTAAATATCAGCCAGTTGATTCCCGCGCTGGCGCAGTTGGAAGCGAAAGCTGACCAGCAGCTGTTTGTCAGCGACTCCCTAAACTAATCTGGAAAGCGCCTCGCAGACATCTTCTTCGGGGCGTGACAGGCCTGTGCAACCACCTTAGTGTGACATGATGATTTGCTGGTCGGGGAATAGGAAATGCTCGCTTATTACGCTAATCTTAGGCATGTCATGCGCACTGCTATGGGGGTTATCATGCGCACTGTGTCTAAGGTAAAAAAATCAGTCAATGTCTCTCTGGCTCCAGAGATACTGGAAGAGGCGCGCAAGCTTAAAATCAATCTGTCAGCGGTTTTAACCGAAGCCCTGATCGAAAAATTTCGCGAGAACAAACGCGAAGAATGGTTGCGGGATAATAAAAAATCGATAGAAGCATTAAATCAATGGGTGGAAGAAAACGGTTCGTTCAGTGATTTTCAAAGGACATTCTGATGGAGCAGTATTGCGCTTATGAGAATACAGGAAGTGGAAAAAGCGTTTATCCGTTTTTAATTAGCTTACAGCATCCGGTGGCCGCTGTTTTGCAGCATGTACTGGTCGCACCCGTTATAGCACTAAGCCAGTTTCCCAACGAAGTCCCGCCAGCTAAAATTTGCCCGGTTGTTAGCATTGGTGGGCAAGCCTATGTGGTGATGACGTACATGATGACTGGCATACCTGTGAAGAATGTGGGTAACTTTGTGGGAGATCTGACCGCAAACAGGGCAGAACTTCGAGATGCGATTGATTTTCTGATTAATGGCTATTAGAGCGCCCATCCCTGGCGCTCTGTTCCTGCTTCGTTACCCCGCCCGCGCAAATTCTGCCGCTTCGGCAATCAATGCGTCATCCGGGCGTACGCCGGTATACATGGCGAACTGCTCTACGGCCTGTAAGGCAATCACCTCTGCACCGCTGATGGTCTTTTTACCCAACTGCTGTGCCAGCTTAATCACCGGTGTTTCCGGCGGTAGGGCGACGACGTCAAACACTACGCTGGCGGCAGCGACCATCGCTTCGCTGTAGGCCAGTTCATGACTCTCTTTGCCGCCAGCCATGCCGACGGGCGTCACGTTGACCAGAATATCGCAGGCAATCCCTTCCGACTGGGGCTGCCACTGGAAACCGTACTGTTTTGCCAGCGCCGGGCCGCTCTCGCGATTGCGCGCGGCAATGATTACATCCGTAAACCCCGCATCGCGAAACGCGGCGATAACCGCTTTACCCATTCCACCGCTGCCGCGAATCATCACGCGTGCGCTGCTATTGAGCTGGTGGCTGGCAATCAGACTTTTTACCGCAATATAGTCGGTGTTAAATCCTGTCAGCGTACCGTTGTCATTGACGATGGTATTGACGGAATCAATGACGCTTGCGGAAGGATCGATGGCATCCAGAAACGGCATGCAGCTCTCTTTAAACGGCATTGAGACCGCGCAACCGCGGATACCCAGCGCGCGAACGCCTTTCACTGCGGCCTCAATATCCTGCGTGGTAAAGGCTTTGTAGATAAAATTTAAACCTAATTTTTCATACAGATAGTTGTGAAAGCGAGTGCCAAAGTTGCCAGGGCGACCGGCAAGCGACATGCACAACTGGGTGTCGCGGTTAATCATGTTAAATTTCCTCGGCGTGAGACAATATGTACTGTTCGGCTTCCTGCGACCAGACCCCCTGATGACGCTCCAGGATATCGCGCAAGGCTGGATCATCAATCTGGGTGAGCGCGGTTAATGGTAAGGCTTTGCCGGTGTAAACCAGTTTTTTCCCGCCGCCGACTGTTGGCAGTTCCAGCGTGGTTTCACCTGCTGCATTCAGCCCCAGAATGTGCGTCACCACTTTTGCCGCCTGAACTTTCTTCTCTTCGATCAGTTTTACCGCCGCGCGCATATCGTCGGTATTGCCGCCAGACGTCCCAACATAATGGGTGAAGGCGTAGTGTACGTCGTAGAAGTTAATCGGCGCGCTAAACTGCTTATCCTGCGGACCAGCAAAGAAGTTCATGCAACCATCGGCAGCCAGCAGGGAAGAAGCCAGCGTAACCAGCTGTTCGTTGGGCACAAACACAAAGATGTCGTCGAATCCGTGACCGCCGCTCAGCGCCATCAGCGTGTCATACGCCGCATCCTGGGCGTGGAGATAATGGATCAACGTTTGTGGTTCTGATGGATAGTGCTTGCGGGCGTAGCTCAACTTGTCGTTATTGGTGTCGGTTACCACCAGCAGCGCCGGGTTAACCGGGCCATGCAGTGCATAGTCGATCGCCAGCAGTCCCATCGGCCCGGTGCCGCCTAGTATCAGTGTACGCCCCTGCGGACGAATGCCCATCTTGTGGTTATAAGTGCCTTCCTGCAGGTGATAGTTGGCGTTGAAAGCGCCAATCACGCAGGACAGCGGCTCAACCAGCGAACCTTCAAAATAGGTTTCACCTTCGTAGGCCAACAGGCAGTCCTGCTCCATGACTTCATCAGGAATGATGACGTGCGTGGCTTCACCGCCCACCCACGGGAAGGAGTAGCCGGGACAGTCCGGGCGATCCGGCAGTTGCAGGTTAGCCTGAATGACATAGCGCTGGCCGGGTTGAAACTTATGCTGCCATTTTTTGCCTACGGCAATAATGTCGCCGCAAAACTCATGACCGATGATGATCGGGTTGGTGGCCACATCGTCCGGCACCTTTTTGTGGTTCTCGCCCTGGTTAGCCTCTTTCCAGGAAGAAAGGCACAGGCTGTCGGTTACGACTGAGGCCAGAATTTCATCGTCCTGCATTTCAGGAAGGTCGAAGGTTTCCAGGCGCAGATCGCGTTTACCATAAAGACGTAAAGCTGTTGTTGTTTGCATTGTTACCACCTCTTCCTCTTTCGAGGACTATTTGTTGAAGTTGCCCCGGCATTGCCGGAGCGAAAAAATCAGGACAGGAAGCCCAGTGCGTTACCGATAATTCCCAGCGCAAACAGGGCGAAGATTAGCCATACCGGATTAATTTTCTTGTTGAGCAGACGCACCATCAGCAGCGTCAGACCCAACGCCAGCAGGCCGGGGCAGAGTTGGTCGAGAATGTTCTGCACGGTCATGGTGACGGTGGTGCCGTCTGCGCCAGGCGTTTGCGATACCACCAGCGGCACGTTGATGCTGGTCCATTTGGTGACCAATACTCCCATCACAAACAGGCCGAGAATCGATGCGCCTTCGGTCAGTTTCTGCAGCAGGTTGCCGCCCATGTCGCTGACGATGTTGACCCCTTTACGAAAGCCAAGCTGTAAGCCGTACCACTTCATTGCCAGACGTACTGCATTGAAAATAAAGAAGAACAATAGCGGGCCGAGAATGTTACCGGATAGCGCCAGCGATGCGCCGAGCGCGGCGGTAATCGGGCGCAGCGTTCCCCATACCAGCGGATCGCCGACGCCTGCCAGCGGACCCATCAGGCCGACTTTGATGCCGTTGATTGCGCCATCGTCAATTTCCGCACCGTTGGCGCGTGCTTCCTCCATTGCGGCGGTGACGCCAATCACTGGGCCGCAAACGGCAGGGGTGGTATTGAAGAACACCAGGTGGCGTTTGAGTGCGGCAACCTGATCCTCTTTTAGTGGATACAAGCGCTTGATGGCGGGGATCATGTCGTAGCAAAAGCCCAGCCCATGAATGCGTTCGAAGTTGAATGACGCCTGTTGCAGGTTGGAGCGAACAAACATGCTAAACAGGTCGGATTTGGTCAGTTTTTTCTGTTCCATGATGGGCTCCGTTAGTCTTCAAGCTGATCAAGAGCTTGAGAAGAGGGGGCTTGCGCCTGCGGTTCAGTCTTACGCCACTGTGGGTTCAACTGGATGTAGACCAGCGCGATAATCACGCCAACCCCACCGAAAGCCAGCAGGCTCAAATCGAGATAACCCCCAGCGATAAACCCGAGGAAGAAGAAGGGCATCAGGTACTTCACGCCCATCATGCGCAGTACCATGGCGTAACCGACGACTACGATAAATCCTCCGGCAATCTGCAGCCCACGGGTGACGAATTCCGGAATGGCATTCAGCATATTGCTGACCATATCCGCGCTGACAAATAGCGAGACAATCAGCGCTGGAATGGCGACGCGCAGCGCCTGTACGCCCAGGGCGGAAACGTGCAGCAAATCGATGGTGCGAAAACGGGCGTCTTCGGCGGCTTTATCCGCCGCGTGCTGGAACACAACGGTGATGGTACGGGCGAATACCGTCAGTACCTGGCCTGCTGCCGCGACTGGCAGAGCGATGGCGATCCCGGTGGCGATACTCTGTTGCCCGACAATCACCAGAATGGCGGAGATAATACTGGCGAGTGCCGAATCGGGAGACTGCGCAGCGCCAACGTTCATCCAACCCAGAGCGATTAACTCCAGCGTGCCGCCGAGCATAATCCCGGTTTTTAAATCACCGAGGATCAGGCCGATAACGGTACAAGCAATTAGCGGACGGTGGGTCTGGAACTCATCCAGCACGCTACCCATTCCGGCAATACAGGAAAATAGAAATATGGCGATAATCTGTAGGGTACTTATTTCCATAATATGTCACCTTGTGAATGTGATCATCCCTGCCTGTTACAGCATAAATACACAGGCGTTATTATTTATTCAGCGAGCGATTGTTCTTTTATTTTTTCAAGGATATTAATAGATGGATCGGATGCGACGACGCGTAAATCCAGCGTAACGCCTAATTTAGCTAACTCATGAAAAGCATGAATATCGTCATCATCTAATGAGACCGCTTTGGTTAATTGTTTTTTACCGGGTCGCCAGGCCATGCCGCCAATATTTAACGTGGCGATTTTTACCCCTTGTTTTACCATTGCTAATGCATCTTGCGGACGAGTAAAAAGATAAAAAACGGTTTCGTTCTGATATTGCGGATTATGGTAAACCGCGACTGCTTTTTCGATATTAACGACGTTCACTTTCATTCCCGGCGGGGCGGCCTGACGCAATAATGTGCGACGTACTTCATCGTGATAAACGTCGTCATTACAGATAATAATCCGTTGTGCATTCGCCACCTTCGACCAGACGGTGGTGACCTGACCGTGGATCAGGCGGTCATCAATACGAGCAAGGGTAATGTTCATCAGAAATCCTCTTCGGCCGTTTCCAGATGTTTCCAGACGACACAGGTTTGTTGAGCAATGGTCGTCAGGTGTTCGCACAGTTCATCCACATTCATACTGCTTTGGTTATCTACCAGCTCCAGCGCCAACGGTAGTGATAACCCGCTAATGACCCGTATCGCCGGATTGTGCATCGCCAGCGTCGCGGCAGCATTCCAGGGACTGCCACACTGCAAATCGACGGCAATCAGCCATTTATCGCCAGTGTGAATACTTACTAACTTTTTCAGCTTTTCCACGATGTCGCTGGCGTTCTCTCCGGGGACAAATGCCACGGCTTCAACGTTGGCATCACCGTAGACCATCTGTACCGATTCCAGCATGGCGCAGGCCAGTTTGCCGTGGGCACAGAAGATTGCATTGACCATAAAACCTCCTTAGCCGCGCGTTTTTCCGCCCGCAATGTTAGTGGTTACTCCGGTTATGTAACTGGCGCGCTCAGACAAAAGATAACAAACAAAATCAGCGACTTCGCTTAAGCGCCCTGAGCGACCAATTGGGATTGCGTTCCTGGTGTAGCCCTCGCGCAGCTGTTCGACGGTGATGTTGCGGGTCCAGGCCAGCGCTTCTTCATACTCGGGGGTCCGCAGTCCGGTTTTTTCCAGAATGCCAGGTGCAATGCCCACCACACGAATGCCGTGTTTTCCCAGCTCTTTCGACCAGGAACGGGTAAAGCTATTCAGTGCGGCCTTGGTGGCGGCATAGCAACTTTGGCCCTCTGAACCTTCCAGCCCGCTTTCTGAAGAGACATTCACAATCACACCGTTACGCTGTTTTACCATTTGGCGTGCTACGGCTTGCGACATTAAGAACACACCTTTCTGGTTGATATTCACCATTTTTTCAAAAGCGGCTTCGTTGAGTTCATATTGCCCGGCGGGTGCTTTTTCATCGACCAGCAGCCGCGGAAAATTAACGCCTGCGTTATTCACCAAACCATCAATACGCCCATGGCGGTGGATAATTTCGGTAACGGTATGATTAACCTCTTTGGCGCTGGAAATATCTGTCGGCCAGAAATGATATCCACTATGGCCTTCATACTTACCGTCACCACCGTGAATATCCGCCATTTGCACATTCGCGCCCTGCGCTAATAACTCTTCAACAATCGCCAGCCCAATTCCGGACGCACCACCGGTAACAATAATGACTTTGCCCTGCAGATTTAACCACGTTTGCATAATTAACTCCCAGTTTCAGATAAGGGGAGCCCACATAAAATTAATTATGTCAGGACCCATTCGAATATATTTACTTCAACAATAATTCAGCGGTATGGCTGTTGGTGACTAAACCGTTAATATAATTTCCACGCAATGCGCCCAAAATTCCACTGTATTTCTCTTCACCCATTGCAATGCCAATTGAGTAGCGCGCCTGCTTTAATTTATTGGTTTCAATGGAAAGTGTTTTTTCACTCATATTGGTTTCTACCGTCACGCCGTTGATATCGTAAAAGCGCGAGCAAATGTCTCCGGCTACCTGACGGGCATGCAGGTCATCGCTCTCTTCGCTGCCGTAAAAGGCGTGCCAGTTGGCGCCATCACGTATTGCCGGAGATCCAATCCCGACCAGCGCGATGTCCAGATTATCCCAATAAGCAGAAATCGATTTGAAATGTTGGGACTGCATAATGCCATTGCGAATGAGCGGGTTCTCCAGCAGCGCCGGGAAATCGGCCAGATGCGATTCCCCCTTGAGCTTTGCCGCTGCGCCGTAGGTCAGCGTATTAACGTGGTAGCGGCTTTCAAGCTTGCCGGATGGCCCGCCAATAATCGGCACGCAGATCAGCTGACGTGACTGACTGGCAGGGGATAATCCTTCAACAAGTCCCCGCACCGCGCGGCCCCATGAAAAGCCAATAATGTCGCCGGGTTCCAGTAAGCGCTCCAGCAACTGTGCGCCGTGTACACCCATCATTGTGAGCTGTTCGTCTTCCTGTTCGCTGTCGCATGAGACCACCACCGCCTCTTTCAGGCCAAATTTCTGTTTTAGCTGCTGTTCCAGCCACAGATTTTCGTTGTAGTCGTAATTAATGGCGATGGTGACGATACCCTGCTCGCGTCCACGTTTTAGCAAACGGCTGATCGTGGTGCGGTAAATACCCAGCTCGCGGGCGATTTGCGCTTGTGTCATATCCTGTTCGTAATACAGCTGCGCTATCTTTACAATCAGGCGGATATCATCGCTGTTTTCCGTCGCCATTTTTGGACTCCTGCACATTTGTGCAAATCACGAAATTGTCTTCTTGATCTGATATAACCCCAACTGTTCTCCATCTCAAAGCTATTTTCACTTATTTCAGCGCCCTGTAATGACCGATTGTGTTGCACATTTGATGTGGTGATGGCGTGTTGTTGGCACAGATGTGCTTATCTCTCTAATGTATTGATTCTGCTTGTTTTCACCCAACAAAATTGCAGGGATGGATCGCTGACACTTTTGTGTCAAAAGGTGTGACGGATCACAAATAGCGCGTGGGCAGTCGAACACGATTATTTTTTATCGTCCGCAAGGTAGGGTATATTTCGCTTTTAATACACAAAAGCATTCAAGTTGTATCAAGGCGGCAAGGGAACGAATTCCTGGGAGCATAGATAACTATGTGACCAGGGTGAGTGAGGGCAGCCAACGCAGAGACGGCTTGAAGGATGAAGTGTATACAGGAGAAATTATGCTGCCCGACTCATCCATCCGATTAAATAAATACATCAGTGAAAGCGGAATCTGCTCGCGTCGCGAGGCGGATCGCTTTATCGAACAAGGGAATGTCTTCCTGAATGGTAAACGCGCCACCATTGGCGATCAGGTGATGCCTGGCGACGTCGTAAAAGTGAATGGTCGGTTGATTGAGCCGCGTGAAGCGGAAGATCTGGTTTTTATCGCGCTGAACAAGCCGGTAGGAATTGTCAGCACCACCGAAGACAGCGAACGCGACAACATTGTTGATTTCGTCAATCACAGCAAACGCGTGTTCCCCATTGGCCGTCTGGATAAAGATTCCCAGGGGTTAATCTTTCTGACCAACCACGGCGACCTGGTGAATAAAATCCTGCGTGCCGGTAACGATCACGAAAAAGAGTATCTGGTGACGGTAGATAAGCCGGTCACTGATGACTTTATCCGTGGTATGGGAGCTGGTGTGCCAATCCTCGGCACCGTCACCAAGAAATGTAAGGTCAAGAAAGAAGCGCCGTTTGTGTTTCGCATCACGCTGATTCAGGGGCTGAACCGTCAGATCCGCCGTATGTGTGAGCACTTTGGTTATGAAGTGACGAAGCTTGAGCGCACACGCATCATGAACGTGAGTTTGTCCGGCCTGCCGCTGGGTGAATGGCGTGACCTGACGGACGATGAGCTGATCGATCTGTTCAAGCTGATTGAGAATTCTTCTTCAGAAGCTAAACCGAAGGCGAAAGCGAAGCCAAAAGCCGCCACCGCAGGCATCAAGCGCCCGGTAGTGAAAATCGAAAAATCGGCGGAGAAAGAGAAATCGCGCCCGGCGGCAAACGGCAAGCGTTTTACCTCGCCGGGGCGTAAGAAGAAAGGACGTTAACGTCTGCCGCGCGTTGGCGTATTCGCCGACCAGGAGAATGACGCCTCTGAATCCGGTTTATAAGCCTGCTTTTTCTTCAACTGGCGGGCTTTTTTAGCTTCGGCTTCGCGCAAGGCCATCAGCTTATCGATGTACTCTTTCTTGATGCTGTTGGTCTCAGCGTTGGTCAGCAGTCGACCATGCGCAATGCGCGCGCGGTCGAGCAGCGTTTTCAGTTCACGCTGTTCGCGCTCGGTCATCTCTTTTTGGGTAATGCGGGGGAGTGCCATACGGGTGCCCTCTGTTAGCCGATATTCTCAGTGTACGGTAATCCTGGCCAGCCTGATAGCGCTCAATAGGCAATACGCAATTTTCCGCCAAAGTCCTGCTGGGTATAACCCGTTGTTTTGAATCCTTTATCTGTGATGATGCTATCGATTTCTTTTAACGTGGCGATACACATCACCCCATCCTGACCAAATTTGGTATGGTCGGCGAGAATTACCGCTTTTTTGCTCATGGCAATCATGGACTTCGCCACGTACGCTTCATCAAAACTTTTTACCAGCACTCCATGCTGAGGCGAAATCCCACCTGCGCCAATGAAGCAGATATCGGCGTGAATGGCGTTAATTTGCTGACAAACCGAGACACCGAGATTGGCGCGAAAATGGTAGTCATATTCACCGCCTAAGACGTAAACGCGGGCCTGAAGATTATGCTCTTTAATTTTATCCGCAATTAACGCTGAGTTGGTAATAACAGAATAAGCGAGTGGGGGTAATAGTTCAGCAAGAATTAAGTTAGTCGTACAGGAGTCAATAAACAGCGTATCGCGTTCGCTAACCATCGTGGCGGCAATTTTACCAATTGCCATTTTTTCATCACGGTGTATATCAATCCGCGCGCCAAACTCATCTTCCTGAACGACCTGTTTTTTGACAGCCCCGCCATGGATTTTGGTAATTTGTCCTTCGGACTCCAGTATCGAGAGGTCACGGCGAATGGTCTCTGATGTAACTTTTAGCGTTTCCGATAATTTGATAACTGTGACTTCACCGAACTTATTTAATTCATCAAGAATATGTTTTCTTCTTTTAATCGGGTTCATTATTTTCCGCCAATGTCGTGCTTTGGCGCATGGTAACTGGATGCGCAAAGCAACGCAACCACTCCAGCGCACAGACAATACCTTCATCATCATTAGAGGCCGTCACATAGCTGGCGTGTTGTTTTACTGCATCAGGCGCATTGCCCATGGCGATACCGATGTTCGCAGCGGTAAACATACTGATATCGTTCTGCTGATCGCCAATCGCCGTAACCTGTTCGGTCGCTATATTTAGCTGTTGCCTTAACATGTTTATAGCATAGCCTTTGTTTATTTCAGTACGTTGGATGTCAATATAATTCCCCCCGGTGATTGTCGCCATATAACCATAGGGTAATTCATTATTCATTGCCGTACATAATGCATTTACTTTTGATTGTTCTGCCACTAATGTGATCTTATAAATGTCATGCTGATTAAAAATATATTCAGGCGCTGCCGAAATAAAGGGTAGCTCAAATAAGTTGGCCTCATAAGTCGTCCATGGTGCTACGAGTCGGTCATCACGATGATAAATAGCATCGGCGCTAAAAAAATGATGGGGGTAGCAGGAAAGAGAAATAGATCGGTCAATCTCCCGGAGATCCATGCAAGAGAGTGTCGCAGTATGAATAATATGCTGCGACGTCATCTCCAGAATTTGCCCGCCATTAAAACCGGCGCACCAGGCAAACAATTTATCTACCTGTTGCTGTTGTAACAGGCGCAGCATAGAGGAGACCGGCCTGGCGGAACAGGCTGCCAGCAGACCGCCACGCTGGCGGAACTCAATCAGCGCCTGACGCGTGCGCGGGCTGATTGTTTTCTGCGATGTCAGTAACGTTCCATCCAGATCGGTCACCAGCAACATTTCTCTTTCCTCTGCGTTTACTGAGCAATAAACGGTGTGACGGCCTCTTTGGCGGCGTTGCAGACCATATTGTCGATTGCCGTACCTACGACCAGAATATTGACCCCGGTATCTTTAAACGCTTTGGCGTTGGCGAGGTTAATACCGCCTTCTGCCAGCGTTGGTACATCAACCGCGCCAACCAGCGCTCGCAGCCTTTCTTTAATGGCCTGTGGAATGTCGCCTGCTGCTACGCCTTCATAGCTCATACCGGTCATCAGGCCGATCATATCGACGCCAATTTCCTGCATCCGCTTCGCCACGCTGGAAACCTCTTCCGGCGTACGCGCAGGAATACCGAAAGTATGCAGATCGTCCGGGTGACCAATATAGGCGTCCACGGTCAGACCATATTGATGAGCGAGATTAACGATATCCTGCAGATCGTCCCAGTCGGATTTATGTGTGTGCAAACCATCGGCTCCGGCACGGGCAATCTCCAGAATCTCAGTGTCACTGAGCGGCACGGGCAAGGTTTCGGTAAAACCTCCCGCAATACCCACGGTAATGAAAATATCGTCAGGAACCACGTTACGCACGCCGTGTACCGCTTCAGCCATTTGCCCGTTGGTGATTTCATGGCGGATCTGCTCTGCTGCATGCATATTGCTCACGCCTTTGTGTCCACGCGCCAGCGCCAGTGCCGGGTGGTTTGGTTCCAGCAGCTTAACGCCTGCCTCACACACCGCTTTCGCCAGACGCGCATCGTCGCCAGTGATCCCCGTACTGAGGATGGTTTGTCCGCCGTGGAGCGCAATGGCATCTTTCACTTTCTGTAACGCTTTGGCGCGTTTTTTATTCATATCGCCTTTAAACATGGTGTACCTCTGGTGTTGGTGCATTAATTAACGGGCTGACGCTGCAGGTTCGCTCTGTACGACAGCCTTAAAACGGTTAGCAATAATGGTGGTAATACAGGTCATCGCCATTGTTGTGATCATCACGATAGCCATCTGAAGCGCATTGCTGGACAAGAACGGCGAGGCAAAAGCGGGAACATAGGCCACGCCTTTAACGTTAAAGAAGCCCAGCATCATGCCGCCCATTCCGGCCCAGAAAATGGCGGAGCCAAAGACAATTTTGTTGGCGAACATGAAGGGATAGGCCGATTCCACGAAGGTTCCGAAACCCAGGTTAATAAGCAGCCCCGGTGTGGCGACGGCAGCTTCACTTTTTTCGCGAGGGGCGATAACGTTGGCAAGGTTAATCCCTGCGGCAACCATCACCAGACCCACCATATCGACTGCGCCGAGGAAGCTTACGCCGGATTTTTCCATCTCCAGCAGAACCAGCGGCAGGATGACCGCGTGATAGACACCGCCCAGGATGGCTGGCCAGATAACCAGCCCCGCCAGCAGCCCGGCAAGAACAGGGCTGAATGCCAGGGTGCTTTCAATAGCCAGTTTGATGTAATTACCTGCTGACAACGCCAGCGGACTCAACAGATAGTGCATGATCAACCCGGCGGCAAGACCTGAAATCCCACCGGCGACGATGTTGACGGTGGTCATCGGAAAGCGCCAGTTCAGGCACAGTTCAAACAGCCAACGAACGAAAATCCCGGCCATCAATCCGCCGATAATCCCGCCGATCAGCCCCCCTTCAACGGACAGCACCCCGGCGACGACCCCGGCAACGATTGAGACTTCATCCAGCTCAGAAATCTGTTTTGCCGCCAGCACGGCAACCAATACCGGCAGGCCTTTCAGCAGGATTTCAAAAATATCGTTAAGTTTTTCCAGACCCGGGATGTGGCTCAGGGCGAGAACAATTGCCATCGCGATAAAGCCAGGCAGCGCAGGGATCATAATGCTGCGAATGTTAAAGCGTTTGAGCAGGCTCTTTCCGGAGCCACCCTGGGAGGGTGAAGCGCTACCCAACTGCGGCTTGTACTTAATGCCCCAGTGTTTACACAGAGACGCCACGAAGGAGACTGCGCGGGTGCGGCTGGTGGTACCCGTCGTGCCCGAGGTTGCGACGACATTTGCCCCTTTTGCGGCCACCAGCGCCATTGACGTTCCGCCGGTGCCAACGATCGGCGTTTTCATTTCAACGGCAGCGGTGAAGACTTCGTGGTTCGCTTTTCCCGGATCGGCGCTCATCACGACGATCCCGTCGATCGCGCCGCTACGGATCATCTCAGCAATCTGGCGATCGCTTTCGACCACCGAAGCGTTTACCTCTGAAAGTTTTCCCTGAAATATCCGTTGTGGTTTTTGTTGGTTTTCTTTGGTTAATGCAAACACGGATGCCGCTGTGTGGGGTTTGGCAACATCCATCGAGGCTTCCGCCGCGATAAACTGCACGGCGGCAACTTCCACACCTGCGGCTTCGCACTGCTGATAAATTTCCTGGAGTAGCTTCTCTGGCTCTGCGCCACCCAGGTTGTAGAGGTTGCCTCCACTGCTTCCAATAATCGCAATTTTTTTCATAGCGGCCTCAAAGATAGGGTAAAGGGGTTATTTGTGTTGTAGTGGAATCATAATTCCAACTAAAACAAAACAAATCAACATTAAATTAGCGAGGTAAATTGCAATTTGTATGGGGTTTGTTTATTAATTTCTTGAAATAAAAAGAATAAATTAAGATTTTGTTTTGTGTGGATGTTTGTTGTTTTGTGATGGAGTTCAAATGCAGGTAGGGAGAAATGGAGGATGCCTCCTCCATTTATGAAGATTAGTGTTGTTTTACTGCGTGTGGTTTCTCTTCAATCGCCTTACCGGACCAGTACCCCGCAAGCAGCGAACCAGAAAGGTTATGCCAGACGGAGAACAGCGCGCCAGGCAGTGCGGCCAGCGGGCCGAAGTAGATTTTACCCAGCGCAGCGGCGAGGCCGGAGTTTTGCATGCCGACTTCAATCGCCAGCGTGCGGCAGGTGGATTCATCAAAGCCGAACAGCCGTCCGCCCCAGTACCCGCCGAGCAGACCAATGGTGTTATGCAGAATAACGGCGATAATCACCACAAACCCTACCGATGCGATATGCGCAGCAGAACCGGCTACCACGGCGCTGATGATGGCCAGAATGCACACCATGGAAAAGGCGGGCAGGAAAGGCTCGACCGCTTTGACCACGCGGGGGAACAGATGGTGAATGACCAGGCCCAGCGCAATCGGAATGACCACAATCTGCAATATACTCAACAGCATTCCCATCACGTCGACCTGAATATGCGCATCAACGTACAGGCGCGTCAGCAGCGGCGTGGCGACAACACCGACCAGTGTTGAAACCGATGAAATCGTCACGGACAACGCCACGTCACCTTTCGCCAGATAGATCATCACGTTAGATGCCGTGCCGCTGGCGACGCTACCGACCAGCACCATCCCGGCAGAAAGCTCCGGCGGCATATGGAACATCAGCGCCAGCAGCCAGGCGGCGAGCGGCATCACCAGATAGTGCAGGAAAATACCCGCCGCGACCGGGGCTGGGCGTGAGAGTACGCGTTTAAAATCATCCACCTTCAGGTGCACGCCCATGCCGAACATAATCAGCATCAGTAACGACGGCACTAATGGCCCGACAGGCGTAAAGGTGGAGGGCGTGTAATACGCAATAACAGAGAGCAGCAGCGCCCATAACGGGAACAGCCGCGTGAGAGTAGCGAGCATATTGTATTCCTTGCGATTTAAAGATGTTGTGTTGTTATAAAAAAGCCGGGTTCGAGCCCGGCTATAGTTATTGTTTATCGCGTGATGGAATATTATTCAAACAAATTATGGTGCAGCTTCTGTACAACCTGCTCGGCTTCAGTACCAGGTACCAGGAAGCACAGGTTGTGGCTGGACGCGCCGTAGCAAATCATCCGAATATTGAACGGTTCCAGTACGCCGAACACCTCTTTACCCACGCCACAGGCTTTGGACAGGTCATTGCCAATCAACGCCACCAGCGCCAGGCCTTCTTCCACTTCAACCCGACACAGGGCAGACAGTTCCATCAGCAGAGACTGTGTTAACAGCGTATCGCCGGTGGAAGTTGAACCAGTGGTATCCAGCGTCAGCGCCACGCTGACTTCGGATGTGGTAATTAAATCGACCGAGATATTGTGGCGTGCCAGGATGCCGAACACTTCCGCTAAAAAGCCGCGAGAGTGCAGCATATTCAGGCTATGCAGCGTCAGTAGCGTCTGCTTACGGCGTAGTGCCAGCGCCCGGAACAGCGGTGGATTCGCGGTTTTATTACACACCAGCGTGCCGCCTGCTTTTGGATCCTTACTGGAGCCTACAAACACCGGGATATCGCTACGTACGGCAGGCAACAGGGTTGCCGGATGCAGCACTTTCGCGCCAAAGGTCGCCATTTCCGCGGCCTCTTCAAAGGCGATTTCATCAATACGCTGCGCAGCCGGAACCACGCGCGGATCGGTCGTGTAAATGCCAGGAACGTCGGTCCAGATATCAACGCGCGTGGCGTGCAGGGCTTCGGCCAGTAAGGCGGCGGTATAATCGCTGCCACCGCGCCCCAATGTGGTGGTGCGGCCTTTGCTTTCGCTGCCGATAAAGCCCTGAGTAATCACCAGACCTTCGCTCAGACGCGGGGCCAACTGGAGCGATGCCAGTTCAGCCAGCGCCGCAACGTCGGGCTCTGCACGGCCAAAACGATCGTTGGTGCGCATCACTTTGCGCACGTCAAACCACTGCGCCTGCACGTTGCGCTCACGCAGGATCTCGACGAACAGCAGGGTAGACATCAGTTCACCGTGGCTGACCAGTTCGTCGGTCAGCGCTGTTGAGGTCGCCAGTGACGCCGCTTCTGCCAGTGTGGTGATGTTTTCCAGCAGACGTTCGATCTCTTCACGGATCACGTTTGGATAACGCAGGCGTTCCAGAATATTGAACTGAATTTGACGAATGGCATCGAGTTTTTCGAAGCGCGCGGTTGGCTCCAGCCCTTCAGCCAGTGCGACCAGCAGGTTGGTGATTCCCGCAGAAGCGGAAAGTACCACTACACGGACGTTAGCATCAGAAAGCACGACATCAGCGCTGCGATTCATGGCATCAAAATCCGCCACGCTGGTACCACCAAACTTGGAGACAACTACATCAGTCATAACTACCTCGTGTCAGGGAATGAATAGAGCGACCATGGCACAAAGGAAACTGGTGCAGGCGCAAATGCAAATACCGTATTTATAAATAAAATGTGTAGCTTGCACTGTCAACGCTGGGATTATGCGGATTTTTCATGCTGCAACTGCGTTGAGTAACGGTACTAATAACAACGCTGATAACCGCTATACTTTTTAGCCACGTTTGGCGGATGCCCTGGCAATGGCATTAAAACAATCACACTTTTCTGTGACTGGCGTTACAATCGATCTCAGTCACAATTCTCAAAATCAGAAGAGTATTGCTAATGAAAAACATCAATCCAACGCAGACCTCAGCCTGGCAGGCACTACAAAAACACTTTGAAGAGATGAAAGACGTTACTATCGCGGATCTGTTCGCGAAAGATAGCGATCGTTTCACGAAGTTTTCCGCGACGTTTGACGATCTGATGCTGGTGGATTTCTCCAAAAACCGCATCACTGAAGAGACGCTGGCTAAACTGCAGGATCTGGCGAAAGAAACCGATTTGGCCGGTGCCATCAAGTCCATGTTCTCCGGTGAGAAAATCAACCGTACTGAAGACCGTGCCGTGCTGCACGTGGCGCTGCGCAACCGTAGCAATACGCCAATCATCGTTGACGGCAAAGATGTGATGCCGGAAGTGAATGCGGTACTGGAGAAGATGAAATCTTTCTCTGAAGCGATCATCTCCGGGAGCTGGAAAGGCTATACCGGCAAAGCCATCACTGATGTAGTAAACATCGGTATCGGCGGTTCTGACCTTGGCCCGTTCATGGTGACCGAAGCGCTGCGTCCGTATAAAAATCACCTGAACATGCACTTTGTGTCTAACGTCGATGGTACACACATTGCCGAAGTGCTGAAAAAAGTGAACCCGGAAACCACGCTGTTCCTGGTCGCGTCTAAAACCTTCACCACCCAGGAAACCATGACCAACGCCCACAGCGCACGCGACTGGTTCCTGGCGACCGCTGGCGACAACAAGCACGTAGCCAAACACTTCGCAGCGCTGTCTACCAACGGTAAAGCGGTTGGCGAGTTCGGTATTGATACTGCCAATATGTTCGAGTTCTGGGACTGGGTTGGCGGTCGTTACTCCCTGTGGTCTGCCATTGGCCTGTCCATCATCCTGTCCGTGGGCTTCGACAACTTTGTTGAGCTGCTCTCCGGCGCGCATGCGATGGACAAACACTTCTCCACCACGCCAGCAGAGAAAAACCTGCCGGTGCTGCTGGCGCTGATCGGTATCTGGTATAACAACTTCTTCGGTGCTGAAACCGAAGCGATTCTGCCGTATGACCAGTATATGCACCGTTTCGCGGCCTACTTCCAGCAGGGCAACATGGAATCCAACGGTAAATACGTTGACCGTAACGGCAACGCAGTGGATTACCAGACTGGCCCAATCATCTGGGGTGAGCCGGGCACTAACGGCCAGCATGCGTTCTACCAGCTGATTCACCAGGGCACCAAAATGGTTCCGTGCGATTTCATCGCGCCGGCAATCACCCACAACCCGCTGTCGGATCACCATCCGAAACTGCTGTCTAACTTCTTCGCGCAAACCGAAGCGCTGGCTTTTGGTAAATCTCGTGAAGTGGTTGAGCAGGAATATCGCGACCAGGGTAAAGATCCGGCTACGCTTGAGCACGTTGTGCCGTTCAAAGTGTTCGAAGGTAACCGTCCAACGAACTCCATCCTGCTGCGCGAAATCACGCCGTTCAGCCTGGGTGCGTTGATTGCGCTGTACGAGCACAAAATCTTCACTCAGGGCGCGATCCTGAACATCTTCACCTTTGACCAGTGGGGCGTTGAGCTGGGCAAACAGCTGGCGAACCGCATTCTGCCAGAGCTGAACGATGATAAAACTGTTTCTTCCCATGATGTTTCTACTAATGGGTTGATTAACCGTTATAAGTCCTGGCGCTAATCTGCTTCTTCCTTCGAACCGCAGCGGTGTTGGCTGCGTTCGTTAACCCCGGTCACATAGCTATCTATGCTCCCGGGGATTAACGATCTTGCCGCCTTGCTGCAATTCGAATGAATTTGCAGATTACCTGTGATAGAAGCTGATATTATTATCAGCTTTTTGGTGATGCTGCCAACTTACTGATTTAGTGTATGATGGTGTTTTTGAGGTGCTCCAGTGGCTTCTGTTTCTATCAGCTG
>NZ_JAOWIG010000069.1:0-131109 GCF_030332245.1 Citrobacter sp. Cy070
CAGCTGATAGAAACAGAAGCCACTGGAGCACCTCAAAAACACCATCATACACTAAATCAGTAAGTTGGCAGCATCACCTGGATCCTGATGGTGCTGGCCAATCTGATCTTCTGGATTGCCCTGCAACAGCGGTCCACCACCATTGTTTATTATCTGACCTACAACCTCGATCGCAAAGACCTGGTTCCGCTGATTAACAGTCTGGCGACGATTCAGATCCTGTTTATCATCGCCATCCCTTTCTTTAGCAAATTCCTGGCTAAAACCTGGATATGGGTAGGTGGCTTGCTGGTCGCCACGTTCGGCGGCGTCTTGATGTGGCTGGCGGCGGACAACATACCTTTCCTCATCGCGGCCTGGGTGCTCGGCAATATCGGTAGCGGAATCGCCTGCTCAATGCCGTTTGCCATGTTGGGCTTTGCCGTCGACTTCGGTGCCTGGAAAACGGGCATCAAGGCCACCGGCATTCTTATCGCCTTCGGCAGTACTTTCTGCATCAAGATGGGCAGTGGTCTGGGTACCGCTTTCGCCGCCTGGATCATGAACAGTTTTGGCTATATCCCGAACCATACCCAAAGCGCTGCGGGTCTGGAAGGCATTACCTGGGCCTTTATCTGGGCGCCCGCCCTGCTCTTCGCACTCGCGGCGATCCCGCTACTTTTCTTCCGTAAGTACGAAGCAATGGAAGAGAGGATTCGCCACGATCTGGAAACCATCACCCAATAACTTTCTTAATCTTTACCCTCAAAATATGGGAGGCACCACCATGCCATTTGTGCAACATGACCCGCGTCGTCTGGTCTGGCAGCAAAACGATCGCTATTTGTGGATTGAACCCTGGGGCGAGAACAGCCTGCGCGTACGCAGTGGCCGTCATCTTCCGGTTATGCGAAATGAGGACTGGGCGCTCACGGAGCCAGTCACAGAAAGCGCCTGCCACATCGTTTATGAGCACCACCAGGCGACGCTGACCAACGGCAAAATTTTCGCTATCGTCAATCAAAAAGGACAAGTTACCTTTTACCGCCATCCACACAAACCCCTGTTGCAGGAGTTCTGGCGTCTGCGGGGCGAAATCGGCGAGGACGAATCTTCCCACGGCCAGTATGTCAGTGCCCTAAACCTTGAAGGGCGCGAGTTCCGCCCTATTCAAGGAGGAAAATATTCGATTAAAGCCCGCTTCGAAGCTGCCGAAGGGGAAAAAATTTACGGCATGGGCCAATATCAGCAGGCCAATCTGGATCTCAAAGGATGCGTGCTCGAACTGGCCCAGCGTAACTCTCAGGCCTCGGTGCCCTTTATGCTCTCAAGCCTTGGCTACGGATTTTTATGGAACAACCCGGCGGTCGGCCGCGTGACGTTCGCCCATAACGTGACCGAGTGGGAAGCTCAGGTCAGCGAACAGTTGGACTACTGGATCACCGCTGGCGATACCCCGGCAGAAATTAGCCAGGCGTATGCGCTCGCCACGGGCACGCCGCCGATGATGCCGGATTACGCCATGGGCTTCTGGCAGTGCAAGTTACGCTATCGCACCCAGGAGGAGCTGCTCGCAGTCGCCCGCGAGTACAAACGGCGCAATCTCCCCATCTCGGTAATCGTTATCGATTTCTTCCACTGGCCAAATCAGGGGGACTGGATGTTCGACTCGCGCGACTGGCCCGATCCCGATGCCATGATCGCCGAGTTAAAATCGCTGGGTATTGAGCTGATGGTCTCCGTCTGGCCGACGGTGGACAATCGCACCGGGAGCTATCGGGAGATGCGCGAAAACGGCTGGCTGGTACAAACGGAGCGCGGATTGCCAATTAATATGGATTTTCTCGGCAATACCACTTTCTTTGATGCCACCCATCCCGGCGCTCGCGACTACGTCTGGAGTAAAGCAAAACGCAACTATTACGATAAAGGCGTGAAGCTCTTCTGGCTAGATGAAGCCGAGCCGGAGTTCAGCGTTTACGACTACGATAACTATCGCTACCACGCCGGACCGGTGCTGGAAGTGGGCAATATCTACCCGCGAATGTACGCCAAAACCTTTTTTGACGGCATGAAAGCCAATGGCGAAGACCAGGTTATCAACCTGCTGCGCTGCGCCTGGGCTGGAAGTCAGAAATACGGCGCGCTGGTGTGGTCAGGTGATATCCACTCATCGTTTCGTTCTCTGCGCAATCAGTTTGCCGCCGGGATGAATATGGGGATTGCAGGTATCCCATGGTGGACAACAGATATTGGCGGCTTTCATGGCGGCAATATTCACGACCCACGCTTTCATGAGCTACTGATTCGCTGGTTCCAGTGGGGCGTGTTTAGCCCGGTGATGCGCCTGCACGGCAACCGCGATCCGCAGATTTTACCGCAGCAGCCTTATCGGGACGGGATTGCCCAGTGCCCTACCGGCGCGCCCAACGAGATCTGGAGCTACGGTGAGGATGTGTGTGATGTGCTAACGGGTTGCCTGACACTGCGTGAGAAGCTCAAGCCCTACATCAAAGCGTTAATGGCAGAAACGCATAACTACAATACACCGGTGATGCGTACCCTATTTTTTGAGTTCCCCGATCAGCTAAAAAGCTGGGAAATCACCGACCAGTACTGTTTCGGCCCCGATCTGTTGGTTGCGCCCGTTATGCATGAAGGTATGCGCGAACGCGACGTTTGGTTGCCAGAAGGGGAAACATGGACGGATTTTGCGACCGGCGAGAGCTATCAGGGAGGACAAACGCTGCGCTATGACGCTCCCCTGAACAGAATTCCGGTATTTATCCGCGAAGGCGGGCAGTATCGTAATATGTTGAAACTGTAGTCATAGTCCGGCTGCGGTTAGTACACCGCAGCCGGCAACATGAAGGCGTTTAGACCTGTGGCGGCTTGAACAGTGCTGAATAGTTGGCATTGCAAATACGCTGCACCGCCGGATGCTGGATCATCCTCTCCGCGAATATGGCGTGATACTCCTCCATCACATTCTCAACGCGTCCAATTTCAACAATAGAATCATCAGCATAGAAATTGTGTGAATACAGCGTAGGGGCAACGAATATCGCGTTATGCGTTGCGCCAAACGCTTTCATCAGCGCGGCGTCATCAAACTCGCCAAGGATTTCAACGTTCAGTCCTTGTGAGTTAATCCAGTTCAACAGCTTACGTCCAAGCATCGAACGACGACCAGGGATCAGCAATCGACGCTCTTCCAGACAGGCCGGAAACGGTTTCTCAGGCAGCGGCCTGGTGCACCAAAAGCTCACGCTGCATTCGCCAATCCGCACCGAGAACAGCCCTTCCTGCTGCGTTGAGTCGATCGGGCAATCGGAGATAATCATATCCAGCTTATGCTGGCTGAGCTGCTCCAGCAGCATCTCGTGTGTTGATTCAAAACAACGCAGATGGATTTGCTCGTTCTCAACCACAGCAGCATCCAGCACGCTGCTAACCAGTTGCTTCGATAATGCATCCGCCACGCCGACATCAAACAGCAAATTCGACTCTTTGCGATAGTTCACGATATCCAGCATTTCCTGGCTTAAGGTGAACATTTTATCCGCATAACGGAAAACTAATTCGCCTAATTCGCTGGGTTCCAGCCCTCGCCCCTTACGCTTAAACAACTTCCCTTGTAAGCGTTCCTCAAGCGCTTTGATCTGCCCGGTAATAGTTTGCGGTGTCAGATAAAGCGCTTCTGCGGCACCCACCACCGATCCTTCTTTATACACATGCCAGAAGTAATACAGGTGGTTGTAATTTATATGAGACATACTCTCTCCCTGAAATTGTCACCAAAGAGTTATCTGCTCAGGCTGACGTATTCAACCGGGTACGCAGCCAGCTATAACCAATAACTGCCGACAACAGTGAACCAATCAGGATCCCCAGTTTTGCCCAGTTAATCAGCTCCGGATCAACGTTACCAAACGCCAGACTGGCGATGAAAATCGACATTGTAAAGCCGATGCCGCACAGAATACCGACCGCCATAATTTGCTGGAAACTCGTGCCTTCAGGCAGTTGCGCCACCTTGAGACGTAATGCCAGCCAGCAGAACAGGCTGATCCCCAGCGGCTTACCGATAAGCAGGCCGGCGATAATTCCCAGCGGCAGGATAGAGGTCAATCCATCCAGCGTCACGCCCTGCAGCGAAACACCTGCGTTAGCGAAGGCAAACAGCGGCAGGATCAGATAAGCCACCCACGGATGCAGGACATGCTCCAGACGCTTTGCCGGTGAGCGCCCATGTTTTTCCTTTAACGGAATGAAGAAACCAACGATCACGCCTGCCAGAGTTGCATGCACGCCGGACTTCAGCACTGCCGTCCATAGCACGACGCCAACCAGAATATAAATACCGGTGCGTCTGACACCGCACAGATTCAATGCCGCCAGGACGAGAATTGCGCACGCGGCGACGCCCAGAGACAACAACGAGAGATCGCTGGTGTAGAACAACGCGATGATCACAATCGCGCCGAGGTCATCGATAATCGCCAGCGCCATCAGGAAGATTTTCAGTGCCAGCGGAACGCGACTGCCCAATAGCGCCAACACGCCTAATGCAAAAGCGATATCCGTTGCTGCCGGAATTGCCCATCCTTCACGAGTGATAGGGTCGGCATAGTTGAATGCCAGATACAGCAACGCCGGGACAATCATGCCGCCAATCGCGGCAATAATTGGAAACGCCGCCTGACGCAGGCTGGCAAGCGACCCCTGCATTAACTCACGCTTCACTTCCAGACCAATCAACAGGAAGAATACCGCCATCAACGCGTCGTTGATCCACAGCAGCATATTTTTGTTGATTTCAAGCGCGCCAACCCGCAGTTGGACAGGTGTTTCCAGAAAGGCGTGGTACCATCCACTGGTAACCCCGATATTTGCCATCAGCATAGCGACTGCGGCTGCGATGATCAGGATGATGCCTCCCGAGGCGTCGCTACTAAAAAAACGATGCAGATGTTTCACTTTTATTCTCTCTATTGGGTGAATACTTCGTAATTACTATCTTACACCCGCAAAAAGCTCGTTAAAATTAGATTATTCATGATGAATAAATCGGTTTTTCCGAGCATTATCTAATGAGAAAACACAGGATTAGTTAGTCTGCATCTGAGTGATGCCTCGCATTAAACGCGTATCTGAGATGGTCCAGCGTTGCCGTCACATTTGCCGGAGACATACGGTTGAGGTGTGCCAGAAAAGGATGTGTATCGATAAAATGGATAAAACGGGTCGCACTCACAAGCGTGGCGCTGCGTTGCATACTCGTTTTTCGGTTCTCTGTTAAGTTGCATACTGCCAGCGCGTAGTCACGCGTGGTGAATGTTCGCCAAACGTTATTACGGATGCCGCCCCCCATAAACAACCTTGGCGGAATATCTTTTTGCGGCGCTGATTCTCCACGTTCTCTCACAAAAGCAATGTGGCAACGCCCTTGCTGAACATGCTGTATATTCGCCATCATACATCCTCCCAGGATAAAGCATTCCTGATCGAGGTAATGCTGAATATTGAGAGAACGTTCATCCGTGAGCATTTTAACCAACTCGAAATGGCGATAAGCTGGCAAAACGGGTTTAACTAACATCCCCGGATCATTTTTGTGCAATATTGCAGGACCGTAATCCACATCAAAAAGCGTCTCCCGCCGCATCGTTATCACTTCTTTACGTTGCACAATATGCGCCAACGTACCGGGAGGCAGGCGTTCTTCATAGTCAGAATGATACTGATACTCAGCCTCTACGGGATGAGCTGAGTAATTTGTCGTAACGGCAACAATTCGACCGGTATTCTCTTCTGCAGTGACCAACACATACAGAAAACTATCACTACCGTTAAATTTGATCCGAAAAGCGCGCGTGCTCATGACGATATCAAACGTAGGAAAAGTAAATTCGCGTTCCGCCAGATTTGCATTGCGAGAGAGTTTCTGTAACTCCCGATTCAACCCGGTGCTATCCAGCACGAGTGCGGTGCGAATATCCGCCAGTGTCGCACCTTCCTGAATCAGCGTGGCGAGATAATCCTGACGCACATCTGTTTTTTGCCTGACAGGAGAAATAAATGTTTTATGACAACGCTGACAGTAAATACGCGGTTCTCCTTGCGCAGAAAAACCGTACTTTTTGAGTGAAATTCCCCCGCAGTGGGGGCAGGATTTTATCAGTCCTTTCCATGCCTGATTAACCGACTGACGAAAGCGGTTGAGTGATCGTTCCGAAATAATGGGGAAGAGAAAACCGCAGGCCCGGCATAGTATATTTTTCCCTTGGTTTTGGTAATCCGGGCTGTTCAACATACCCATATTTTTGCAGCCGGGCGTTTTACAACTATCGACATTAATCCAGGAAAACATATTCACTCCCTGCGAATACGATACGTTCAAGCAAATACTGATTTTATCTCTACAGGTGAAAAACCATTTTCATAGAGTGTTTTCATGGCACTCATCGTCATTGCGGTATGAGAGAAAAACGACTTATATCCCGCGCACAAATAGTTGTGATTTCTTTTACCTGATATTGACGGCAAAAAACGATGCTTAGGACAACCGCCATAACAGGCGAACTGCCATGAGCAGGAGTCACATTCTTGTGCCATTGTGCGTCGCTTATCCTCGCCAAACTGCCGGTTTTTTTCGCTATTGTTCATCGCGCGCAGCGTCGAATCCTGAATATTCCCCAACTTGTACTGCGGATACACAAAATGATCGCAGTTATACACATCGCCGTTCATTTCCATGGCGAATGCGCTACCGCAGGTTGGTGCAAACACGCATACCTGCGGTGGTAACCCGCACCACGCCGCGAGCGTCTGCTCAAACATCTGTATGCCGATATCACCAATATCGTTACGGACCCAGACATCAAAAATAGCGTTGAGAAAATGGCCAAATTGCAGTGAATCAACCGACCACGGCATCATTCTTGTTTGTCCGCCTTCAGGATGTGCCAGACCAATACCGCCCTCTTCAGCGCTTCTTTCGATGAGCGGAATAAACTGCATATAGCGACTGCCAATGCTTTTCAGATAGTTATAGACTCGCACCGGGTGATGCATATTCGTGTGATTCACCACCGTCAGCGTATTAAATTCTACACCGTGGCGTACCAGACATTTAACGGCCTGTTCAACTTTCCCATGCGTCGGTTTACCTGAACGAGTAACCCGCCATTCATCATGTAACGCGGCATCACCATCAATAGAAACGCCCACCAGGAAGGCGTGTTGCTTAAAAAAAATAGCCCATTCGTCGTCAATCAATATACCGTTAGTCTGGAAGGTATTTATAATCGTTTTACCGCCAGAATAACGCTGCTGCAATGCCAGCGCTCGCCGATAAAATGCCAACCCCATCAGCGTAGGTTCTCCCCCCTGCCACGCAAAAATCACGTCATTCACATCCTGCGCGGCAATATGCTGTTTGATGAATAACTCGAGCATGTCATCTGACATTCTGTAATTCGCTTTTCTATCCGGATAAAGCATCTCTTTTCCCAGATAAAAACAGTATTTACAGTCCAGATTACATACCGAGCCTGTCGGTTTAATCATGACCTGACAACTTTTTGTCTGCATTGTGATAGCTCCATAAATAAAAGAACCTGGCTCAGCACAAAAGCGTTGAACCAGGCGGGCATAGCCCTAAGTGGCATACCTTATGTTTCTTATAATTATTCAGTTAGCCCCAGGTGACTGGCGTTGGCTTGTCACCGCGAGCTTTCATCAGCGAATCGTTGTCAATGTCCTGTTTGTATTTCAGGAACTTGCCATACAGTTGTTTCTCGATTTCAGGTTGTTTCCCAATCTGATTAAGCGTTTCAAAGCGATCTTTTTTCAGGTTGTAGAGGTATTTGGGTTTATTTTCACGATCGATAATCATCTTCCAGTCGCCATCACGGATCGCCCATTCGTCAGTAGGATCATCCTGGAACGGCATATCAATACCAAAAATAAGTGGCTTCTGACGCGCTAACGTTTTCTGTTCCAGTAATGGAACCAGAGACTGCCCATCGTAGGTACGATCTGTTGGCAGTTTAAAGTTCATCATGTTTGCTAACGTCGGCACCCAGTCAAGACCATAAACTGGCGTATCCGTTACCATCCCCTGCGGAATATGTTTACCGTACTTGATGATTGCCGGAACACGGATACCGCCTTCCCAAAGGTTATCTTTACGGCCGCGAAGCCCATCCGTTTCACCCGCCAGGTTCAGTTCATATACTTTGCGAGCCTCGCGGGTCACAGGGCCGTTATCACTGGTGAAAATGACAATGGTGTTATCTTCTTCACCCATAGCCTTGATCTTATCCATTACTTTACCGACCTGAGCATCCATATAGCTGATGTTCGCGTAGTATTCGCCTGTTCCGCGCCATGGCTTATCCGCCCAGTCGCCGTAAAACAGATCCGGATGCTGTTTCTGGTAAGCGCTCATATATTGCGAATACATGTCGAGGTACTTTTTCGGCGAGGCCAGCGGGCTGTGAACTTCCGTGAACGCGACATATAAGAAGAACGGTTTGTCGTCTTTCTTGTTATCCAGCCAGTTGACGACTTCAGAACTGACAAGCTCGCCGCTCATGGTGTCAGCACGACCAATATGCTGTCCATTACGGATCCAGCCAGTGGGATGCACCATGCCATAGCGGGGACGTTCTTTTGCGTTATCAAGCGTAGCATCCGTGACGAATCCCGCCGGGTTTACCAGGGTGTAGTCAAACCCCATGTCCTTCGCCTGCGGTTGATCGGTGCGATCGCCCCCGGCATTCAGGTGCAATTTCCCCATCATCGCCGTGTCATACCCCTGTTGCTTTAACAGGTTGGCAATCGTCAGTTCATTCCGTCCCAACGCGACATCTTTGCCTTCAGGGATCCAGGAACGGATCCCTGTACGGAATGGCATACGTCCCGTTAATAAACCCGCACGAGAAGGAGAGCACAGCGGCGCGGGCGCATAGTAGTCGGTAAATTTCACCCCTTCCTGTGCCAGCTTGTCGATATTAGGCGTTTTGACGATTTGATGGCCATAAGTCGCGAGATCGCCATAGCCCAAATCATCAGCCATAATAATCACTAAATTAGGCTGTTTCGCTGAAGCTGCATATGTTGTTTGTAATGCGCTCCCGGCACATAATGCCAGTCCAACCAAACTCGCCACGACTGTTTTTTTCATTTCCGATCCTTTGGTTTTATTTAAAATGAATACCCAATCATATAAATCATCTGATCCCCGTAACCGTCATAACCCAGTTTGTTTTCAAAATAACGATACGTCACCGTAGCTTTCCATCGTGGATAAAATTTCCACGCCAGTGTTAATCCGCCATTTAATCCATTCCGGCCAAATTGCTGTTCCGCATAAGCATCATTTCTATCAAGCTCAATTTCATTCCAGTCAGATAAAACAAATTTCTCACCAAATAAAGTAAAATTGTAAGCCGCAGTCCAGCCAATAACGTAGCCATTCCAGCCGCTGGTTTGTCCATATCGTTGTGATACATAATCACCAGATTGGTTATGCAAACCTATATAGGGTTTAAAAAAGTCCCAATCTCCGCTCCAGCCGAGATAACCCAGACCATAAAACATATCCAGATCGTCGCCCCAGGAGTTATCCCACTGGCCATAAATCTTGCCAAAGAAGGTATAATCAGAATCAAAGAGACGCACATGGGTCATCGCCGACACCGTATGATTTCGACCGGCTACAGCATGATTTAACACATTACTTTCAATAAATGAGTAAAATTCGGCTTCTCGAAAATTGACACCAAAATCCGCTGTTGCTTTCCAAACCTCGCCACGATGTACATTGACAAATCCGCTATTCCAGTCGGCATAACCGGCATTAATAGACCCAAAAGAATTTTTATACTCCAGAGCTTGTGCTGCATGGCTAAAAAGAGAAGGCACTATAAGTATAAGACAAGCTAATAGTCCATTTTTTATCCGAGGCATTGAATGTATTCCCCATAATTATAATTAATCCATCAATAAATATTGTGTTACCGCGGTGACAAATAATAATGAAATAGAATGACAGGATAGTGATGTAAATCTCACATCAAGGAAGGTGAATCGTTATTACTGGTAGTGTGTCAGAATATGTTGTTTGAGAGGAGATAAGTAATTATTTCGCCAGAAATATGACTGTAGTTGCCTTTTAAATTAGGTTGGCCGTGATTATTTATTGATGTTAAAACAATCACATCAACCTGGTATGCGGCTGTGAATAGTCAAAAAAGATGTTAGTTCTAAAACCGTAGCACTGCTCCACACATCATACTATTCCAACAAGGTAAAATAATATATCCGATGCCGGTAAGGGTCTGGATATCCATCTGCCAGGTAAAAAAAAGGCCATCTCATCGCTGAAATGGCCTTTTCTCTACTTTTATTTTAGCGCGTTAAATCGTCAAAGAATTTCTTCACGCCGTCGAAGAAGCTTTTGGAACGCGGGCTGTTTTGTTCACCCGTCGGGCCACCAAAGCTATCCTGCAGATCTTTCAACAGCTGTTTCTGTTTGTCGTTGAGGCCCACCGGGGTTTCAACCACCACACGGCACAGCAGATCGCCCTGTGCGCCGCCGCGTACAGACTTAACGCCTTTACCACGCATGCGGAACAGTTTACCGGTCTGCGTTTCACCCGGAATTTTTAACTTCACGCGACCATCCAGAGTCGGGACTTCAATCTCGCCACCCAGGGCTGCCATTGCAAAGTTAATCGGTACTTCGCAGTACAGGTTATTGCCTTCACGCTCGAAGATTGGGTGCTGTTTAACCTGCACCTGCACGTACAGATCACCTGCTGGCGCGCCATGCTCACCGGCTTCGCCTTCACCAGACAAACGGATACGGTCGCCGGTATCAACCCCTGCCGGGATTTTAACGGACAGCGTTTTGCTCTTCTCAACGCGACCATGCCCGTGGCATTTGTTGCACGGATCTTTGATCAACGTACCGCGGCCCTGACAGTGCGGACAGGTCTGCTGTACGGCAAAAAAGCCCTGACGCATCTGTACCTGACCAGAACCGTGACAGGTTGGACAGGTTTGCGGCTGAGTGCCTGCCTTCGCGCCGCTGCCGTGGCAAACGTCACACTCTTCCAGCGTCGGAATACGGATCTCTTTGGTGACGCCACGCACGGCTTCTTCCAGAGTGAGATCCATGTTGTAACGTAAATCAGCACCACGTGAGGCGCGCTGACGACCACGACCGCCGCCAAAGATATCGCCAAACACGTCACCAAAGATATCGCTGAAGTCAGCCCCGCCGCCAAAACCGCCGCCGCCCATGCCGCCTTGCTCAAACGCAGCATGACCGTACTGATCGTAGGCCGCACGTTTTTGCGCATCGGTCAGGATCTCGTACGCTTCTTTGATCTCTTTAAACTTGGCTTCGGCCTCTTTATCACCCTGGTTGCGATCCGGGTGATATTTCATGGCCAGGCGCTTGTAGGCCTTTTTGATTTCACGCTCTTCCGCTGATTTGGAAACGCCTAAAATCTCGTAATAGTCTTGCTTAGCCATCTCTTTTTATCTGCCCCTAACATGCGTGCACGGGCGGAGAGGAAACCTCTTCGCCCGTGCCAGTAATTACCCGTTCAAAGGGCGATTATTTTTTGTCTTTCACTTCTTCAAACTCGGCGTCGACAACGTCGTCATCTTTCGCGTTATTTGCAGAAGCATCAGCGCCTGCAGCACCAGCCTGTTGCTGTGCGTGCTGCTGCTGAGCGATTTCCATCAGTTTCTGGGAAACCTGTGCCAGCGCCTGCATTTTCGCTTCGATATCTGCTTTGTCTTCGCCTTTCAGAGAAGTTTCCAGCGCGGTCAGTGCAGACTCGATGGCAGTTTTGTCGTCAGCCGGCAGCTTGTCGCCTGCTTCTTCAACCTGCTTGCGAGTGCTGTGCAGCAGATGGTCACCCTGGTTACGGGTCTGAACCAGCTCTTCAAACTTACGGTCAGATTCTGCGTTCGCTTCTGCTTCGCGAACCATTTTCTGAATTTCTTCTTCGTTCAGACCAGAAGAAGCTTTGATGGTGATCTTCTGCTCTTTACCGCTGTTTTTGTCTTTCGCGGAAACGTGCAGGATACCGTCGGCATCGATGTCAAAAGTCACTTCGATCTGCGGCATACCGCGCGGAGCCGGGCTGATGCCATCCAGGTTAAACTGACCCAGATCTTTGTTATCAGCAGCACGTTTACGTTCACCCTGCAGCACATGGATGGTTACCGCAGACTGGTTGTCTTCAGCGGTAGAGAACACCTGGCTGTGCTTGGTCGGGATGGTGGTGTTCTTCGCGATCAGCGGAGTCATTACGCCACCCATGGTTTCGATACCCAGAGACAGCGGGGTAACGTCCAGCAGCAGCACGTCTTTAACATCACCGGTCAATACACCACCTTGAACAGCAGCACCGATTGCTACGGCTTCGTCCGGGTTAACGTCTTTACGCGGTTCTTTACCGAAGAACTCAGCGACTTTCTTCTGCACCATCGGCATACGCGTCTGACCACCAACGAGGATAACGTCGTTGATATCAGATACGGACAGGCCAGCATCCTGCAGAGCAACTTTCAGCGGCTCGATAGAACGGTTAACCAGGTCTTCAACCAGGCTTTCCAGTTTCGCACGGGTCACTTTGATGTTCATGTGTTTCGGACCGGTCGCGTCTGCAGTGATGTACGGCAGGTTCACGTCGGTCTGCTGAGCGGAAGACAGCTCAATCTTCGCTTTCTCAGCGGCTTCTTTCAGACGCTGCATCGCCAGCGGGTCATTACGCAGGTCGATACCCTGATCTTTCTTAAACTCGTCAACCAGGTAGTTGATCATACGGCTGTCGAAGTCTTCACCACCCAGGTGGGTATCACCGTTGGTTGCCAGAACTTCGAAGGTTTTTTCGCCGTCAACTTCGTCGATTTCGATAATAGAGATATCGAAAGTACCACCACCGAGGTCATATACCGCGATAGTACGGTTGCCGACTTCTTTATCCAGACCGTAAGCCAGCGCAGCTGCGGTTGGTTCGTTGATGATACGTTTTACTTCCAGACCTGCGATACGACCGGCGTCTTTAGTTGCCTGACGCTGAGCATCGTTAAAGTATGCAGGTACGGTGATAACTGCTTCAGTTACCGGCTCACCCAGGTAATCTTCAGCCGTTTTCTTCATTTTTTTCAGCACTTCAGCAGAAATCTGCGGCGGTGCCAGTTTCTGACCTTTTACGTCAATCCATGCATCACCGTTGTCAGCACCGATGATTTTGTACGGCATGATAGCTTCATCACGCTGTACTTCTTCGTCCTGGAAGCGGCGGCCAATCAGGCGTTTAATCGCAAACAGGGTGTTTTGCGGGTTTGTCACTGCCTGACGTTTAGCCGGCTGACCAACCAGAGTTTCACCATCCTGGGTATAAGCAATGATAGAAGGCGTGGTGCGATCGCCCTCGGCGTTCTCCAGCACACGTGCAGTAGTGCCATCCATAATCGCTACACAAGAGTTGGTAGTACCCAGGTCGATACCAATAATTTTACCCATCTAAACGTCTCCACTAAAAATTCGGTCATCATGTGGTTGTGAATCTGTAATAAGGGCGAAACGTGCGGTTTCAACTACCCTGAATCGTTTTTTTTCAGACTCACCACTGCGGTTGCTTACAAGATGGGGTCGTAACCCACGTCATCAAGGGGGGCATGAAAATTTTTTTTTAGCGCAGTGGCGATAAAATCGTAGAGAAAAGGCAGAAAGCTGAAAAAATGAATAGTCGCCAATTAAAATTAATTCATAAAACCAATGAAAATAGCAAAGTTATTCACGAAAAAATTGTAATAAAAAGAAAAGATTACAAGCATGAATCGTGATTCTGACAGCGGTAAGATGGTCTGAAACGACACACTTTTACAGCCGTCAAAGAGAAATTCCATGAAATCCGTATTACCCCTTTCCGCCAGCCTGCTTATGGGCCTGCTACTGAGCAGCGCCGCACACGCTAATGATCATAAAGTCCTCGGCGTGATCGCCATGCCCCGTAATGAAACCAACGATCTGACGCTGAAACTTCCCGTTTGCCGCGTGGTGAAACGCATTCAACTTACGGCCGATCATGGTGATTTACAGCTCAGTGGTGCATCGGTTTATTTCAAGGCTGCCCGCATGTCCAGCCAGACTCTGAACGTGCCTTCCTCCATCAAAGAAGGGCAAACGACCAATTGGATCAACATCAATAGCGACAACGACAATAAGCGCTGCGTGAAAAAAATTACCTTCTCCGGCCATACGGTGAACTCTTCTGATATGGCAACGTTGAAAATCATCGGCGACGACTAATCCCTTCTGCACAAGTAGAATTCAGTATGAATGTCACCTATTTGAATGACGACGATCTCGACTTTCTTCAGCATTGCAGTGAGGAGCAGCTCGCCAATATTACCCGCCTGCTTACGCATAATGAAAAGGGGAAAGCCCGTCTGTCGAGCGTTCTCAACCACAACGATTTATTTAAATCGATGGAAGGACATCCGGAACAGCACCGCCGCAACTGGCAATTAATCGCAGGCGAGCTTCAACATTACGGCGGTGACAGCATTGCCAATAAACTCCGTGGACATGGAAAACTGTATCGGGCGATTTTGCTGGATGTCTCAAAGCGGCTAAAGCTCAAAGCAGATAAAGAGATGTCTACGTTCGAAATTGAACAGTCTCTGCTGGAACATTTTTTACGCAACGCCTGGCAAAAAATGGATGCTGAGCACAAGCAAGAATTTCTGCAGGCGGTCGATGCAAAAGTCTCTGAGCTGGAAGAACTGTTGCCGCTATTAATGAAAGACCGCAATCTGGCAAAAGGGGTGTCTCACCTGCTCTCCGGCCAGTTAACCCGAATTCTGCGTACGCACGCCGCAGTTAGTGTCATTGGGCATGGATTGCTACGCGGTGCTGGACTTGGCGGCCCGGTCGGCGCGGCTTTAAACGGGGTTAAAGCGGTGAGCGGCAGCGCTTATCGCGTGACGATCCCAGCGGTACTCCACATCGCCTGCCTGCGCAGAATGCTCAACCACACACAAGCGTGATGCCCATCACAGGGAAAATAATTCATTTTCCCTTCGTGAGATCATAGACAGTGCCCTCTCCCCTGATTATTATGCCGCGCCCCGAAGACAGTGATCGTTATTTGGGGAAACTATTTCACCATTCAATCAATGATGATTTTGAGGAATTATGGGCAACACTAAGTTGGCTAATCCGGCACCGCTGGGCCTGATGGGCTTTGGCATGACCACCATTCTGCTTAACCTGCATAACGCGGGT
Organism: Citrobacter sp. Cy070; assembly: GCF_030332245.1. NCBI lineage: Bacteria > Pseudomonadati > Pseudomonadota > Gammaproteobacteria > Enterobacterales > Enterobacteriaceae > Citrobacter > Citrobacter sp. Cy070. Next base: position 15,305 of record NZ_JAOWIG010000069.1, read on the forward strand.
TTCTTCGCTTTAGACGTTATTATTCTGGCGATGGGCATTTTCTACGGCGGTATCGCGCAAATTTTTGCCGGTCTTCTGGAATATAAAAAAGGCAATACCTTCGGTTTAACCGCCTTTACCTCCTACGGTTCGTTCTGGCTGACGCTGGTTGCGATTCTGCTGATGCCGAAAATGGGCCTCGCGGATGCAACCAATGGTCAGTTCCTGGGCGCTTACCTGGGTCTGTGGGGCGTGTTCACTCTGTTCATGTTCTTCGGTACGCTGAAAGCCGCGCGCATGCTGCAGTTCGTGTTCCTGAGCCTGACCGTGCTGTTCGCCCTGCTGGCCGTTGGCAACATTGCAGGTAACGAAGCAATCATTCACGTAGCGGGTTGGGTTGGCTTAGTGTGTGGCGCAAGCGCCATTTACCTGGCGATGGGTGAAGTGCTGAACGAACAGTTTGGCCGCACCATCCTGCCAATTGGTGAAGCACACTAATCTGCCTTTATCCCCCCTGACGGGGGGATATTCCTTACAAACGCTGTAACTCTCCCTGTACGCTCGTATCGCGATGATAAATATCCTGTCGCAGCCAAATCCCCAGACCTAACCCCACCAGCGATAACGCCAGCACATACCAGGCTGGAGCCATTGGCGACACGCTCATTAACATTGTTACCGCGATTGGCGTCAAACCACCGAAAATGGCATAGGAAACGTTGTAGGAAAAAGAGATGCCGGTAAAGCGGACTTCCGCCGGAAATGCCCGCACCATCACGTAAGGCACAGCGCCGACTACGCCAACGCATAATCCCACCAGCCCGTATAACAGGAACAAGTGCTGAGGATGGCTGCCGGTCAGGTGATAGAAAAACCAGCTCGAGCAGGCCAGCAACAGGCTGCCGACAGTAAAGGTTTTGCTGGCACCAACCCTGTCGACAATAAATCCGGCCAGCAGACAGCCGACGCACAGCATAATGGTAGCGACACTGTTGGCCTGTAACGTTAGCGCGGGTGCAAAGCCATATTGCTTTTGCAACCAGACGGGCGACATCAGGATCACCACTACAATCCCGGCCGAGAGCAGCCAGGTCAGTAGCATTGACACCACCACCGCTTTTTTATGTTTGCTCACCACCGACTTTACCGGCAGTTCCTGCGCCAGCGCCTTACGTTGCTGCATCTCGAGAAAGATGGGCGTTTCCTGCAGCCAGCGGCGCAGGTACATCGCCACCAGCCCAAAAACGCCCCCCAACAGGAACGGGATACGCCAGCCGTAGTCATGCACCGCCTGTTGCGTCAGGTTGGTATTCACCAGCGTCGCAACCACCGATCCCAACAGAATCCCCACCGTCAGCCCGGCGGTCAGCGTGCCACAGGCAATGCCGATGCGGCGCTCCGGTACGTGCTCCGCCACGAACACCCACGCGCCCGGCACTTCTCCGCCGATGGCAGCGCCTTGCAAAATGCGCATCAGCAGTAACAGCAGCGGTGCGAGGATCCCCATTGAGGCGTAGGTAGGCAAAAGACCAATCGCCAGCGTCGGTATCGCCATCAGCAAAATGCTCAGGGTGAACATTTTCTTACGCCCGACCAGATCGCCAAAGTGCGCCATGATGATGCCACCCAGCGGACGCGCCAGATATCCGGCGGCAAAAATGCCGAAGGTTTGCACCTGACGTAGCCACTCAGGAATGTCTGCCGGAAAGAAGAGTTCACCAACAACAGCGGCAAAGAAGACGAAGATAATGAAATCATAAAACTCAAGCGCACCGCCGAGGGCGGCAAGCGTAAGAGTTTTATAATCCTGGCGATTCAGCGGTCGAGAGTGTTGTGACATAGCAAACCATCAGTCAGTGGAGTTATTGAATCTGTTTGTCGATATATGTAAAGCAAAAATTACTATATCGTAAACAATTCAATACTCCACTGTCATTGGCACTTATGCCACGATCGGGCTACTTTCAGGCGTTTGTATCGCGAATTGCGCTTTTCGGACGAAAAGATGCTACAACAGCCGGTGCGGTTTCGACATACGGCCCATCCAATAGCTGTATACAATACGGTACACTTGCAAAGATACCCGGCACGATAACCTTACCGTCGGCATCTTTTACGCCTTCCAGCGTTTCTTTGATTGATTTCGGTTGCCCCGGCAGATTCAGGATCAGCGTCTGTTTACGAATCACGCCGACCTGACGAGAGAGGATCGCCGTTGGCACAAAGTGCAGACTTATCTGGCGCATCTGTTCGCCAAAGCCCGGCATCTGACGGTCAGCGACGGCAAGCGTGGCATCAGGCGTCACATCGCGACGAGCCGGACCGGTACCACCGGTAGTCAGCACCAGATGGCAGCTCATTTCATCCACCAGTTCGCATAACGTTTGTTCGATGATTGCCTGCTCATCCGGGATCAACCGCGTTTGCAGTTCAAAGGGGGTGGTAAGGGCAGACGCCAGCCACTCTTCCAGGGCCGGGATACCTTTATCCTGGTAAACGCCGCTGGAAGCACGGTCAGAAATGGACACCAGGCCAATGCGTAAAGTATTCATAATTATTCCGTTTAAACAGTCTCGTTAAACAGAATGATACACTGCGAAAGGAAGGACAGACAGGTTTCAGAAGAGGTAGCGTGACCCATATCAGGGCCACGCCGAAATGATTACAGCAGATCGCCGATCATTTTTTCCAGTTTACCCTGGTCTACAGCAAACTTACGGATACCGTCCGCCAGTTTGTCTACAGCCATCGGATCCTGGTTGTGCTGCCACAGGAACTCAGCTTCGGTGATGCGTGCAGGACGCGCTTTCACTTCGCCAGAGAAGGACAGTTTACGTTCGATAGCGCCTTCGCTTTCCGCCAGCTCTTTCAACAGTGCCGGAGCAATCGTCAGACGATCGCAGCCTGCCAGTTCAATGATTTCGCCGATGTTACGGAAGCTCGCGCCCATCACCACGGTTTCGTAACCATGCTGTTTGTAGTACTCGTAGATTTCCGTTACGGAAACCACACCCGGATCTTCTGCCGGTGCATACTCTTTCTTGTCGGTGTTGGCTTTGTACCAGTCAAGAATACGACCAACGAACGGAGAAATCAGGTATACGCCAGCTTCAGCACATGCACGCGCCTGCGCGAAGGAGAACAGCAGAGTCAGGTTACAGTTGATGCCTTCTTTTTCCAGCTGCTCAGCGGCACGGATACCCTGCCAGGTAGAAGCCAGTTTGATCAGAATACGATCGTTGCTGATGCCAGCATCGTTGTACAGTTTGATCAGACGTTTTGCTTTCGCGATAGACGCGTCGGTGTCGTAGGACAGGCGAGCATCAACTTCAGTAGAGATACGACCCGGGACCAGTTTCAGGATCTCCAGACCGATATTGACGGCCAGTTTGTCGGTCGCGTCGACGACCTGTTGAGCGCGGTCGTTGCTCTGCTGCTTAGCCCAGGCTACAGCGTCATCAATCAGCTTGCGGTATTCTGGGATCTGCGCTGCGTTAAGAATGAGAGAAGGGTTAGTTGTGGCATCCTGAGGCTGATACAGCTTCATTGCCGCGATGTCTCCGGTGTCGGCCACTACTGTGGTGAACTGACGAAGGGAGGTCAATTTGTCCGTCATGATAGCGATTCTCTTTAAACAGCTTGTTAGGGGGATGTAACCGATCTTCCCTGATGATAGCACGACGCACTCTCAGCGCAACCGCCGGGATTGTCCAACTCACTGCTCATTCCCGATTACGCATCTTAAAGCTCCTGATGCGCAATTAAGGGTTATCCCCATTGTTATGGTAAACTCCCGCAATCACTCTCCTGACAAGGTATATACTGTTCGATAATTGGTAGCGCTTACATGGGAATATTCGCGCGTACCGGCATCAACAAGAGGGATGTTAATGCCTGATTTTTTCTTGTTTATTAATGAAATACTCTGGGGTTCGGTGATGATCTACCTCCTGCTTGGTGCAGGATGTTGGTTCACCTGGCGTACCGGGTTCGTGCAGTTCCGCTACATTCGCCAGTTTGGCACAAGTCTTAAAAACAGCATTAGCCCGCAGCCGGGTGGCTTAACCTCGTTTCAGGCATTGTGCACCAGTCTTGCCGCACGTATTGGTAGCGGGAACCTGGCCGGCGTAGCGTTGGCGATCGCCGCTGGCGGCGCAGGGGCCGTCTTCTGGATGTGGGTCTCAGCGATCATTGGCATGGCAACGTCATTCGCCGAGTGCTCACTCGCGCAACTGTATAAAGAACGCGATAGCAAAGGACAGTTCCGCGGTGGCCCTGCGTGGTATATGGCTCGTGGGCTGGGCATGCGCTGGATGGGCGTACTCTTTGCCATCTTTTTACTTATTGCCTATGGACTGATTTTTAACAGCGTTCAGGCAAACTCTGTCTCCCGCGCATTGGCATTTGCGTTCGACATCCCTCCCCTCGCTTCCGGCATCGCTTTGGCGATACTGTCATTCCTGGTGATCATTGGCGGTATTAATGGTGTTGCCCGTCTGATGCAATGGTTTGTGCCGATCATGGCGCTGCTGTGGGTTGGATGTAGCATCATCATCTGCCTGTGGCATATCGGGCAGCTTCCCGACATTATCGTCACCATTATAAAAAGCGCCTTTGGCTGGCAGGAAGCCGCAGCGGGTGCGGCCGGATATACGCTAAGCCAGGCTATTGCCAATGGTTTTCAGCGCGGCATGTTTTCTAATGAGGCAGGAATGGGATCTACGCCGAATGCAGCCGCGTCGGCAGCCTCCTGGCCACCGCATCCTGCGGCACAAGGCATTGTGCAAATGATCGGTGTGTTAGGCGACACTCTCGTTGTCTGTACGGCCAGCGCCATGATTATTCTGTTGGCAGGCAATGGCGCCGGCTATGTGCCCATGGAAGGCATCCAATTGATGCAGAAGGCCATGATCTCACTGACCGGCGAATGGGGGGCTGGGTTTGTCGCATTTATTGTGATTCTGTTTGCCTTTAGCTCGATCGTCGCCAACTACATCTATGCGGAAAACAATCTCGTCTTTCTGAAACTGGACAATATGCGCGTCATCTGGCTATTGCGCATCGCCACCGTTAGCACCGTCATTGGCGGAACGTTAGTCAGCTTCCCGTTGGTCTGGCAGTTGGCCGATATCATTATGGCTTGTATGGCCATCACTAACCTGACGGCGATTCTGCTGCTTTCTCCGGTTGTCCATACCATCGCCAGCGACTATCTGCGTCAGCGCAAACTCGGTGTGCGCCCGGAATTTGATCCGCACCGTTATCCTGATATCAGACAACAGCTTGCACCGGATACATGGGATGAAACGCCGCGCAGCTAGCGCGGCAATCACAACCATCGATCAATTCTGTCGTTTTTTTTGCTAAAGTCGCAGTAAATCTCCTGCAAGGACTGGATATGCTGATTCTGATTTCACCTGCAAAAACGCTCGACTACCAAAGCCCGCTGGCTACCACACGCCATACGCTGCCTGAACTGCTGGACCACTCCCAGCAGTTAATCCACGTGGCGCGTCAACTCTCTGCGCCGCAGATCGGCAAGCTGATGGGAATTAGCGACAAGCTGGCGGATCTGAACGCCACGCGTTTCCACGACTGGCAGCCTGACTTCACGCCGGACAATGCGCGCCAGGCCATTCTGGCGTTTAAGGGCGACGTGTATACCGGACTGCAGGCTGAAACCTTCAGCGAGGCGGATTTCGACTTCGCTCAGCAGCATTTACGCATGCTGTCCGGGCTGTATGGTGTTCTGCGCCCGCTGGATTTGATGCAACCCTACCGTCTGGAGATGGGCATTCGTCTGGCCAATGCGAAGGGTAAAGATCTCTATCAGTTCTGGGGAGATACCATCACCGATAAGCTTAACGAAGCGCTGGGAGCACAAGGCGACAGCGTGGTGATTAACCTCGCCTCAGACGAGTATTTTAAATCCGTGAAGCCGAAAAAGCTGAACGCAGAACTGATTAAACCGGTATTCCTTGATGAGAAGAACGGCAAATTCAAAGTCATCAGCTTCTATGCCAAAAAAGCCCGCGGCCTGATGAGCCGCTACATCATTGAAAACCGCTTAACGCAGCCAGAACAGTTGACCGCTTTTAACAGCGAAGGCTATTTCTTTGATGAAGAAGCGTCAGGGAAAGGTGAACTGGTGTTTAAGCGTCACGAGCAGTAGTGTACATGCCGGATGGCGGCTAACGCCTTATCCGGCCTGCAGGTTTTGTAGGCCCGCTAAGCAAAGCGCCAGCGGGCACCACCATTAACCGCGAGCCATCATCAGCTTACGCAGTTGCGCAAAATCAGCGGGCAGATGATGCGAAAGCAGCGGCAAGTCTGCACGTTCAGCCAGCTCTTTTGGTAGATCCAGCGTGACATTCAGAATCTGTTCAACGCTTTCTTTAAATTTCGCCGGATGTGCGGTGCCAAGGAACAGGCCATATTCGCCCGGATTCAACTGATCACGCAGTGCACGATACGCCACCGCCGCATGCGGCTCTGAGGTGTAACCAATCTTCTGCAGTTCGCGCATGGTGTCCTGCGTCGTTGCATCATCAACGGCGGCATAACCCAGCTCATTCAGACGCCAAATTTTACGGCGGAACAGTTCTTCCACGCGCGGCCAGTTGTTCGGCTGGCTGACATCCATGGCATTCGATAACGTCGCCTGAGTCGCTTTCGGCGCCCACTCACCTTCAGCAAGGAAACGCGGAACCGTATCGTTGACGTTGGTCGCGGCGATAAAACGCTTCACCGGCAAGCCCAGTGATTTCGCCAGCAGCCCGGCGGTCAAATCGCCAAAGTTACCGCTGGGAACAGAAATCACCAGCTGATTCCGCGCCTCTTGCGGCAGTTGAGCCACGGCTTCAAAGTAGTAGCAGATTTGCGCCAGCAGGCGACTGATGTTGATGGAGTTTGCGGAATTCAGCCCCAGGGCTGCCTTCAGCTCTTCATCATCAAACGCCTGTTTCACCAGCGCCTGGCAGGCATCAAAGTCACCATCAATCGCAACGGTTTCAATATTGCCGCCCAGCGTACAGAACAGTTTTTCCTGTAATGGGCTGATCTTGCCATTTGGGTAGAGGATCACCACACGCACATTTTTCAGGCCATAAAAAGCATGTGCAACTGCGGCCCCGGTGTCTCCGGATGTCGCAGTCAGGATTGTCACCGGTTTGTCGCCGCTGATGTGCGTTAGCATTTGCGCCATAAAGCGCCCGCCAAAGTCTTTAAACGCCAGTGTCGGACCATGGAACAGCTCCAGACAGCCGATATCACCTTCGACCTGAGCGACCGGTGCCGGGAAGGCAAACGCCGCACGCACGCGCTCCTCCAGGATCTCTTGTGGGATCTCCGTGCCAATAAATGCGGAAAGGATCTTAGCGCTGCGGCTGACGAAGTCCTGGTTCAGCATCTCATCCACTTCTGTCAGATTAAATTCCGGCAGCTCGTGTGGAAAAAACAATCCCTGATTCTTGCCAAGCCCTTGCGTGACGGCCTGCGCAAAGTTGACCTGTTCGTTGTGATCTTTCAGATTATAGAGTTTCATTGATTATCCCAGTACCCGTGCGCCCGCCGTGTCCAGCCGGCAAATATGAACAAAGCCTTCCTGATTTTGCAGGTAATTTTTACCCAGCCAGTCTGCTACGCGCTGTGCCGTATCCGGCTTATCGCATAAGGCGAACAGCGTCGGCCCCGAGCCGGAGATGCCGCTGGCCAGCGCGCCGATTTCCGCTACCGCCTGACGCGCCTGGCTAAAGCCAGGCAGCAAGCGGGTACGGTACGGCTCAGCAATGACGTCCTTCATCAGCTTCGCGGCAAGCCCAGGCTGACGGGAATAGCAGGCATGGATAAATCCAGCCAGATGTCGCCCGTGGGCAATACAGTCCTGACGACGATATTGCGCAGGTAAAATCGCCCGCGCTTCCGCTGTGGAAACTTTAATACCTGGATATGCCAGCACCCACAGCCACTCATCAAAGCCTGGCACCTGCTGGCTGATAATGCCGTTTTCTTCGATCATTAGCTGCATGCCGCCCAAAAAGCACGGGGCGACATTATCGTAGTGAATACTGCCGGAGATACGCCCTTCCAGTTCGCCCATAATCGCCAACAGTCGCGTATCGTTGAGCGGTTTACCACAGTACTCATTCATCGCGACCAGCGCCGCCACAACGGAACAGGCGCTGGAGCCTAACCCGGAGCCAATCGGCATATTTTTTTCCAGCGTCATCGCCACTGGAACGCTTTTACCCAGTTCCTGGCAGAAACGTTCCCAGCACTGATAGACGATATTTTCTCGCGGCTCAGACGGCAACTTATTAGCAAAGCGCCCGAGGTTGTTCAGGCTGAACTGGTCAGCCGTCTCAACCGAGACCACATCGCCCAACAGCGAACCGTCTACCGGGGTTACCGCCGCCCCGAGCACATCAAACCCGACGCTCATATTGGCACTGGAAGCCGGGGCATAAACTCTCACCATGTCAGACTCCTAACTTCCATGAAAGGGTGCGTAGCAGGTCGGCGAATACGCCCGCCGCCGTCACGTCGTTACCCGCGCCGTATCCGCGCAGAACCAACGGTAGCGGCTGATAGTAGTGGCTGTAAAACGCCAGCGCGTTTTCACCGTTTTTCACTTTGAACAGCGGATCGTTGCCGTCTACTGCCTCTATTTTCACGCGACAGACGCCATCTTCTTCAATATTGCCAACATAGCGCAATACTTTACCCTCATCACGGGCTTTCGCCACGCACGCGGCAAACTCGTCATCCAGCTGCGGCAATTTCGTCATAAACGCGGAAACATCACCGGAATCATCAAACTCTTTTGGCAGGACCGGCTCAATAACAATGTCAGAAAGCTCCAGCTCACGACCGGTTTCACGGGCGAGGATCAGCAGCTTACGCGCCACGTCCATACCGGAAAGATCGTCACGCGGGTCAGGTTCGGTGTAACCCATCTCACGCGCCATGGTGGTGGCTTGCGAGAAGCTCATTCCTTCATCCAGCTTGCCGAAAATAAACGACAGTGAGCCGGAAAGAATACCGGAGAAACGCTGCAATTCATCACCTGCGCTGAGTAGATTTTGCAGGTTTTCAATAACCGGCAAGCCCGCTCCCACGTTGGTATCGTAGAGGAATTTACGCCGGGACTTCGCCGCTGCAAAACGCAGCTGATGGTAGTAATCCATCGACGAGGTGTTGGCCTTTTTGTTCGGCGTAACCACATGGAAGCCTTCGCGCAGGAAATCAGCATATTGATCCGCCACCGCCTGGCTTGACGTACAGTCGACGATCACCGGATTAAGCAGATGATATTCTTTTACCAGACGAATTAAGCGCCCAAGGTTGAATGGCTCTTTCGCGCTTTCCAGCTCCGCCTGCCAGTTTTCCAGATTCAAACCATGGACGTTGGTCAGCAGAGCCTTCGAGTTCGCCACGCCGCACACGCGCAGATCGATATGCTTCTTTTTAAGCCAGGTTTGCTGACGTTTAAGCTGCTCCAGCAACGCACCGCCCACCCCGCCTACGCCAATCACAAACACTTCAATCACCTGGTCGGTGTTGAATAGCATTTGATGGGTCACGCGAACGCCAGTGGTCGCGTCGTCGTTGTTCACCACCACCGAAATAGAACGCTCAGATGAACCCTGGGCAATCGCCACGATATTGATGTTGGCGCGGGCCAGCGCAGCAAAGAATTTCGCCGAGATGCCACGCAGCGTGCGCATACCATCGCCAACAACAGAGATGATAGCCAGACGTTCAGTCACCGCCAGCGGCTCCAGCAGGCCTTCTTTCAGTTCGAGGTAGAATTCATCCTGCATCGCGCGTTGCGCACGCGCGCAGTCGCCCTGCGGAACGCAGAAGCTGATGCTGTATTCAGAAGAGGATTGCGTGATCAGCACCACCGAGATACCCGCACGCGACATCGCGGCAAAAACGCGCGCCGCCATGCCCACCATGCCTTTCATTCCCGGGCCGGAGACGCTAAACATCGCCATGTTATTAAGGTTAGAAATACCTTTCACCGGCAAATCGTCTTCATCACTGCTGGCGCCGATCAACGTGCCCGGCGCTTGTGGATTGCCGGTATTTTTAATCAGGCACGGGATCTGGAACTGAGCAATTGGGGTAATGGTGCGCGGATGCAGAACTTTGGCGCCGAAGTAAGAAAGCTCCATCGCTTCCTGATAAGACATCGACTTCAGCAATCGGGCGTCGGGTACCTGGCGCGGATCGCAAGTATATACGCCGTCAACATCGGTCCAGATCTCACAACAGTCCGCGCGTAAACAGGCGGCCAGTACGGCGGCAGAGTAGTCGGAGCCATTGCGCCCCAACACCACCAACTCACCTTTTTCATTCCCGGCAGTAAAGCCTGCCATCAAAATCATGTGGTCCGCAGGAATACGACTGGCGGCAATGCGGCGCGTAGATTCGGCGATATCAACGGTAGATTCGAGGTAATGGCCTACCGCCAGCAATTTCTCGACCGGATCGATAACGGTAACGTGGTGCCCGCGCGCCTCCAGCAGGCCAGCCATGATAGCGATCGACATTTTTTCGCCACGGCAAATAAGCGCGGCATTGATGCTGTCCGGGCACTGTCCCAGCAGGCTGATACCGTGCAGGACATGTTTAATTTGGGCAAATTCTTGTTCAACGAAGGCTTTGAGCGGAGCCAGCGGAAAACCCGGCTGCGCGGCGGCGAGACCAACCAAAAGCTCTGAGAAAATACGTTCGGCGTCACTGATATTGGCTAAAGCGTCCTGACCACCGATGGTCTTCTCAATCATCGCCACCAGATGGTTGGTAATTTTTGCGGGGGCAGAGAGCACGGTCGCGACCTGCCCCTGCCTGGCATTGCTTTCCAGAATATCGGCAACTCGCAGAAAGCGCTCTGCATTTGCCACTGATGTACCGCCGAACTTCAACACTCGCATGGTTTACCTCGTTGCCTTTGGTCGAAAAAAAAGCCCGCACTGTTTAGGTGCGGGCTTTTTCTTGTGTTTCCTGTACGCGTCAGCCCGCACCGTTACCTGTGGTAATGGTGATGGTTGTTGTAATGGTGATGCTGATGCGTTTCATGATGTTGTGTGCTCTGTAATTATTTATGGCCTGTCTTGTATTCTTTTAGGGTTAAAGTATCTGCTGACCTAAGTCAATAAATTTTTAAATTGATCACATTCCGAAACTTGTTCACGAGCGACTGCTTGCCCTTTTATTTTCAACCAATACAGCGTGAGCACCCCACTTGAAGTCAGAATCAAACACTAAAAAACAAAACAAAGAAGACATTTTATTTTGTAATATTTTTTTCGATATCATGTAAAAAACGGTGCAACATTGCCGTGTCTCGCTGCTCTAACAGACCCATTCGCTGTTGCAGCCAGTCCGTCAGCTTAATGTCGTCAGAAACGTTCAGCGTGGCTAATAAACGCAAAACACGTTCGCGCAATGCCTGTAGCTGATGCTCATCCGTCACCTCAATGTTTCTGGCCGGTTGTTGTATTAAACCTGCTAATTGATAGCAATACACCATCACCGCCTGCCCCAAATTGAGTGATGGATAGTCAGCCACCATAGGTACACCGGTGAGTACATCCGCCAGAGCCAATTCTTCGTTGGTTAACCCCGAATCTTCACGACCAAAAACCAGCGCGGCGTGATCCATCCACGTTGATTTTTCCTGCAACAGGGGAACCAATTCGACCGGCGTGGCGTAATAATGAAACTTCGCCCGGCTGCGCGCCGTGGTGGCGACGGTAAAATCCACGTCGTGAAGCGCCTCCGCTAATGTTGGAAAAACGTTAATATTATCAATAATATCACCCGAGCCATGCGCAACCCATCGCGTCGCAGGCGCCAGATGAGCCTCGCTATCAACGATCCGCATTTGTGTGAATCCCATGGTTTTCATAGCACGAGCTGCCGCGCCAATATTTTCGGCTCTGGCGGGAGCAACCAGAATAATTGTTAAACGCATTTTGATACTCTTTTTGACCGGCCTGCAGATAATTATGTGATGTGCATCAACATATTACGCAGCGCGAATTTACATATTTTTAACAGAAATCACTGAAAAAGCATTTTACATTCAGTAAAAAATGCTAAACTATTTCCTGCATGTACTATTGCTTTTTATGTTAACAGAAGTTGCATATCCTTCTGTTTATCCATGATAATTTGATTTAGAATGGTTCTCATAGATTGGATTCATTACATTTATTAATTAGCGCGTGCAACTAGTTGTAATATTGCAATTTTGTGATGAAAGCTATCATTTAGATACGTTGATTTCATCAAACTGTTAACGTGCTACAATTGAACTTGATATATGTCAACGAAGCGTAGTTTTATTGGGTGTCCGGTACGTCTTAGCCTGTTATGTTGCTGTTAAAATGGTTAGGATGACAGCCGTTTTTGACACTGTCGGGTCCAGAGGGAAAGTGCCCACGACCAAGCTAATGATGTTGTTGACGTTGATGGAAAGTGCATCAAGAACGCAATTACGTACTTTAGTCATGTTACGCCGATCATGTTAATTTACGACATGCATCAGGCAGGTCAGGGACTTTTGTACTTCCTGTTTCGATTTAGTTGGCAATTTAGGTAGCAAACATGCAGACCCCGCACATTCTTATCGTTGAAGACGAGTTAGTAACACGTAACACGTTGAAAAGCATTTTCGAAGCGGAAGGCTATGATGTATTCGAGGCGACAGATGGCGCGGAAATGCATCAGATCCTCTCTGAATATGACATCAACCTTGTGATTATGGATATCAATCTGCCAGGTAAAAATGGTCTTCTGTTAGCGCGTGAACTTCGCGAACAAGCTAACGTTGCACTGATGTTCCTGACGGGCCGTGATAACGAAGTCGATAAAATTCTCGGCCTCGAAATCGGCGCTGACGATTACATCACCAAGCCGTTTAACCCACGCGAACTGACTATCCGTGCTCGTAACCTGCTGTCCCGCACCATGAATCTGGGCACAGTGAGCGAAGAGCGTCGTAGCGTCGAAAGCTACAAGTTCAATGGTTGGGAGCTGGACATCAATAGCCGCTCTCTGATTGGCCCTGACGGCGAGCAGTATAAACTGCCACGTAGCGAATTCCGTGCCATGCTTCACTTCTGCGAGAATCCGGGCAAGATCCAGTCTCGCGCAGAACTGCTGAAAAAAATGACCGGCCGCGAACTGAAGCCGCATGACCGTACCGTTGACGTAACAATCCGCCGTATTCGTAAGCATTTCGAATCCACGCCGGATACACCAGAAATCATCGCTACCATTCACGGTGAAGGCTACCGTTTCTGCGGCGATCTGCAGGATTAATGTCATCCTGACTGGTATAAAAACGGCGCTTTATGCGCCGTTTTTCATTCTACTACGCCCCTATTTCCACAACCGTAATTCATCGTCCTCAGTTGCGTTCTCCTTTTTGGGCTTTGGCTGTGCAAGCCGGTGCCAATCAAGATGACGCGTCAGGAACATCACCCCACAAAGCGCCAGTAACAGCACGCCCGTTCCCAGCAGTAACGCGCTGTCCTGCGAACGCAACAGTACCCACATCACGCCATCCAGTCCCAGCAATGCTGCGGTAAAAAACAGACTGTTACGCCATCCCTGTAGTATCGCCTGTAAATACATGCCGTTCATCAGCGCGCCTACCAGGCTTGCCGTAATCCACGCCGCAGTAAAACCCACATGCTCCGACAGCGCCAACAACAGCAAATAGAACATCACCAGTGATAATCCCACCAACAGATATTGCATCGGGTGCAGACGCAGACTGGTCATACTCTCGAGCACAAAGAAAGACATGAAAGTCAGTGTAATCAATAAAATGGCATACTTTGTCGCCCGATCTGTCAGTTGATACTGATCCGCAGGCGTAGCCACAGCAACGCTAAACGCAGGCATGCCCTGCCAGCCAATCTTCTCATCGCCGAAGCGTTCTCCCAGATTATTCGCGAACCAGCTACTTTGCCATTGCGCCTTAAACCCTGACTCACTGATTTCACGCTTAGCCGGAAGAAAATCGCCGAGAAAGTTAGGGTGTGGCCAGTTGCTGGTCACAGTCATTTCGCTATTACGACCAACCGGGACGACAGAAAAATCACCGGTTCCACTCAGATTAAGCGACAACACGACACTGAGATTTTTTTCCGCCCAGCCGGCATCCGGTAGCGGAATGTGGATCCCCTGAGCACGGCCATCCAGCCCAGTACCGGGTTCGACCGCCAGCGATGTTCCATTAATCTGCGAAGCCTTCACGACGCCAATCCCGCGCGCGTCGCCCACGCCAACCACAATAAACGGTTTACCGACGCTGACATTGGGATGGTTTAAATCGCTCAGCCGTTCGGCGTTAAACTCAGCCTTCACCGATAAATCGTTGTGCCAGACCTGTCCTTCATAAATACCTATCTTCCGCGCTTCAACGTTCTGGTTACCCTCAACAACCAGCGATTCCGGCAACCAGAAGTGGATGTAGCTGCGCTTTCGCTGGATCTGTTTGTCACCTTCCAGCTCGGTATACAGTTCCGTCACCGGGACGGCAATCAGCGGGCCTACCACCTTTTGCGGCCCACTGGTGCTCTGTCGAATAGCATCTTCTACCTCACTACGGTAGTCCGACCGCTCAACAATAATCTGCCTGATCATCGTCAGTGGAATTAACAGCAGCAGCATAGCGCCACCTAAGGTGACTATTTTCCAAAACAGGGGGGATTTAAACATAGCGTTCTCCTTTGCGATATCAGCAAGGTAGAACAGCTATGTGCGGGGAATTTGAAGTTATGTGAAGTGACGGTGAAGTGTAAACGAGGCCTGCGCCCCGCCTTCTGGTCGGTTGCATAACGTCACGTCACCTCGATGCAATCGCGCAACCTCACTGACAAACGCCAGCCCCAGCCCACTACTCTTATGCCCATTCTCACGGGGCAGCGAGTAGAAGCGTTCAAAAATACGCGGCAACGCAAAGTCAGGTATGCCACTACCGTTATCACTGACCTGTATTGTGACGCGGTCCTCCTGCGAATGCGCGCTCAATACAATTGTCCCGTTCTCCAGCGTAAAATCGATGGCGTTATCCAGCAGATTACCCAACGCTTGCTCCAACAGTGCGGCATCGGCGGCAACCGTCAGCGATGAAGGTACAACGGTAAGCGTGATATTTTTTGCCGCCAGCTGCACACTACGCGCCTCTTTAAGCTGGGTAAAAAGCGCATCTACCGCCACCGGCGTCAACGTAATGTCCTGTCGATTCTCCAGTCGTGCCTGGCGTAGCAAAGTTTCGACCAGCGCCTGCATGCGCGCATTCTGCGTCAGAATATTATCGGTGAAACGCGCAACCACGTTCGGCGGCGGCCCTTCGAGCAAAATCTCAGCCGCGCCGCGGATCGCCGCCAACGGGCTTTTTAACTCATGCGTCAACGCATAGACGTACTGCTCAATATAATTCTTGCCCTCCAGCTTCAGACGCATACTTTCCAGCGCCTGCGCCAACTTGCGTAGCTCACTGCTACCAAGATCAGGAAGCGCAACGGGGCGATCCTCAGTGACAGAATCAGCATAGCGTGCCAGCCGCGCGATAGACCGGTTTATCCACCATACCATCCCAAAGCCAATCACTAAGGCGATCCCCAGTAATACGGCGCTGGCCCACAGCATCCGCCGTTCACTGCGTTTAATCACTGGCGTCATTGCCGCATTCGGTTTACCAACGCTCAGCACCCCGATAATACGTCCGCCGTCAACAATCGGTGCGGCAACATACATCACCGAACTTTCCGGATCGGCCGTGTTCTGTGGCGTACTTCGTGCGCCATACTGCCCACGCAGCGTTAACCATACGTCGTTCCAGCGAGAATAATCTTCGCCGACGGCCTGGTTGGCGGAATCAAATACCACCTTGCCCTGCGCGTCCGTCATGTAGACGTGATACTCATTGCGCACTTTGTTAATGCCACTGATATTGGCGCGAAAAGGACGATCGTGCAGTTGCGAAAAGGCCTGTGCCAGCCTGCCATGGGAAGGAGAGCCAGACAGCAAGTCATCACGTGCCAGCGCGGCCAGCAGCGTGGCGGTATCAATTAAAGTACCTTCGGTCGCCCGGCGCACGCCTGGCTTAATTTCCTGCACAAAGATCGACAGAACGAACCAGGCGGCGACGGCAACAATCAGAAAATAGCCGAGCAGCAAACGCATGCCAATGCGCATCAGACGCTCCTCAGGCTGTATCCCATACCGCGATGCGTATTGATGGGGGAAAGCTCGGGGTTGATGGCCCGCAGCTTGGCGCGCAACGTTTTGATGTGGGTATCGACCGTTCTGTCAAAGGTATCCTGGGCATCGGCCCAGACTAAATCCATTAACTGTTGGCGTGAGTAGACGCGTCCCGGCGACAACAGTAATGTCTTCAGCAACAAGAATTCATAGCGCGTCAGATTTAACGGCATCCCAAACCAGGTAATCTGTGCGGCAAGCTCATTGAGCTCAAAATCCCCACAGCGCGTCGCCGGTGAAGGCGTGGAGAATTTTCTCACCCGCCGCAGCAATGTACGCACGCGGGCGCACACTTCACGCGGAGAGAAGGGTTTCGCCACATAATCATCCGCACCAATTTCCAGCCCCAGCAGGCGATCGACTTCATCGCTACGCGCAGTCAGAAAGAGGATCGGTAATGCCGGATGGCGTTCCAGCAAGCGTCGGCACAGTTCAAAACCACTGATATCCGGGAGTCCGACATCCAGAATGATCGCATCCGGACATCTCTGGCGTGATTTTTCCAGCACGGGCAATCCACGCTCAAAAGCTTCAACGCTAAAACCTTCCTGCTGCAGCATATAGATAAGCGTATCCGCAATCCCCTGCTCGTCCTCAACCAACCAGATCAGCGCCTGTTGCATTTTGCCTGCCTGTTATCGCTGCCACGGCATGATAGGTACCGCGCTGATAGCATTTTTGGGCGATCCATCAACCACCTTATCTGAATAGGCCAGATAGGCCAGCGCATTACGTTTTGCATCATAAAAACGCACGACCTGTAAAGATTTAAACACCAGCGATGTACGTTTCTTAAAGACCACCTCGCCCTGGGCTTTGCCGTTTTTAATTCTGTCGCTCAGCTCCACCGGCCCCACCTGCTGACAGGAGATAGCCGCGTCGGAAGTATCTTCAGCCAAACCCAGTCCACCTTTAATTCCACCAGTTTTGGCGCGGCTAACGTAGCAGGTCACATTGGTGACATCAGGATCATCAAATGCCTCGACCACAATTTTATGATCCGGTCCAAACATTTTGAACACGGTATCGACAGATCCAATCTGCTCCGCATGGGCAACCTGCGCCATCATCAGCAGAATTGAGGAAATGACTAAGCTCTTATATTTCATATTGTTACCATTTTTAAAAGTTACTCTGTGCAATTATTCGACATTCTAAGATAAAACGTATATAGATCACAGGATTACAATAATCACGCTTTCGTATGTCCGAAAAAAGCATTTATGAGCAAAAAAAACACTGAATGCTAAAACAGCAAAAAATGCTATTATCCTCATACCTGACGTCAGGTACTCGTTGTTGAAAGGATGAGGATATTTTATGGATCAGGCTGGCATTATTCGCGACCTCTTAATCTGGCTGGAAGGCCATCTGGATCAGCCTTTGTCGCTTGACAATGTGGCGGCAAAAGCAGGCTATTCCAAGTGGCATCTGCAGAGAATGTTCAAGGACGTGACGGGCCATGCTATTGGCGCCTATATCCGCGCCCGCCGTTTATCGAAGTCCGCAGTGGCGCTACGCCTGACTGCGCGTCCGATTCTGGACATCGCCCTGCAGTATCGCTTTGACTCTCAACAAACCTTTACCCGCGCGTTCAAGAAACAGTTTTCTCAGACGCCTGCGCTGTATCGTCGTTCGCCGGAATGGAGCGCTTTCGGTATTCGCCCGCCGATGCGACTGGGTGAATTTGCTATGCCTGCGCATGAGTTTGTCACGCTTGAAGATACGCAACTGCTTGGCACTACGCAAAGCTATTCCTGCTCGCTGGAACAGATTTCAGATTTCCGTCATGAAATGCGGATCCAGTTCTGGCGCGACTTCCTTGCTCAGGCTCCTGCGATCCCGCAGGTTCTGTACGGACTCAATGAAACGCGCCCCAGCATTGAGAAAGATGACGAACAGGAAGTGTTTTATACCACCGCGCTCACACCAGAGCAGGCCAACGGATACGTGCAGTCGGCGCAACCCATCCTGTTACAGGGCGGCGAATATGTGATGTTTACCTATGAGGGTCTGGGGACGGGCGTGCAGGAGTTTATCCTGACGGTTTACGGCACCTGCATGCCGATGCTGAACCTGACGCGCCGTAAAGGGCAGGATATCGAGCGATACTACCCGGCAGAAGATGCCAAAGCGGGAGATCGCCCTATTAACCTGCGCTGCGAATTCCTGATTCCGATTCGCCGCTAGCGCTGCAGTTCATCCAACGCAGGGGCGTCCAGATGAGAGATGTCCCCTGCCGTTTCAACTACCCATCCCGGTGCCAGCCATAAACTTTCCTGGTAATCGACACGAGAAATAGAGCAGTTGCGCAGACGCAGGCGACGTTCAGCCCATGCCGGTAATCCCAGAATCGTACTCACCAGGCAACCCAGCGCGATACCATGACTGACCAGCAGCGGTCGACTCCCCGGCGGCAGTTCCAGACAGGATGCCAGCGCCGCGTTAACGCGATCGCTCAGTTCCTGCATCGATTCCCCTTCAGGAATACGGCCATCCACCGTACCGTTCACCAACTGACGACGCCAGCCCTCTTCCTCCGGCGTCAGCGTATCAATATGACGTTGCTCCAGCACGCCCATATTCAGTTCACGCAGACGTGAGTCATAGGTGATATCACAGCCGCAGGCCTGGGCGATGATTTCTGCGGTGCGTCGTGTACGACCTAAATCGCTACTGATGACATGCGTAATACCAAACGAGCGGGCGCGTTCACCCACCTGCATGGCTTGCTGCTCACCTTTAGCGGTCAGTGGGCTGTCTGACTGGCCTTGAATACGTCGCTCGGCGTTCCACTGCGTTTCGCCATGGCGAACAAGGTATACCTGTAACATGCTTTTTTTCCGTTATACTGCGATGCGATGAATTTTCAAACTGAGCTTAATTATGCACAAGGTTATCTCTGCGACCACCAATCCTGCCAAAATTCAGGCAATTCTGCGGGCATTTGAAGAGATTTTCGGGGAAGGATCCTGCCATATTGAACCCGTCGCCGTCGAGAGTGGCGTGCCGGAACAACCTTTCGGAAACCAGGAAACGCGCACTGGCGCACGAAATCGCGTTGATAACGCTCGCCGCCAGCACCCGCAGGCTGATTTCTGGGTCGCTATTGAAGCGGGAATTGACGATGACGCCACCTTCTGTTGGGTGGTAATTGATAACGGCGTCCAGCGCGGCGAAGCCCGTTCAGCCACGCTGCCATTGCCTGCTGTCATTCTCGACAGAGTCCGCAAAGGTGAAGCACTCGGCCCGGTGATGTCGGACTATACAGGTATTGATGAAATTGGCCGTAAAGAGGGTGCAATCGGCGTCTTTACCGCGGGTAAGCTGACGCGCTCGAGCGTTTACCACCAGGCGGTGATTCTGGCTCTCAGCCCGTTTCATAACGCGGTGTATTTATAGCATTGTGCCGGATGTTCAATCGTAGGCCGGATAAGGCAAAGCCGCATCCGGCGGATCAATTTTTCCCGAGCAACACCTGTTCCAGCCACTGACGCAGATCCACCGGCGCGGATTTGAGGCTGTTCGACCCTCGCGTAATAGTAGCAATCCCCGCCCCAAGCTCGTTTTTAAGCTCACGCTGGCTCATCTCACCGCGCAGCAGCTCTTCAATGATACGCACACGCGTGCCCAACGCTTCACGCTCATCCGGCGTTAACATCAAATTGAGCAGTGGCAGGTGTAAATCTTGTTCGTAGGCGTGTTTAAGCAGATCGACAAAACGTAACCACTCCTGGTGACGCTGTTCTGCCATCTCTGCTGAATAGGGTGATTGCTGAGTCATAAGTTATCGCCATCGTTGCGGGGGGAAGCGTGCTTGCTTCCCCCTTTGTACTCTTTAACGAGTACGATAGCATAACACAACCGACGCGATCAGTAACGACGTTGCCATTCTGCGTCGCTCATCAACTCCGGTTTATCGCCGAGGAAATAGCGATAGTACGCATCGTAAGCCAGCACGTTCTTCACATAACCACGCGTCTCTGAGAATGGAATGCTCTCGACAAACGCGACGGCATCAATGCGGCCAGCGCTATTGCCAAGCCAGGTGCGAACGCGACCCGGACCGGCGTTATAGGCTGCTGACGCAAAGATGCGGTTATTGCCAAATTGCTGATACACGTACTGCAAATAGCTGGTTCCGATGTTGATGTTGGTATCAGGATCCAATAGCTGGCTCGGACTGCTGTAACCCGGAATCGAGAACATTTTCACCGTATGCGTCGCCGTACCCGGCATAATCTGCATCAGCCCACTGGCGCCTACCGGTGATTTAACTTTCGGGTTCCAGGCGCTTTCCTGACGCGCTATCGCCATCGCATAGCTTGGCTGAATATCCTTGCCGCTGGTGTAACGGGTAAAAAGATCTTTATAGGCCAACGGGAAGCGCTCTTCCAGATGATCCCACAGCTTTCCGGCGATCGTCGCCTGAACGCTTAGATCCCACCAGTGATTGTTGAACGCGTAACGCGCCAACTGAGCCTGCTCGGACTTGGTACGGCTGGTGACCAGATTCGCCCATTCACTGCGCGCGGTATTATCCATGTTCCAGTACATTAGCTCGCGTACGCGTGCCATTTCCGGGCCCTGAGTCAGCGCAGAATCAACGTTCGCTGGTGCTTTATCCACTTTCAGCTCGTACTCTTCACCCAGGCGCTGTGCCGCCACCATCGGATAGAAACCGCGCTGCTGCATGAGTTGGTGCAGGATCTCTTTGGCTTCCGCATCGCGTCCGCGCTCCAGCAGCAGATCCGCTTGCCAGTAGCGCCACTCATCTTTTTCTTTGGCTTCCATTGGCAGACGCGCCAGCCAGGTATTCAGGCCACGACGATCGCCGGTTCCCAGCGCCATGCGCACCCGGCGCTCCACAAGCGAGGTGGAGTTGGAGCGCATAATCGCATCATCACGCCATTTGGCCTGCTCGTCGGTAACGTCATTGCCCATCAGACGCCAGGCGACAATGTCGCGCAGCTCCTGGGTTTGCTCATCATTAAGCTGTTGCGCCTGCACCAGGGAAGGGATCATCAGGCGGGCGTTTTCCACATCCTGACGCGCCACGCTGGCAAAGGCGACCGCCGCCATCTGTCGGGTGAAATCCGTGGCGCCGGTGGTGCGAGCAAAGGTCATTACCGAATTCGGATCGTTGGCCAGCGAGATGATCGCAGAGGCAATGGTTTGGTATTGCGCGGGCATCTGTCCGGCCAGCGCCGTGACCAGACCGGTATTCCCGGCTTTCATCGCCAGACGAATACGCTCCAGATACGCCAGCGGATCCTGAGTGCCTGAGGCGCGCCATACGCCAAATAATTTGTCACAAGCGTTCGGCTGACTTTTCCCGGTCAACCACAGTTCTTTCGCCCCCTGCCAGGCCTCTTCGGTTTGCCCGGTACTCCATTTCGCGAAGTAATAGTTACATTGCGCTTCGGTGGTGCCCGGTTTTTCCGGGCTAAACGCCAGCAGCCCACGCCAGTCTTCGCGGCGCGCCAGTTCGTTCACGAAACGCGATTGCAGCGTACGCGCCGGGGGCAGCGTCGGGTTGGCGCGCACAAAATTGGTAACGGTAATGGTGGGCTGATTCATCAGATCGTCAGTGATCTGACGATATTCCAGATAAGGATACAGAGGATAGTTCTTCAGGCCGGGCATCATCTGCTCTACGACATCCATCTGTCGGTTGTCCCAGGCTTGCTTAATTTGCGCATAGCGATTGCGCTGCTCATCCAGGGAATCCGCTCGCGCTACTTGACTGACCGTCAGCAGACATACGCTGGCAGCCAGCAGGCACCAGGTAAATTGTTTGGCTTTGTCCACAAGCTCTTCCTCTTCTCATGTTACGTCTGTGCAGCATCATGCCGCTTAATTCATTCATGCTAACCAGACATTGCAGAATGCGCCACGTCACGGACACTTTTTTACTTTTGTTGCGAGTGGGATCTGCTGGCTGGGATTGGGCAATGAAAAAGGCTACACTTCGCCTTTGATAACTATTTACCAATAATTAGCCCTAAATAATTCAAGTTGCAGCAAGGCGGCGAGGGAGTGAATCCCCTGAGCGTACAAAAGTACGTGACTGGGGTGAATGTACACAGCCAACGCATCTGCGGCTTGAAGTATGACGGGATAAACATAGAGGCGAGTCCAACGTGGCCCAATTCGTTTATACCATGCATCGTGTCGGCAAGGTCGTTCCGCCGAAACGTCATATTCTTAAAAACATCTCACTGAGCTTCTTCCCTGGCGCCAAAATCGGTGTACTCGGTCTGAACGGCGCGGGTAAATCTACCCTGCTGCGCATCATGGCCGGCATTGATACCGATATCGAAGGCGAAGCTCGCCCACAGCCTGGCATTAAAATCGGTTACCTGCCGCAGGAACCGAAACTAAACCCGGAACATACCGTTCGCGAATCCGTTGAAGAAGCGGTTGCCGAAGTGGTTAACGCACTGAAAGGCCTGGATGAAGTGTACGCCAAGTACGCAGAGCCAGACGCCGACTTCGATAAACTTGCTGCGCAACAGGGCAAGTTTGAAGAGATTATTCAGGCGCACGACGGTCATAATCTGAATGTACAGCTCGAACGTGCCGCCGATGCCCTGCGTCTGCCGGACTGGGATGCCAAAATTGAGAAGCTTTCCGGTGGTGAACGCCGCCGCGTCGCGCTGTGCCGCCTGCTGCTGGAAAAACCAGACATGCTGCTGCTCGACGAACCGACTAACCACCTGGACGCCGAATCCGTGGCGTGGCTGGAACGCTTCCTGCATGACTTCGAAGGCACCGTGGTGGCCATTACCCACGACCGTTACTTCCTCGACAACGTAGCGGGTTGGATTCTGGAGCTTGACCGCGGTGAAGGTATTCCGTGGGAAGGCAACTACTCCTCCTGGCTGGAGCAGAAAGATCAGCGTCTGGCCCAGGAGGCCTCTCAGGAAGCGGCTCGCCGTAAATCCATTGAGAAAGAG
Organism: Citrobacter sp. Cy070; assembly: GCF_030332245.1. Lineage (NCBI taxonomy): Bacteria > Pseudomonadati > Pseudomonadota > Gammaproteobacteria > Enterobacterales > Enterobacteriaceae > Citrobacter > Citrobacter sp. Cy070. The sequence continues at coordinate 38,533 of NZ_JAOWIG010000069.1, forward strand.
CTGGAGTGGGTACGCCAGGGCGCGAAAGGCCGCCAGTCTAAGGGCAAAGCCCGTCTGGCGCGCTTTGAAGAACTCAACAATACCGAATACCAGAAACGTAACGAAACCAACGAACTGTTTATTCCACCAGGACCTCGTCTGGGCGATAAAGTCGTTGAAGTCACCAATCTGCGTAAATCCTACGGCGATCGCGTACTGATTGACGATTTGAGCTTCTCAGTACCGAAAGGCGCTATCGTCGGCATCATCGGTCCGAACGGCGCGGGTAAATCGACCCTGTTCCGCATGATGTCCGGTCAGGAACAGCCTGATAGCGGCACCATTGAGCTGGGTGAAACCGTGAAGCTGGCGTCTGTTGACCAGTTCCGTGATGCCATGGACAACAGCAAAACCGTGTGGGAAGAAGTGTCCGGCGGGCTGGATATCATGAAGATCGGCAACACCGAGATGCCAAGCCGCGCCTACGTAGGCCGCTTTAACTTCAAAGGGGTGGATCAGGGCAAACGCGTCGGCGAGCTGTCCGGTGGTGAGCGTGGCCGTCTGCACCTGGCGAAGCTGCTGCAGGTTGGCGGTAACATGCTGCTGCTCGATGAACCAACCAACGACCTGGATATCGAAACCCTGCGCGCGCTGGAAAACGCCCTGCTGGAGTTCCCGGGTTGCGCGATGGTTATCTCGCACGACCGTTGGTTCCTTGACCGTATCGCCACCCACATTCTGGACTACCAGGATGAAGGTAAAGTGGAATTCTTCGAAGGTAACTTCACCGAATACGAAGAGTACAAGAAACGCACGCTGGGCGCGGATGCGCTGGAGCCGAAGCGTATTAAGTACAAGCGTATTGCTAAGTAATTAGCGTTAAGCGCCGGATGGCGGCGTGACGCCTTATCTGGCCTACGAGGTTAGTGCGACTTGTAGGCCGGATAAGCGCAGCGCCATCCGGCATGTAAACTATCTCTGCTCGCCCATCAACTCTTTTACCAGCTCCACGCAGCGCAGGAAGCGACCATCGTAGTCCGGCTCCTGAACGTGCACAAAATCGATGTTGTTTTCCTGTAACATCTCCACCAGCAGCGTCTGAAACGCTTTTCTGTCAACCGAGCTGCCAAGGCTGCGCAAACCATCTGCCACCCACGGGGTGTTGTTTTCCAGCAGGATCACCAGGTCAAAGCGATACTCGTCAATCAGCGCCTGCACAAACGGGTGTTCACGCCCTTCGTACTTTTTGCAGAACGCCTGAGTGGTCACAAAGTCAGTGTCGATGAACGCCACTTTATTGGCATACTTAACAGCAAAATCAATGTATTGCGCTTGTCCCAGGGCGATTTTATCGTAGTCAGAATACTGTAATGCCATCTCGTCGCCGCCCAAATGGGAGAAGACGTAATCACGCCCATATTCCCACGCACTGGTGGTGTTAAAGATGTTGGCGAGCTTGTTCACCAGCGTCGATTTACCGCTCGACTCCCCGCCGAGGATCGCCACGGTGCGCACGAAAAACGGCTTCACTTCGGTGGGAATATACTCCCAGTAGCGAAACGGGTTCTCACGGATTTGCCCGCCGCTGATGCTCATAAACGTCCGCTTGGGATCCACCAGCACGGTTTCGATCCCCAGATGTTCGAGGTATTGCGGGGCATCTGATTCTTCAGAGGTGTAGATCCAGTTTGGCTGGATCCCTTTCTCCTGCATGAACGTTTTTATTCCGTTGCTCCACACATCCCAACCATGTGGATACGGCTCCATGCCCTCTTCATTGAAGGCATGAATACGAATATTTTTCTGATACTTAAAGGTTTGCAGCAGCCAACGCAGACGATCGGGCACCGTGGGCTGTTGCGACATGGCGCTGTCTTCAAACAGACTACGATCGCGCGTGTCGTCATAGCCCATAATGATATGCAGTTCATCGACCTGACTACAGGCGCGCTGAATAAGATAGATATGGCCAGTATGCAGCGGATAAAACTTACCGAATACCACACCGATATTTTTCTGCTGACGCGGAAACTCCAGTCCGAGAAAACGGTGCAACGCCTCCAGCTTTTGCGCGCTGGGGCTTTTAATTTTGGCATTCAGAAGCTGGCTTAAATATCCCTTGGTCATGCCACTGGCATCCGCCACCTGTTGCAGGGTACAGCCCTTTTGCTTAATGGCGGTTTTCAGATAATCAAATGACACAAGAGCCTCCTGCTGTAAAAATAAACGTAATACCCAATGCCGTCGGAAAGACGGCGGGTATTTGATTATAAGTCGTCAAACACGCTTAACGCATCTGCAAGCTTCTTAACGCCAAAGACCTGCATCCCTTCCGGCACTTTTTTCGGTACGTTAGCGGCAGGAACAATCGCCCGGCGAAAACCGTGCTTCGCCGCTTCGGAAATACGCTCCTGACCGCTCGGCACAGGGCGGATTTCTCCCGCCAGCCCCACTTCACCAAAGACCACCAGATCCTGCGGCAACGGCCTGTCGCGCAGGCTGGAAACCATTGCCAACAGCAGTGCCAGGTCGGCGCTGGTTTCGGTAACCTTTACGCCGCCGACCACGTTGACGAACACGTCCTGATCCGCCATCTGTAAGCCGCCATGACGATGTAACACCGCCAGCAGAATCGCCAAACGGTTTTGTTCCAGACCGACCGCCACGCGACGCGGGTTCGCCATCATTGAGTGATCGACCAGCGCCTGAATCTCTACCAACAGTGGGCGCGTGCCTTCCCAAACCACCATCACCGAACTACCGGAAGTGACTTCATCGCCACGGCTTAAGAAGATTGCAGACGGGTTGCTGACTTCGCGCAGCCCCTGCTCGGTCATGGCAAAGACGCCCAGCTCATTCACCGCGCCAAAGCGGTTTTTGTGGCTACGCAGAGTGCGGAAACGGGAATCAGCGTCACCGTCGAGCAACACCGAGCAGTCAATACAGTGCTCCAGCACCTTCGGCCCGGCCAGCGAGCCATCTTTGGTGACGTGGCCAACCATCACAATCGCCACGCCGCGCGTTTTGGCAAAGCGCGTCAGGTAAGCCGCAGTTTCACGCACCTGCGCCACGCTGCCCGGCGAAGACTGAATGTCCGCCATATGCATCACCTGAATGGAGTCGATCACCATCAGTTTCGGCTGTTCTTCTTCAGCAATCAGGCAAATTTGTTCGATACTGGTTTCCGACAGCATGTTCAGGTTCGCCGTCGGCAAGCCAAGTCGATGCGCGCGCATCGCCACCTGTTGCAGCGACTCTTCACCAGTGACGTACAGGGTTTTCATCTGCTCGGCGAGCCTGCACAGCGTTTGTAGCAGCAGCGTTGATTTCCCCGCGCCGGGGTTACCGCCAATCAGAATAGCGCTGCCAGGCACCACACCGCCGCCGAGCACGCGGTCAAACTCTTTAAATCCGGTAGAAAAACGCGGCAGTTCCTCAAGGCTGATGTCAGAAAGCTTCTGCACTTTTGCGACGCCCGCATTTCCGGCGTAGCCGCTGAGTCGCTCGTTGCGCGCCACCGTTGGCGATGCGGCAAGGCGCACCTCGGTTATGGTGTTCCAGGCCTGACAGGCGCTGCATTGCCCCTGCCAGCGCGGGTAATCGGCCCCGCATTCATTACAAACAAAGGCGCGTTTAGGAGCTTTTGCCACATTTTACCTCATTATTTCTGGTTCATGCTGCCAGAGAGAATGCAGAACACGCCCATCAGGTCAGCGTGACGGATAGTAATCTCCGTCTTTTCATTCACTTTGGGTTTCGCATGATACGCAATGCCCAGCCCGGCTGTTTTGATCATCGGTAGATCGTTGGCGCCGTCGCCGATCGCCACCGTCTGCGCCATCGGGATCTCATATTCTTGCGCCAGGCGGCTCAGAGTACTGGCTTTGTACTGCGCATCGACGATATCGCCGATCACGTTGCCAGTGAATTTACCGTCCATGATCTCCAGCTCATTCGCCACAGCCGCAGTCAGACGCAGCTTGTTACGCAGATAATCGGCAAAGAAAGTAAACCCGCCAGAAGCGATAGCCACTTTCCAGCCAAGCGTTTCCAGTTTTAGCACCAGTTGCGTCAAGCCAGGCATCAGCGGCAATGTTTCGCGCACCTGGTGCAGAATATTGGCATCAGCCCCCTTGAGCGTCGCCACGCGGCTGCGCAGGCTGGCGGTAAAATCCAGCTCGCCGCGCATCGCGCGTTCGGTGACTTCGGCAACCATTTCGCCGGTCCCGGCCAGTTTGGCAATTTCATCAATGCATTCGATCTGGATAGCCGTTGAATCCATGTCCATCACCAGCAAACCCGGCGTGCGCAAATGCGGAATTTTACCTAATGGGGCAACATCCAGTTTGGCGTCATGCGCCAGTTTTGTCGCTCTCGGCGTTAACGAGCCCGCGAGGCGAATCACCTGATAATCCTCAACGCACCAGGCGGCTACGATCACCATCGCCGCACCCAGTTTGCTCTGGTATTGCGTTAAACGTTGTTTATCCAGCCCACGACCATACAGCAGCCAGCCACTGCGGCCCGCGTGGTAATCCAGCGGCATGACTTCATCACCGCTTAAAGAAAGGGGCAGACCTGGCCACAGAGAGACATCTTCAGGTAGATCGCACCAGGTAATGTTAGGCATTAAAGCTCCTGTAAAATCGTTCGGGTCGGAATCATCCAGCGGAAAATAACGCATGAGGCTACCCTGTAACCAGCGCTTCTGGCAACATTAAGCCTCAAATTTTCAGCAGGTGGAATATGGCTCGCGCAAAACTGAAATTCCGACTTCATCGTGCAGTGATTGTATTGTTCTGTCTCGCGTTGCTTGTCGCCCTGATGCAGGGTGCATCCTGGTTTAGTCAAAGCCACCAGCAGCAACGTAATCCGCAGTTGGAAGAACTGGCGCGTACACTGGCCCGCCAGGTCACCTTAAACATCGCGCCGCTGATGCGCACCGAAACACCGGATGAAAAGCGCATCAAAGCCGTACTCACGCAGTTAACGGAAAGTAGCCGTATTCTGGATGCGGGCGTGTACGATGAACAGGGCGATCTGATTACCCGCACTGGTGAGAGTGTCGATGTCCGTGACCGGCTGGCGCTCGATGGCAAAAAAGCCGGGGGCTATTTTAATCAGCAAATCGTTGAGCCCATTCAGGGGAGAAACGGCCCGCTGGGTTATCTGCGCCTGACACTCGACACCCACACGCTTGCCACCGAAGCGAAGCAGGTAGACAACACCACCAACATCTTACGCCTGATGCTGCTTCTGTCACTGGCTATTGGTGTAGTCCTCACACGTACATTATTGCAAGGCAAGCGTACCCGCTGGCAGCAATCCCCTTTCCTGCTGACCGCCAACAAACCGGTGCAGGAAGAAGACAACGAGAAAAAAGAGTAATTCAAAGAAAGGAAATCGACCATGACCACACTACGCCTGCTTATCTCAGACTCTTACGATCCGTGGTTTAACCTGGCGGTTGAAGAGTGCATTTTTCGCCAGATGCCCGCCACGCAGCGCGTCCTGTTCTTGTGGCGTAACGCCGATACGGTGGTGATTGGCCGGGCGCAAAACCCGTGGAAAGAGTGTAATACCCGCCGGATGGAGGAAGACAACGTGCGGCTCGCCCGTCGCAGCAGCGGCGGCGGCGCGGTGTTCCATGACTTAGGTAATACCTGCTTTACCTTTATGGCTGGTAAACCGGAATACGACAAAACCATCTCCACGGCAATAGTCCTCAATGCGCTGAATACGCTGGGCGTAGAAGCTGATGCCTCCGGGCGTAACGATCTGGTGGTGAAAACGCCGGATGGCGATCGTAAAGTCTCTGGTTCTGCTTATCGTGAAACGAAAGACCGCGGATTCCACCACGGCACGCTATTGCTGAATGCCGATCTCAGCCGCCTGGCAAACTATCTCAATCCCGATAAAAAGAAACTTGCCGCTAAAGGCATCACTTCGGTTCGCTCGCGCGTGGCGAATTTGACCGAGCTGTTACCGGGCATCACCCATCAACAGGTCTGTCAGGCCATCACGGAAGCCTTTTTCGCCCACTACGGCGAACGCGTAGAAGCCGAGGTAATCTCCCCGGACAAAGCGCCGGATCTGCCGAACTTTGCCGAAACCTTTGCCCGCCAGAGCAGTTGGGAGTGGAACTTTGGTCAGGCGCCGGCCTTCTCGCACCTGTTGGATGAGCGTTTCACCTGGGGCGGCGTTGAGCTGCATTTCGACGTTGAAAAAGGCGTGATTACCCGCACCCAGGTCTACACCGATAGCCTCAATCCCGCGCCGCTGGAAGCGCTGGCGGGTCGTCTGCAAGGATGCTTGTATCGTGCGGATATGCTGCAACAAGAGTGCGAGGCGCTTCTGGTTGATTTCCCGGAGCAAGAAAAAGAGTTACGCGAGCTGTCGGCATGGATTGCCGGAGCGGTGCGTTAAGCACTGGCCTGAAATTGCCGGATGGCGGCTGCGCCTTATCCGGCCTACATACTGCTGTAGGCCCGGTAAGCATAGCGCCACCGGGCACAAACAACTTACTCTTTATCGCCCAGCAGAACGGATTCCAGTGCGATTTTGATCATGTCGTTGAAGGTCGTCTGACGTTCAGCGGCAGTGGTCTGCTCGTGAGTACGAATATGGTCGGATACAGTGCAGATGGTCAGCGCTTTCGCACCAAATTCAGCCGCAACGCCGTAGATGCCCGCCGCTTCCATTTCCACGCCCAGCACGCCGTATTTTTCCATCACGTCGAACATTTCGCCGTCCGGAGAGTAGAACAGATCAGCGGAGAACAGGTTACCCACGCGCGCGTCTACGCCCAGGGCTTTTGCTGCATCAACGGCGTTACGCACCATGTCGAAGTCAGCGATAGCAGCGAAATCATGATCTTTAAAGCGGATACGGTTAACTTTGGAGTCGGTGCAGGCCCCCATACCGATAACCACGTCACGCAGTTTGACGTCCATACGCACGGCGCCACAGGAGCCTACGCGAATGATTTTCTTCACGCCGAAATCGGTGATCAGCTCTTTGGTATAGATGGAGCAGGACGGGATACCCATACCGTGGCCCATTACGGAAATCTTACGGCCTTTGTAGGTACCGGTGAAGCCTAACATGCCGCGAACGTTGTTCACTTCACGAACATCTTCGAGGAAAGTTTCAGCAATATGTTTCGCACGCAGCGGGTCGCCCGGCATCAATACGACGTCAGCGAAATCACCCATTTCTGCATTAATATGTGGAGTTGCCATTTTTTATCCTTATTTCGTTGTTATTGCCTGATGGCGGCTACACCTATCAGGCCTACAAAACGTATGCAAAACAGTGAAATACCCTAAGGATTTCGCGTTGTAGGAAGGCGACGAATTCGTGAATCCCCGGGAGCATAGATTAACTATGTGACCGGGGTGAGCGAATGAAGTCAACGCATCTACAGCGCGAAAGACAACGGGTATTACAGCATGTTTTTACCGTAGTCCATCGGCGACGTACCAAAGTAGCTCGCCAGCGTCTGACCGATATCCGCGAAGGTTTCACGGTGACCTAAAGAACCTGGTTTCACTTTCGGGCCGTAAACCAGTACCGGAATGTGTTCACGGGTGTGGTCAGTCCCGGTCCAGCTCGGGTCGCAGCCGTGGTCAGCGGTCAGGATCAGAATGTCATCTTCCCCCACCAGTTCCATCAGCTCAGGCAGACGGCGGTCGAACAGTTCCAGACCTGCGGCATAACCGGCGATATCGCGACGGTGACCCCAGGAAGAGTCGAAATCAACGAAGTTGGTGAAGACGATGGTCTTATCACCGGCTTCTTTCATCTCTTTGATGGTGGCGTCAAACAGCGCGTCCAGACCGGTGGCTTTCACTTTTTTGGTGATGCCGCAGTTCGCATAGATATCCGCGATTTTACCCACGGAAACCACGTGGCCGTCTTTCTCGTCGACCAGTTTCTGCAGCACGGTCGGTGCTGGCGGCTCAACGGCCAGATCGTGACGGTTACCGGTACGCTGGAAGTTACCGGCTTTATCACCGATAAACGGACGCGCGATAACACGACCGATGTTGTAACCACCTTCGGTCAGTTCCTCACGAGCGATTTCGCACAGTTCGTAGAGTTTATCCAGGCCAAAAGTCTCTTCGTGACAGGCAATCTGGAACACGGAGTCAGCGGAGGTATAGAAAATCGGCTTGCCGGTTTTCATATGCTCTTCACCCAACTGATCCAGAATCACGGTACCGGAAGAGTGGCAGTTACCGAGGTAGCCCGGCAGGTTGGCACGTTTTACCAGTTTATCCAGCAGTTCCTGCGGGAAGCTGTTTTCATGATCGGAGAAGTAACCCCAGTCAAACAGAACCGGTACACCGGCGATTTCCCAGTGGCCAGACGGTGTGTCTTTCCCGGAAGAGAGTTCATGCGCCCAGGCGTAAGCACCAATCACTTCCGCATTACCGTCCATGCCGGCAGCAATTTTACCAGTAGAACCTTCGTGAGCTTTCACCAGGCCCAGACGGGTCAGGTTAGGCAGATTCAGTGGGCCTTTGCGACCATTGTCAGCTTCACCTTTCGCACAGGCTTCTGCAATGTGTCCCATAGTGTCTGAGCCTACGTCGCCAAAGCGATCCGCATCTTCAGTCGCACCAATACCAAAGGAGTCCAGCACCATAATAAATGCACGTTTCATCTTGTTCTCCATTACCCGTCATACTTCAAGTTGTCGATGCGTTGACTTCACTCATTCACCCCAGTCACGTACTGATGTACGCTCCCGGGGATTCACTCGTTTGTCGCCTTTCTACAACTCGAATTATTTAGGGCATCTATCTTGCGCCGCAAAAAAGCGATCAGATCAGTATACAGTTATTCGGTTATACGACGATAGACTGTCGGTGTAATTTCTGGCGCTTTATCGTCAAGGCTAATTGCCGCTTTGACCGCTTTCGCCGCTTCCTGCCAGCTGGCTTCGTCTTTGGCGTGGATCACCGCCAGCGGGCGCTGTCCGTCTACGCTATCGCCCAGACGCGCCATATCGCTAAAGCCAACGCTGTAATCAATGGTGTCCGATGCCTGACGACGACCGCCGCCCATGGAAACAACCGCCATTCCCAGCGCACGGGTATCCATCGCGCTGACAAAGCCTTCGGTATCAGCATATACCGCTTTGCTGAGCATTGCCGTCGGCAGGTACTTCGCATAATTTTCGACGAAATCGGTCGGGCCTTTTTGCGCCGCCACCATGCGACCAAAAATCTCTGCTGCTTTGCCGTTATCCAGCACCGCCTGCAATTTCGCACGGGCTTCGGCGTCATCTTTCGCCAGCTTGCCGGAGATCAGCATTTCCACGCACAGCGCCATAGTGACGTCTAACAGACGTGGATTGCGGTATTCACCGGTCAGGAACTGCACAGCCTCGCGAACTTCTACCGCGTTACCTGCGCTGGAGGCCAACACCTGGTTCATATCAGTTAACAGCGCGGTGGTACGTACACCCGCACCGTTCGCCACGCCGACAATCGCTTCGGCAAGGGCTTCAGAAAGCTCGTAAGTCGGCATAAAGGCGCCGCTGCCTACTTTCACATCCATCACCAGCGCATCCAGCCCTTCCGCCAGCTTTTTCGCCAGGATGGAACCGGTAATCAGCGGGATGGAATCCACCGTCGCAGTAATATCGCGGGTGGCATAAAAACGTTTATCCGCCGGTGCGAGCGAGCTGGTTTGCCCAATAATCGCCACACCCACGTCTTTAATAATTTCACGGAAACGGGCGTCGTCCGGGAAGATGTCAAATCCTGGAATCGCTTCAAGTTTATCGAGCGTACCGCCGGTATGCCCCAGGCCACGTCCGGAGATCATCGGAATATAGCCGCCGCACGCAGCAACCATCGGGCCTAACATCAGTGACGTTACGTCACCTACGCCGCCGGTAGAGTGTTTATCCACAATCGGGCCGTTCAGCTGCAGGCTTTTCCAGTCCAGCACGGTTCCTGAATCACGCATTGCCATGGTCAGCGAAACACGCTCAGGCATTGTCATATCGTGGAAAAAAATGGTCATCGCCAGGGCGGCGATTTGCCCTTCAGAGATGGTATTGTCGCGAATGCCATTGATAAAGAAACGAATTTCTTCATCGCTCAGCGCATGACCATCACGTTTTTTACGAATAATTTCTTGTGCGAGAAACACGGTAACCCCCAGGGGAAAAGAGTAGAAGGCCGTTGTAAGCCGGGTAAGCAACGCGCCACCCGGCAGTCGTATGATGCCGGATGGCGGCTACGCCTTATCCGGCCTACGGGCTTAGTAGCTGCTTGCGCTCTTGCCGTCGCCGTGACCCAGCGCTTTCAGCAAGCTAGCCAGCAGGCTGGATGCGCCAAAACGGTAGTGACGAGAATCAGCCCAGTCAGCGCCAAACAGTTCATCGGCAATCGCCAGGAACTGCTGTGCATCTTCTGCAGTACGCACGCCGCCAGCCGGTTTGAAACCTACAGTTTTAGAAACACCCATGTCGCGGATCACTTCCATCATGATGCGTGCGCTTTCCGGCGTCGCATTGACCGGCACTTTACCGGTAGACGTTTTGATGAAATCAGCACCGGCTTTGATGGAGATTTCAGATGCTTTGCGAATCAGTGCTTCTTCTTTCAGCTCACCGGTTTCGATGATCACTTTCAGCAGAACGTTTGCCGCCGCACACGCGTCTTTGCAAGCTTTAACCAGATCAAAACCAATCTGCTCGTTACCGGCGATCAGCGCACGGTACGGGAACACCACGTCAACTTCATCGGCACCGTAGGCGATCGCCGCGCGGGTTTCCGCCAACGCAATCTCGATGTCGTCGTTGCCGTGCGGGAAGTTGGTGACGGTTGCAATGCGGATGTCCGGCGTACCCTGCTCTTTCAGAGTCTTACGCGCAATAGGGATGAAACGCGGATAGATACAGATTGCGGCAGTGTTGCCAACCGGGGTCTTCGCCTGATGACACAGCGCGATCACTTTTTCATTGGTGTCGTCGTCATTCAGGGTGGTCAGGTCCATCAGTTTCAGTGCACGCAGGCTGCTTGCTGTTAAATCGGTCATAACATTCTCCAACGGCGTCGCCGTATAAAATTTCACCTTGCGAGTTTGTTAGTATTCTAACATCCGCTCGCTATTACACTTCGATATACATCACAGTTAATGAAAACCACATACAGATTTGCATTACTCTAATGAGATCTACTTCAAATAAATTACCTTTTCTAAAGGGATGCGGTGGCATCAGGCGCATCCGGATCAAAGGTTGTGGCGGCGTTGCTTTCTACAATGGCGTTACACCTTCGGGATAAAAAGGAATCAACGATGCCCACGTCAAGCGAACTCGCGCTGCAACAGCGTTGCCAACAAATCGTGACCAGTCCGGTGCTCAGCCCTGAGCAGAAACGCCACTTTCTGGCGCTGGAGGCTGAAAACGCGCTGCCCTACCCGCAACTGCCTGCTGAGGCACGCCAGGCACTGGATGACGGGGTGATCTGCGACATGTACAAAGGCCATGCTCCGTTCAAACCGCGTTATGTTTTACCCGACTACGCGCGTTTTCTGGCCAACGGCTCATCATGGCTGGAGCTGGAGGGGGCAAAGGATCTCGATGACGCATTATCCTTACTCACTATTCTTTACCATCACGTTCCGTCAGTGACGTCGATGCCGGTCTATCTCGGTCAACTCGATGCCCTGTTGCAACCGTATGTTAGAATTCTAACACAAGATGAGATCAATATTCGAATAAAACGTTTCTGGCGTTATCTCGACCGTACCCTGCCAGATGCCTTTATGCATGCCAACATTGGCCCCGCCGACACGCCGATTACACGCGCAATTTTACGCGCAGATGCAGAGTTAAAGCAGGTTTCACCTAATCTTACCTTTATTTATGATCCGCAAATTACCCCTGACGATCTGCTGCTCAACGTGGCGCAAAATATTTGCGAATGCAGTAAACCACACATTTCTAACGGCCCTGAAAATGATAAAATTTTCACAAAAGGCCACTACGGCGTCGTCAGCTGTTACAACTCTTTGCCGCTCGCCGGGGGTGGTAGCACGCTGGTCAGGCTCAATCTGAAAGCCATCGCAGAGCGCAGCACCTCTGTCGATGACTTCTTTACGCGCACCCTACCGCACTACTGCCAGCAGCAAATCGCCATCATTGATGCACGATGTGAATTCCTCTATGAAAAATCACATTTCTTTGAGAATAGCTTCCTGGTGCAGGAAGGGTTGATTGATCCCAAACGTTTTGTGCCTATGTTCGGGATGTATGGTCTGGCGGAGGCGGTAAATCTGCTGTGTGAAAAAGCAGGGCAATGCGCGCGTTACGGGAAAGATGCGTTTGCCAATCAGCTCGGCTATCGCATTAGCGCCCAACTGGCGGAATTTGTAGAAAGTACACCGGTGAAATATGGCTGGAATCAGCGTGCGATGCTGCATGCACAGTCAGGGATCAGTTCTGACATCGGCACCACGCCGGGCGCTCGCCTGCCCTACGGTGATGAACCGGACCCGATCACCCATCTGCAAACCGTTGCGCCGCATCACGCGTATTATCACGCCGGTATCAGCGACATTCTCACGCTGGATGAAACCATCAAGCGTAATCCTCAGGCGCTGGTGCAATTGTGCCTCGGCGCATTTAAAGCCGGGATGCGTGAATTTACCGCCAACGTGAGCGGCAACGATCTGGTTCGCGTCACCGGTTATATGGTGCGTCTGTCGGATCTGGAAAAATATCGTGCCGCGGGTTCTCGCACCAACACCACCTGGCTTGGCGAAGAAGCCGCGCGCAATACGCGCATTCTGGAACGACAACCTCGCGTGATTAGCCATGAACAGCAGATGCGCTTCGGTAAGTAAGCTGATTCCCTTCTCCTGCGTCGACGGGCCGGGGAGTCGCCTGGCCCTGTTCCTGCAGGGATGCAATTTGCGCTGTAAGAATTGCCACAACCCGTGGACGATGGGACGCTGCAATGACTGCGGGGAGTGTGTACTGCATTGCCCACATGAAGCGTTAAGTCTGAGCGCGGGAAAAGTATGGTGGCAATCTGATATTTGCCAGCAATGCGACACCTGCCTGCACATGTGCCCCCAGCAGGCTACGCCGATGGCGCAGACCATGAGCATTGATGAGGTACTGCAGCATGTTCGCAAAGCCTCGCCGTTTATTGAAGGAATAACGGTCAGCGGCGGCGAAGCAACGACCCAGCTACCGTTTATTGTGGCGCTGTTTAGCGCGATCAAAACCGATCCGCAGTTGCAACACCTGACCTGCATGGTAGACAGCAACGGCATGCTGAGCGAAACCGGCTGGCAAAAGCTGTTGCCGGTGTGCGACGGCGTAATGCTGGATTTAAAAGCCTGGGATAGCGCATGTCATCGTCAGTTGACAGGGCGCGATAACACGCTGATTAAACAAAGTATTACCTTTCTGTCCGGGCAAGGGAAACTTGCGGAACTGCGCCTACTGGTTATCCCTGGTCAGGTGGATTATCTCCAGCATATCGATGCGCTGGCGGCGTTTATCAAGCGTTCAGGTGATGTACCGGTGCGGCTGAATGCCTTTCATGCGCACGGGGTATACGGCGAAGCAAAAGACTGGCCGAGCGCCACGCCGGAGGATGTGGAGCACCTGGCGCAAAGATTGCGCGAGCGCGGGGTGGATAATTTGATCTTCCCGGCTTTGTATCTGTGAAATGCCGGATGAGATGCGAAAGCGCCGCATCCGGAAATCAAAAATCAAACAACGCCGTCGTATTCCGATACAGCGCGTCAGCAATCACGTCCGCAGGTTCCGGGCGCAGCTCGCATAAGACGTCAAACACTCTGACTACCTGCTCCGGGCGGTTGGGCTGGCCCTGAAATCCGTTGAGCGGCATATCCGGCGCATCGGTTTCCAGCAGCAGTGACTCCAGCGGCAATCGCGCCATTACCTCGCGGGTTTTGCTGGCGCGCGGATAGGTAATGGTGCCGCCCACGCCAATTTTGTAGCCCAGTTGCACAAAGCGTTCGGCCTGCTGAAAACTCCCGGAAAACCCATGCACCACGCCTGTTCGTGGCAAAGCATGGCGTTTAAGGTGCATCGCCAGCTTGTCATGCGTGCGTCGCGAATGCAGGATCACTGGCAGTTCGTAACGCTTCGCCAGCTTCAGCTGCGCTTCCAGCACCCGCTCTTGCTTGTCGAATTGCGGATCGTCGCGATACAGATCCAATCCAATCTCACCTACCGCCACCAGCTTTTGTGGGCGCTTATCCAGCACCTGTTGCAACTGGTCCAGGCAGTCATCACTATGTTGTTCAATAACAATGGGATGTAGACCAAGCGCGGCAAATAATGGAGGATAATTTTCCGCTAACGCCAGTACGCGGGAAAAATTCGCCGCCTGGGTGGCCGGAACGATAATGCTCTGTACACCAACCTCCGCCGCGCGCTGAATGCTGGCAGGTTCATCGCCGGTAAACGGCGGGAAATCAAAGTGACAGTGCGTATCGATAAAACGATAACTCACGCCAAATCCTCATTATTAAACGTTGTATCGTTGGCCTGGGGCGCGCTGCTCGCAACGGACGCATGGGCATCGTTGGCAACGGGTGCAGGTGGAACCACCACCGGTCCCGGCACCACAATCTTCGGCGTCTGACGAGGCAGCGGCGCGTTTTTCGCCAGCAGTTTACCAATCGTTGCCAAAAAATAGCGCCCGCACAGGCGTCCGGTTTTGTAGTCTTCACGCAATGCCGGAATACGGCTCCCCAGTGCCATACTATGGAGTGGCTTTGGTGGGTAGATCTCAAAGATACGCAGCTTGCCCGGCGGTTTTTCGATAAAGCGCTGAATAGCGCGGTAGCTGGCTTCATGATGTTGAACCAGATTCACCAGCGGCTGCAGACTGCTCTCCCCCAGCCAGCGCTCCATACGTTTGAACCATTGTGGGGTGTAGTACATTTGCGAAGGCACCGTGCGGATAACCACCAGCGTTTTTGCACCCTGCTTCGCCGCTTCCTGCACGGGAATGGCGTCACTGACGCCACCATCCAGATAGTTCACGCCATCCAGCGCAACCCCTGTGCGGTAGAATCCGGGAATCGCGCTGGATGCACGAATGAGATCCAGCCAATTGTGCCGGTTCGGCGAAAAATAGCCCGGTGTGTAGTCATCTCCCCGGCAGGCGCACATATAAAACGCTTTACCTGCCTCAAACAGGCGCTCGGCGTTATCCATTGCCAGCGGCATTTGGGACGAGGTCGAATCCACCAGCCAGTCGAGGTCGATTAAGTTTCCCCCGCGCACAAAGCGCACCGGGTCAAAAAACTCACGTCGGGTAGTGTAACGCATAATGACTTTGCGCCCGTAACCGGGCTGGTTACAGAGATAGGCCGACAGATTTTGCGCGCCAGCAGATGTCCCGTAGAAGAGATCAAAAGGATTGAACTGGGCGCGCATGAACTCATCCAGTACGCCGGCAGTAAAGATCCCCCGTTGCCCTCCACCTTCGCACACCAGCGCCATGCTGTCTGGTTGAAATGGACGTAACGATAACGGCGCTATATTACCGAGCGTAACGGGTATTCTCTGCCCCACCTCTACCTTCCTGTTGTTTTTGTAATAGGACAACAAAGTAACGCAAATTGCCTGGCGCTAAAACCGTAAAAGCCAGTCCGCTGGACTGGCTCAGTAGCAAGTTATCTTTACGGTTTACGTACTAGGGTCGTTTACGCCCGGTAAACAAGCTGACCAGAAACAGGATGATCCCCACCACAAAAACAATTTTTGCAGCACCTGCTGCGGTACCCGCCAGTCCACCAAATCCCAGAGCGGCGGCAATTAACGCGATAACCAGAAATATGATGCCCCATCGAAACATATGCTTCTCCTTTACCATAGTTAATGTCGACCGCTTGATATGAGCGCTCAGGCAGCTCATCGGCGATATTTTTAGTGTGATGCACAATACGCCTCCCGACAAACGTCAGGAGGACGAATTAAGTCGAATTACTGAGTTTTGAGGTCGTTTTTGACGCTTTTCACGCCATCAATTGCTTTAGCGATACTCTCAGCACGATCGCTTTGAGCTTGTGAATCGACAGTTCCTGAAAGCTGGACCACACCATCGGTCGTCTCTACTTTCACTTTACGAGAAGGGACAATGTCATCGGCCAGCAGCTTAGCTTTCACTTCGCTGGTGATGGCCGTATCGCCGGCATAGCCTTTTACAGAGGTGTTTTTGCTGTCACGCACGTGCAGTTTGTCGCTAACGGAGGTCACGCCCTCAACGCCTTTCGCGACTTTAACGGCCTCTTCGGCCTGCGCCTGGCTTTCAACAAACCCGCTTAACGTCACTACTTTCTGGTCCGTTTTGACGGAGATATCGGTGCTCTTAATGCTTTCGTGGTCCACCAGCGCGGCTTTTACTTTGGCGGTGAGGGTGCTGTCATCCATGAAATTACCGACTTTGTTCATAGAGCTATCGACTTTCTGCCCCGCACTTTCGAGCCCGGATTGCGCTTTATCCATTGTGGCGTTTTCTGCATAAGCAGAACCCGTTGCCACAGCGGAAGTCAGCATCACGGCCAGTAGCGTTTTAGAAATCTTAAGTCCTGTCATTGTCATCGATGTATTCCTGTTTGTTGTACTTATAGCGATGTTCTGCCGCTTAGCGGTCAGAACCAGCAACTAATCTCGTGACTGAAATAAATATCAGCTAAAGGGGCTGCGAAATGCTTAATGAAGAGCATTAAAAGCCGATATTTATGTCATCACATTGTTAAATATAGTTCACGATTTCGCGGTTGCTGCCTGGATTGATTAAAAAACAAACAAAAGTCAGGGGATTTAAGAACATTCCGCAAGGGATTTAAAAGACAGGAAAAGTTGCAGGGCGCGGTGAGTACCGCGCCCTGGGGGACAGATTAGTGTTCGCGTGTTTTACGGAACTGAACGTCCGGGTAACGTTCCTGGGTGAGATTCAGGTTAACCATGGTCGGCGCGATATAGGTGAGGTTATCACCGCCATCCAGCGCCAGCTGAACTTCGTTTTTACGCTTAAATTCTTCGAATTTTTTCACGTCAGAACACTCTACCCAGCGCGCAGTCGCCACGTTGACGGATTCATAAATGGCTTCAACGTTGTACTCGCTCTTCAGACGTGAAACCACCACGTCAAACTGCAGCACACCCACCGCGCCGACAATCAGATCGTTGTTGGCGATCGGACGGAATACCTGCACTGCACCCTCTTCTGACAGCTGAACCAGCCCTTTCAGCAGCTGTTTCTGCTTCAATGGATCCTTCAGGCGAATACGACGGAACAGCTCCGGCGCGAAGTTCGGAATACCGGTGAACTTCATCATTTCACCCTGAGTAAAGGTATCGCCGATCTGGATAGTGCCGTGGTTATGCAGACCAAGAATATCGCCCGGATACGCTTCTTCCACATGAGAACGGTCACCGGCCATAAAGGTGAGAGCATCGGAGATCACCACGTCTTTACCAATGCGCACCTGGCGCATTTTCATGCCTTTCTCATACTTGCCGGATACCACACGCATGAACGCCACACGGTCACGGTGTTTCGGGTCCATGTTGGCCTGAATTTTAAACACGAAACCGGTGAACTTCTCTTCTGAGGCTTCGACGATGCGGGTGTCGGTTTTACGCGGCATCGGCGCAGGCGCCCACTCCACTAAGCCGTCCAGCATATGGTCAACGCCGAAGTTACCCAACGCGGTACCGAAGAAGACCGGGGTGATTTCGCCCGCAAGGAACAACTCATGGTCGAACTCGTTGGACGCGCCCTGCACCAGCTCCAGCTCGTCGCGCAGCTGCTGCGCCAGGTCTTCACCCACGGCAGCATCAAGTTCCGGGTTGTTGAGACCTTTAACAACACGCACTTCCTGAATCGTATGGCCTTTACCGGTCTGGTACAGATACGTTTCATCTTTATAAAGGTGATAGACGCCCTTGAACAACTTCCCGCAGCCAATCGGCCAGGTGATCGGCGCACAGCCGATTTTCAGTTCGTTCTCAACTTCATCCAGCAGCTCCATCGGATCGCGGATGTCACGGTCGAGTTTGTTCATAAAGGTCAGGATCGGCGTATCGCGCAGACGGGTAACTTCCATCAGCTTACGGGTGCGATCTTCAACACCTTTCGCAGCATCGATAACCATCAGGCAGCAGTCCACCGCCGTCAGAGTACGGTAGGTATCTTCGGAGAAGTCTTCGTGCCCTGGGGTGTCCAGCAGGTTCACCAGACAGTCATGATACGGAAACTGCATCACAGAGGTGGTAATGGAGATACCACGTTGCTTTTCCATTTCCATCCAGTCAGATTTTGCATGCTGGCTGGAGCCACGGCCTTTTACCGTACCGGCGGTCTGAATGGCCTGTCCGAATAACAGTACCTTTTCAGTAATTGTCGTTTTACCGGCATCCGGGTGAGAAATAATGGCAAAAGTGCGGCGTTTGGCCACCTCTTGCAAATAAGGAGACAACGTCATAGTCAAATCTTCTTAGGTAAGCACGGCAACGGGCCGTGCAAGTTGAATACGAAAAATTGCGGCTATTTTACCCATCAACGGGGGGGAGGCAATCAGTGTTTACACAGGAGCTGCTCCAGTTCGCTTAATGACGTGACCGTCCAGGTCGGCTGAATGCCCTCTGGCTGCTCGCGATGATGCGTATTGAGCCAGCAGGTGGAGAGCCCGGCGTTAATGCCGCCAAGAATATCGGACTCTGCGGTGTCGCCCACCATCAGCACGCGGGAACGGTCAGGATTGCCCGCCTGCGCCAGCGCATGGTCAAAAATACGGGGATCGGGTTTTGCCACCCCAACCTGTTCAGAAATCACCAACAGGTCGAAATAGTCGCGCAGCCCCGTCCGCTCAAGGCGGATTTGCTGCAACGCGGTAAAGCCGTTAGTAATGATGCCGATTTTCGCTTTATCACGAATCGCATTGAGCAGAGAAACCGCCCCCGGCAACGGCGAGCAGATCTCCGCCATCGCATTGATGAATGCATCATTAAGCTGGCCCGGTTCAACCTTCAGGCGTTCGGCCCAGCTCTGAAAACGGGCATGCTGCAGTTGTAATGAGGTAATCGCGCCGTTTTGGTAATCCACCCACAGCGGTTTATTCACGGCCTGGTAGTCCTGAAAATCTTCAGCGGTAAAGGTAATGCTATAGTCGAGAAACATCCGCTGTAAGCCGGTAAACGAGTCAAATGTAAACAGCGTTTCGTCGGCATCAAAGAAAATCCAGTCCCACTTCTTCATCATTACACCTTGTCTTACATGCTGATTGGCAACGCCATGATGATGGCGTCTTCGTGACCATCGGCCGTTGGATAGTAATTGCGACGGATCGTCGCCTCGTTAAAGCCTAAGCTTTCGTACAGCGCGATAGCGGCGGCGTTTGAGGCGCGCACTTCAAGCCACAGCGTCAAAATGCCACGCTTTTCCAGCTCATCGATCAGATGCTCCAGCAGCTCACGCCCCAGCCCACGGCGCTGAAAGTCAGGGTCGACGGCAATATTGAACAGCGTAGCTTCATCCAGCACGACCTGCGTAATCGCAAAGGCCGCCATCACGTCATCAACCCTCAACTGAAAATTGAGGTAACGATCGCCCTGGTTGCTGGCAAATGTTTTTTCACTCCAGGGAAAAGCGTGGGCGCGTTTTTCAATCTGAAATGCTGCGGGTAAATCAGTCGGTTCGAGGGAAGAAATCGTGTTCATATGCGCAGATTTGTTGCCATAACGCGGCGCGTGCCGCGGGGTTTTCCCGTAATTCATTAAACGCAGGACTCGCGACCTGAGCGCCCTCCAGCAGCAGCGGCTCTTCGGTTCCCAGCCGCCAGCTATTACAGCGACTACCTTGCGGCAGCATGGCGACACGGTCAGGCGTCAGTTGTAAAACCTGATCCGGGCTGACGGTTAATGAGCGTAAAATATCGCTCATCAATGGTTCGGTTAGCGCGGGTAACTGTTCCGCAACCATCACCAAACGGACATGCGCAGGAATGGAAATCGCGATTTCGCCCTGCAGTGCGCCAGGACGATGCAACGACCACTGCGTAATGCCCAGTTGCTGTAACTGCCAGTCTCGTCGGGATGTCATAGCGAAACGCTCCTGTAATCAGGGGCGCAAATATAGCAAATTTGTCGAATCCGTGCCATCAAACAACTATAATCCCCCGCTGTACAATTTAAGGAGCACTCCATGTCTGCTTTTACCCCGGCAAGTGAAGTCTTGCTGCGCCACAGTGATGATTTCGAACAAAGCCGTATTATGTTTGCCGGTGATTTGCAGGATGACCTGCCTGCCCATTTTGAAAGCGCCGCCAGCCGTGCGCATACTCAGCAGCTTCACCACTGGCAGGTGCTTAACCGCCAGATGGGCGACAACGTCCGCTTCAGCCTCATCGCTCAAGCCGATGACGTCGGCGATAGCGATACGCTGATCTACTACTGGCCGAAGAATAAACCTGAAGCCCAGTTCCAGTTGATGAACCTTCTTTCGCTGTTACCGGTGGGTACCGATATTTTTGTTGTTGGCGAAAACCGCAGCGGCGTACGTAGCGCAGAGCAGATGCTGGCCGAATACGCGCCGCTGAACAAAGTCGACAGCGCACGTCGCTGTGGCCTGTACCACGGTCGTCTGGAAAAGCAGCCGGTCTTTGATGCTGAAAAATACTGGGACGAATACCAGACTGACAATCTGACCATCAAAACGCTGCCGGGCGTATTCAGCCGTGACGGCCTGGATGTTGGCAGCCAACTGCTGCTCTCCACGCTGACGCCGCACACCAAAGGCAAAGTTCTGGATGTCGGCTGTGGCGCGGGTATCCTCTCCGTCGCGCTTGCCAGCCACTCGCCAAAAGTGCGCTTAACCCTGTGCGATGTTAGTGCAGCCGCTGTTGAAGCCAGCCGCGCAACGCTTGCCGCCAACGGTATTGAAGGTGACGTCATCGCCAGTAACGTCTTTTCTGACGTGACGGGTCGCTTTGATATGATCATCTCCAACCCGCCGTTCCATGACGGCATGCAGACCAGCCTGGATGCCGCGCAAACGCTGATTCGCGGGGCGGTTCGTCACCTGAACAGCGGCGGTGAACTGCGCATTGTTGCCAACGCCTTCCTGCCTTATCCGAAAGTACTGGATGAAGTGTTTGGCTTCCACGAAGTTATCGCGCAGACCGGGCGCTTCAAGGTCTATCGCACCATCATGACGCGCCAGGCGAAAAAAGCGTAATTGTCTCGCAGCGAACGGCCATTCACGTGGCCGTTTTTGCATCAATCGGCCCAGCCTGGACAATTAACTATTGACGAAAAGTTGAAAACAACTAGAATGCGCCTCCGTGGTAACGATACTTTTTGAGTGTCGATGGTATGCGAAGGTGGCGGAATTGGTAGACGCGCTAGCTTCAGGTGTTAGTGTCCTTTCGGACGTGGGGGTTCAAGTCCCCCCCCTCGCACCATAATCCACGTTGATATTGCTCGCACTGGGCGAAGGTGGCGGAATTGGTAGACGCGCTAGCTTCAGGTGTTAGTGTCCTTAGGATGTGGGGGTTCGAGTCCCCCCCCTCGCACCAACGAGGCGATATCAAAAAAATAAGATGACTGTGCGAAGGTGGCGGAATTGGTAGACGCGCTAGCTTCAGGTGTTAGTGTCCTTAGGATGTGGGGGTTCGAGTCCCCCCCCTCGCACCAATTATCTTATCTTTCCTTCGATTTTCTTCCCTGTTTTGCTCATCCCTGATTCCAGTTCATCATTACCAAAACAATGCCGCCGATCAGTGCCGCGCATGAAGGTAATAAGACAAAGTGCCGTAAACGCTTGTGGTATAACATGAGTGAAGTCAGTAGTAATCCTAATACAATCATCGCCTTCCATGCGTCGAGTGACAGATCAGTAAATGCCAGCCCGGCAATCACTATCCCCGGCAGCAAAACCCCCCATCCACTGCCCAGCGCACGTTGCAACATGGTTTCACCTATGACATTGATAATGATAACCAATATCATATGATAAATTTTCTCATTTGTCAGCAAGGAAAGGCTATCAATTCTATGAGTTTTACTTAACGATTGATGACATAAATAGTTTAAGGTGATAAATTGCTCGCCGGTTAGCTTTTCATCAAAAAACAATAACGACCTGAACGAATGATTTTTCGCTCATCATTTTTTCCTTACAAACACACCTTCGTATATTGCAGATAAATAACAATATTTACCTATGACAGTACAATCCTGGCGAACTCTGCGCACTAAGAAATATCAACTTTCTTTACGTCTGTTTCTGCTTCTCAATGCAGTCTCCGCGCTGTTTACGCTTGTTTTCCCACTTTTTGCCGTCAAAGCCGTATCTGTCCCGGCGTTGCTCATCCTGGCCGCCAGTACATTGCTGTTGGCATGGCATGGCAAATATGCGAATAAAAAAATTAATCTTCCTTTTATTTCAATCGTTTTTGGCTTGCTATGGGCATTACATATTTTTCTGAAATATAACGCGCTAGGTCATAATGATTATTATTTTCTGTTAATCGCACTTCTCAGCGTGCTGTTTATTGGTTCTATCGCTTTTGCCAACAATATCATCGCCTTTACGCTACATTCGTTACCCTCAGTCGTCGTCTGTTTATGGCTTAACGGCAGCGAGCATGGTCTGCGAATTTTCTATTTTATGGCGCTACCCATGGCCGGGATCGCCATCCAGCATGTGATACAAAAGCGCTACGACGGCTTCGCCCAGCAGCTGATGTACAAACTACTGGAAGAACGGGAAACCCTGAACGGACTCAGCATGCTCGACCCGCTAACCGGTTTGTACAATCGCCGGGGGCTGCAACACAGACTCGATACGCTGTTGGCCCTTAGCAACTCGAAGCACTACGTCCTGCTGATGGATATCGACCATTTCAAGGCCTATAACGATCATTACGGACACATGATGGGCGATCAGGCGCTGATTCGCGTTTCTGCCGCGATTCGTGATTCCGTACGCTCCCGGG
This sequence comes from Citrobacter sp. Cy070, assembly GCF_030332245.1. Taxonomy (NCBI): domain Bacteria; kingdom Pseudomonadati; phylum Pseudomonadota; class Gammaproteobacteria; order Enterobacterales; family Enterobacteriaceae; genus Citrobacter; species Citrobacter sp. Cy070. The sequence goes on from NZ_JAOWIG010000069.1 coordinate 61,531, forward strand.
ACGTGGTGGCACGTTTTGGTGGCGAAGAGTTTATGGTTTTGCTGACCGCGGTCGATCCCCAACAGGCCCAGGCTGCCGCCGAACGTATTCGCCAGAAAGTGTACGATCTTAAAATTCCACATATGTTTAATGAGAGCGTAGCAACCAATGTGACGGTCAGCATCGGTATTGCGCCTTTGGTGGAACAGGATATTGACTCCGCGATTACCAGAGCAGACAAAGCGCTTTATGAGGCCAAGAATATGGGTCGAAACAACACTCTGGTCAGCGATGAGCTGCGGATAAACTGCACCTCTTCCTGAGTTTTCCGTGCGGAACTGCCCGATCTTGCGACAAAGATCTTGCCATCGTTTACCCCCACCTATAGGATTAGAAATCATTATCATTTAGATTAACATCCTTATATCGCCATGGCTTACCGTTCCGCACCCATCGTTGAAGATGTCATCTGGCACAGCCATCTCCCTTCAGAGATGCCCTCGCTGGCGGCTTCCGTGCGTGCGACCATAGCCCAAACCCGCGAACACTTGCTGGATTTCATTCGCCTTGACGAGACCCCGCCGCAAGGTGCAATGACATTACATGAATGGACGCAACCGACAACGTTAAGTTCGCTTCTGGCCGTTTATTCAGACCACATCTACCGCAACCAGCCCACGTTAGTACGCGAAAATAAACCGCTGATCTCCCTTTGGGCGCAATGGTATATCGGCCTGATGATGCCCCCGCTTATGGTGGCTCTGCTGACGCAAAAAGAGGCTATCGACGTCTCTCCTGAACATATGCACGTGGGGTTTCACGAAACCGGGCGTGCCGCATGTTTCTGGATAGATGTACATCAGGATCACCAGACCACGGCACTCTCACCGCAACAACGTATGGAAACGCTGGTTTTGTCAGCCCTGACACCGGTCGTTCAGGCACTGGAATCAACGGGTGAGATCAACGCGAAACTTGTCTGGAGCAATACGGGATACTTAATTCACTGGTACTTAACGGAAATGAAGCCGTTGTTAGGTGAAGAACTGTTGAACACGCTGCGCCAGACCTGCTTTTTTGAGAAACAACTTTCCTGCGGTCAGGATAATCCTCTATGGCGTACCGTCGTTCCACGCGAGGGGCTGTTAGTACGCAGAACCTGCTGCCAGCGCTATCGCCTGCCCGATGTTCAGCAATGCGGCGACTGCACGCTAAAATAAGCGAGGAGCCGTAGCCCCCCGCCAACACTTTATGCAACCTGCTGATTTTCCTCTTCTATCCGCTGTGCTTCTTCTTTTTCCTGCGCCAACAGTTGCCTCTCATAAACCTTAAAGAATGGGAAGTAGATGATGGCAGAAACCAGCGCCAACACGACCACCAGGATCGCCGCACGATAATCCCAGCCTAATGCCCATGCCGCGCCAACGGGCGCCGGTGCGGTCCAGGGAACCACTGAAATCACCCGCCCAATTAGATCCAGTTTCATCGCCGCCCAGGCCAGTACCGCGTTCACCATTGGGGCCAGCAGGAAGGGAATAAAAAACACTGGATTCATGACAATCGGCGTACCGAAAATCACCGGCTCGTTAATGTTGAAAATACTGGGGACCACGCTCAAACGCCCAATCGATCGTAGATGGGCCGAGCGGCTGCGCAGATAGCAAATCACCAGCCCCATCGTCGCCCCCGATCCCCCCACGACGATAAAGAACGTCCAGAACGCTTCCATAAAGATATGCGGTAAAGGCACGCCCTGCGCCAGCGCCGACTGGTTCATGCCGAGGTTGGTCAACCAGAACATTTGCAGCATACCCGACACAATCGCCGCACCGTGAATACCGGCAAACCACAGCAGATGGCCGATCAGTACTGCCAGCAGTATCGCCGGCAGAGAATCCGCTGCGGACACCAGTGGTTTAAAGATGGCCATAATGGCCTGCGGGATCAGCATATCAAACTGCGACTGTATCACCAGGCTCAGCGGGTACAGCGTCAGCACCACCACCAGTACCGGGATCAGGAGATCAAATGAGTTTTTGATCATCGGCGGCACTTGATCGGGTAAGCGGATCCCGATGTTGTGCGCCTTCAGGAAGCGCATCATTTCAACGCAATAAATTGCCACCAGGATGGCAGTGAAAATTCCCGTACCGCCGAGGCTATCAACCGGCATCGTACCTTTGGTTTTCGGTGCGGCAATCAACAAAAACGCCATGATCGACAGCATCGCGCACATAAACGGATCTAACTGATGCGACTTCACATAGTGCTTGCCCAGGTTATAGGCAATAGCCGCACATATGTAGACCGACATGATCCCCATCGTCATATCAAACGGCGTGAGTATCTGGCCTTCAAATTGTTTTGCCAGATCCAGCCATGCGCGGGCAAACCCCCAGGTGGTATCCGGCGAAAAAGGCGGATAGGCAAAAACCAGCAGAAAAGACCCTACAATCATAAACGGCATCGCCGAAATGAAACCATCACGTATTGCCATCACATGGCGTTGTGAAGAAATGCGCCCGGCGACAGGGCTAACGTAGCTTTCAACAAAGCGGAAAATCACATTAAATACAGCATGGTTAGTAGACATAGCCGTTCTCCCATTGCGCTAAACCCTGCAACCGTGCTGGTATCAACACCATCACGTAAAACCCATTCCTACTTTTCGCAACCGTGCCGGGAGAAAAACCAGCCTTACCGCTTTTTGAGTTAAGTTTCATAGATGGCTCTTATTATGTGATACAGAGGGAGTGACAGCTTCAGTATTAATCGCCATTTCAGTATTCCGCAACCGGTTACTGTAACCGGTTTCTTTGATTGTGAAGGTGATCGAGAAACTGCCAATGTTGCTGTATTGTTACAATAAAATATTTACAGTAACGCTGCCCCTATGACAAATTACGCCAGGCGGTTTTCTGCTATGCAGGACTGCGGATAAGCGAGAGGGAGAGAAGAATGAGTTTACAATCAGTACGGCAGTTTTTAGCGCAACATGCGCCAGATATTGAAATCATCGAATTAGATCAAAGCACCGCCACCGTCGATCTGGCAGCCAAGGCCCATAATGTCGAACCAGGGCAGATAGCAAAAACGCTGTCACTAAAGGTGAAAAACGACATTATCCTGGTCGTCGCCAGAGGAGATGCTCGCCTCGATAATAAAAAACTGAAAAATACGTTTGGCGCCAAAGCGCGCATGCTGAGTAGCGATGAAGTAGTCAACGCAACAGGTCATCCCGTAGGAGGCGTATGTCCTTTCGGGTTGGAGACACCCATATCGGTGTACTGTGATGTCTCGTTGAAACACTATACAGAAGTGCTCCCTGCAGCAGGAGCCACTCACAGCGCGGTTCGCATTGCACCAGAAAGAATAGCAGAACTGACTGCGGCAACCTGGGTTGATGTGTGCCAGTGATCGATTTACCTTTCCATGCCAATGACTACGCCGGTACGCATCTTCTCAAGCACGCCATAACGGGGCAGTACGACGAAAAGATGACGGTTCTGCAGAGCGCACATGCAGCAAGATATCGGCAGCATTCAGTAATCCGGCATCCGAACTAACGCCCAGTTTGGACATCACATTAAATTTATGCGCGCGAATCGTTTTAATGTTTCGCTCAAGCTCAATCGCGATCTGCAGCATCGAATAACCATTCGACATATAGCGCAGAATTTCGCGCTCGGTTGGGCTAAGCATACGGCATTGATTGATATACCAGAGCTTCTTCGTGTCTTCTGTTTCCCCTCTGGCGCAATCCAGCGCTGCAAATAATTCTTCCTGCAACATACTCAGCGTGGATGCTTTGCTAATCACGGCATCCAGTGGTAGCGGTGACAGCGAGCCAATTAGCCGCGCCTCGTCATCATCATCGGCAATGACCACCCGCTTGATGCGAGGGTGTTTCACCGCCAGCTCTGTCAGATAAGCCAGTCCGGTGCGGCGATCGGTTCTTTTCGCGGAAAGTGAAAAAATAACCGCGGAAAATGACGTCTGTGACATCGCCTGGCTTAAGGCTGGCTGTCCTGAAAAGGGATGAAGTTGGTATTGATTGTTCGGTCTGGCATTAAATAAATTATAAATACCCACGCTGCTCATTACACACTTTTCTACCAGTGCGACATTTCTTTTGATACTTCTTTCTTCCATTCCGTGGTCTCTCCATAAACTGAAGGTAGATTCAACTCTCGTGCTCCTTGAGAACTATTTATCCAGGCATACATCTCCGCATTGCTGTGTATTGACAGACGACGCATCGCACTATTTTTCTGGGCGCTGATTGTCTTATTACTTTTTTTAAGTAATGTGGCAATCTGATTAATCCCCCAGCCCTTTCCCAGAAGCCGTAACACTTTCCGTTCAGATAGCGTCAAAATAATTGAGTGTACGCTATGATCCTGTTTTTCTGGTGCTATTACCGGAGAGAGCAATACCGGGCTAATTCTGTCGGCATAAACATTCCCTGCATCAATAGCATTTACTAAACTATCAATCGGTTCGGCATCAGATAACAGCGTACTGATTGGACACATCAGCATCTCAACGGCCACAGGATAATAATTTCGAGAAACGAGAAAGACCCAGTGAATATCACGATATTGAGGTAACAAAGAATAATATTGTTCGCAGACCGCACGCGGATGACTGCAGTCTCCGGTTAAATCAGCGATAACCAGATCTGAACGTCGCAGTTGCATCAATGTTAGTTCTTCTACGGCGCGGCAGTAGGTCAGTTTGTAATCAGAGAAATGCGCTTGCATTACCCCTTTAAGCCCAATTTGTATGATAGGTAATTTACTAATAATAATTGCGTTCTTGCAGCGTCCTGGCAACATAACTCCTCCATATTCACATGTCTTCAATCTTGCGCGCGCAAGTATCACCTACAATCAAATAAAATAATTAATAAATAGACATGCGTTAAACAATAGACAGGATGAATTATTTATCCTTATTCTAAATAGAAAATGGCGATGCTACGTTCCCAATAACATCACACTATAAATTTATCATGCCATAATCACGCACATGTACATTCATTGTACAATTAAAATAACTACATTAAATTATTAGCATTCCTTACGTAATTACTGTTCATCTCGAAAATTTTAGCCCTGGTTCAGGAGTGTGTCCCACGATACGATTTCCTACAACCACCAAGTGACCTGTTTCTTTTTTCAACACAAAAATTGATCTTATCCAGAGCCAACCGACTCACGCTTCATGATAAAAAGAAGATATTCTTCATTAAGAGAGCATCTTTTAGTCAGAGCGAGCTATGCAAACAGAGCAGTCGTCACAAAGAACGGTTACACGGTTATGTATACAATGCGGGCTTTTTTTACTGCAACATGGCGCAGAAAGCTCGTTGGTCGATGAACTCTCCACCCGCCTGGGTCTGGCGCTTGGGATGGACAGTGTAGAAAGTGCCATATCATCGAATGCCATCGTCCTGACGACGATCAAAGACGGACAATGCCTGACATCGACCCGAAAAAATCAGGATCGTGGCATCAACATGCACGTCGTGACGGAAGTGCAACACATCGTTATTTTGGCAGAGCATAATCTGTTGGATGAAAAAGGGGTAGAGAAACGGTTTAACCAAATCAAACCGCTACGCTATCCCAGATGGCTGGTTGCTTTCATGGTAGGATTGTCCTGCGCCTGCTTTTGTAAACTCAATAACGGCGGCTGGGATGGCGCGATGATCACCTTTTTCGCCAGCATGATCGCCATGTACATTCGCCAGATCCTGGCTTCCCGGCATTTGCATCCACAAATCAACTTTTGTATTACCGCTTTTGTCGCGACCACCATATCCGGCCTGCTGCTTACGCTACCGACGTTTAATCACACGCCTACCGTAGCCATGGCCGCCAGCGTACTGTTATTGGTCCCCGGTTTTCCGTTAATCAATTCGGTTGCGGATATGTTTAAAGGGCACATTAATACCGGGCTCGCTCGCTGGGCGATTGCCAGTCTGCTTACGCTGGCGACCTGTATTGGCGTGATCGTGTCGATGACCTTATGGGGGCTGCGCGGATGGGCGTGATCGATTTCATTTTGGCGCTGATGCAGGACATGATCCTGTCGGCGATCCCGGCGCTTGGCTTTGCCATGGTATTCAATGTCCCCCATCGGGCGCTCCCATGGTGTGCATTACTCGGCGCACTCGGTCACGGCTCACGAATGGTCATGATGACTGCAGGGTTTAATATCGAATGGTCCACCTTTATGGCCTCGCTGCTGGTCGGCTGCATTGGGATCCAGTGGTCGCGCTGGTATCTGGCGCATCCGAAAGTCTTCACCGTTGCGGCAGTGATCCCTATGTTTCCGGGGATCTCCGCCTACACCGCCATGATATCCGCCGTAAAGATCGGTCATTTCGGTTATAGCGAAGCGCTGATGATCACCCTGCTGACCAATTTTCTGAAAGCCTCATCGATTGTGGGCGCACTCTCAATTGGACTTTCCGTGCCAGGATTATGGCTGTATCGCAAACGTCCGCGCGTATAACGAATGAACCTGTTTACCCCTTTGCAGATGGGGGAACCTTCCCTCATCTGCTGCTCTCCTCTCTCTCTGTGTTACTATAAAAGCAGTTCCTTCTCGGTTGTTGTTCAGTATTGAGAAACATTATGCCCTGCAAAATTTTGACGCCGGACGTCACGAGCATTGACGCCTTACTACACGATCACCAAACTGTGCTGGCCAGGTCTGCGGGCGGTGCCGTAGCCGTATTCGCCAACAACGCGCCAGCGTTTTACGCGGTGACGCCTGCACGGCTGGCAGAGTTGCTGGCACTTGAAGAGAAGCTGTCACGCCCGGGAAGCGATGTAACATTAGATGCCCAATTTTATGAAGAGCCGCAAGCGGCACCGGTTGCCGTACCAATGGGTAAATTTGCGATGTACGCTGACTGGCAGCCAGATGCTGACTTCCAGCGTCAGGCCGCCTTGTGGGGCGTGGCGTTAAGAGAGCCCGTCACCGCCGAGGAACTGGCTTCATTTGTTGCCTACTGGCAAGCCGAAGGCAAAGTCTTTCACCATATTCAGTGGCAGCAAAAACTGGCGCGCAGCATCCAGATTGGACGGGCCAGCAATGGCGGAATGCCAAAGCGCGATGTGAACAGCGTCAGTGAACCTGACTGCCACATTCCACCGGGTTTTAGAGGATAACGATGAAAAACGTTGGCGACCTGATGAAACGTTTGCAAAAAATGATGCCACCCAATGTTGAGCCCGCCTTTAAAACGGGCGAAGAACTGCTGGCATGGCAAAAAGAGCAAGGTGAAATTCGCGCCGCCGCGCTGGCCCGCGAAAACCGGGCCATGAAAATGCAGCGTACATTCAACCGTTCCGGTATCCGTCCGCTGCATCAGAACTGTTCGTTCGATAACTATCGAGTGGAGTGCGAAGGTCAGATGAATGCCCTGAGCAAAGCTCGCCAGTACGTTGAAGAGTTTGACGGCAACATCGCCAGTTTTATCTTCTCTGGCAAGCCCGGCACGGGTAAAAACCATCTGGCCGCCGCCATCTGCAACGAACTGCTGCTGCGCGGCAAGTCGGTACTGATTATTACCGTCGCCGATATCATGTCGGCGATGAAAGAAACGTTCAGCAATCGTGAAACCAGCGAAGAACAGTTGCTCAACGATCTGAGTAATGTGGATCTGCTGGTGATCGACGAGATCGGCATGCAGACAGAATCCCGCTACGAGAAAGTGATCATCAACCAGATCGTCGATCGCCGTTCGTCGTCTAAACGTCCAACCGGCATGTTAACTAACAGCAATATGGATGAAATGAACAAGCTGCTGGGCGAGCGCGTGATGGACCGTATGCGCCTTGGCAACAGCCTGTGGGTCATTTTTAACTGGGAAAGCTACCGTAGTCGGGTCACCGGTAAAGAGTATTAACGTATTAGCACCACTCCTAAGACTGCCAGCGCTATACTGCGCTGAAAAGGCATAACACGAGTTGCATATAATGATGAAAACTACCAAACGTCTGCTGTGCTGTGCGCTTGCCGCCGGCACGCTCATCTCCACCAGCGTTTTTGCCGCCTCCTGGCAGGATTCGCTCTCCAGCGCGGCCAGTGAGCTGAGCAAACAAAGCTCCGGCTCACAAAGCAGCTCATCGCTCTCTTCCCTGACCAGCCTGCTGAATGGCAGCAATCAGTCGTTGACCTCCAGCAGCATGAATAACGCCGCCGGGATCCTGGAATATTGCGCGAAACAGAAGCTGGCCTCGGTCACCGACACGCAAAACGTCAAAAACCAGGTGCTGGATAAACTGGGCCTCAGCGCGCCTGAACAGAAACAAGATACCAACTATATGGACGGTATTCAGGGTCTGCTCAACGCCAAAGATGGTCAACAGTTGGACCTGAACACCATCGGTAACAGCTCCCTGGCGCAGAAAGTTAAAACCAAGGCCTGCGATCTGGTGTTAAAACAGGGGATGAACTTCATTTCCTGATGCAACAAATGCCGCGCCCGGCCATTTCACCACCGGCGCGGCAGCAATCAATCCCACGAAGATATTTACCTACCAAATGCGGAGTGATTGCCCGCAAAAACCCGCATATCTAAACCAATTCTGAATAACAACGTAATTAAATGTCACTACAATTGCAGCAATATAACAACGCTATTACATTGTACTGTCCAGAAATGATTAGCCTGCCAGGCGTGTGCCGGGTTTACTGAGGATCGACCGTTGTCAGAATTCATCTCCATCACTTTGTTTCTCGCTTCAGTGCTGATTTACGCCTGGAAAGCGGGTCGCAACACCTGGTGGTTTGCCGCCACGTTAACGGTGCTGGGGATCTTTATTGTCTTAAACATCACGCTGTATGCCAGTGACTATTTCACGGGTGACGGCATCAACGATGCGGTCCTGTACACCCTGACCAACAGCCTGACCGGCGCGGGGATTGGAAAATATATCCTGCCGGGCGTTGGGATAGCCCTGGCGCTGACCACCGTTTTTGTCACGCTGGGTTGGATACTGCGTCGCCGTCGCCATCATCCGCATCATGTGGGTTACAGTCTGCTGGCCCTGCTGCTGGCGCTGGCTTCTGTTGATGCCAGCCCGGCGTTCCACCAGATAACTGAACTGGTTAAATCCCAGTCACGCGATGGCGATCCCGATTTTGCGGCCTATTACAAAGAGCCATCAAAAACGATCCCCAATCCGAAGCTGAACCTGGTTTATATCTACGGCGAAAGTCTGGAGCGCACCTATTTTAACAACGACGCATTCCCGGATCTGACCCCGGAACTCGGCGCGTTAAAAAATGAAGGTCTGGATTTCAGCAATACCATGCAGCTTCCGGGTACCGATTACACCATCGCCGGGATGGTCGCCTCCCAGTGCGGTATTCCGCTGTTTGCACCATTTGAAGGCAACGCCTCGGCGTCGGTCTCAAGTTTCTTCCCTAACAATATCTGTCTGGGCGATATCCTGAAAAACTCCGGCTATCAGAACTACTTTGTGCAGGGTGCCAACCTGCGCTTTGCCGGCAAAGACGTGTTCCTGAAATCTCACGGCTTTGACCATCTGTACGGTGCACAAGAGTTAAAAAGCGTGGTGTCGGACCCGGCCTATCGTAACGACTGGGGCTTCTACGACGATACCGTGCTGGACGAAGCATGGAAAAAATTCGAAGAGCTTTCGCGCTCGGGCCAGCGTTTTTCACTGTTTACCCTGACCGTGGATACCCATCATCCGGATGGATTTATCTCACGTAGCTGCAACCGTAAACGTTATGACATCGACGGGAAGGCCAACCAGTCGTTCAGCGCGGTCAGCTGCAGCCAGGAAAATATCGCCGAATTTATCAATAAAATCAAAGCATCACCGTGGTTCAAAGACACCGTGATCGTGGTATCTTCCGATCATCTGGCGATGAACAACACCGCATGGAAGTACCTGAACAAGCAGGATCGCAACAACCTGTTCTTCGTGCTGCGCGGCGACCAGCCACAGCAGGATACGCTGGCGGTGAAGCGTAACACCATGGATAACGGTGCTACCGTACTGGATATTCTCGGCGGCGATAACTTTATCGGCCTTGGGCGCAGCAGCCTGTCTAGCGAATCCGTATCGGAAGTGTTCCTGAACATCAAAGATAAAATGCTGGCGTGGAAGCCCAATATCATCCGTTTGTGGAATTTCCCGAAAGAGATGAAAGCATTCACCATCGATCGGGACAAAGAGATGATCTCTTTCTCAGGGAGCCATTTCCGTCTGCCGCTGCTGCTCCGGGTCTCGGATCAACGCGTCGAACCGCTGCCGGAAAGTGAGTACTCAGCCCCGCTGCGCTTCCAACTGGCGGATTTCGCCCCACGCGATAACTTCGTCTGGATAGACCGCTGTTACAAAATGGCGCAACTGTGGGCACCAGAACTGGCACTCTCTACCGACTGGTGCGTATCACAGGGGCAACTGGGCGGGCAGCAGATCGTGCAGCATGTCGATAAAGCCAACTGGAAAGGGAAGACGACATTTAAAGACACGGTGATCGACATCGAACGCTATAAAGGTAACGTCGATACGCTAAAAATTGTCGATAACGATATTCGCTACAAAGCTGACAGCTTCATTTTCAACGTAGCGGGCGCGCCGGAAGAGGTGAAACAGTTTAGCGGAATTTCACGCCCTGAGTCCTGGGGACGCTGGTCTAACGCCCAGTTGAGTGAAGAAGTCAAAATCGAATACAAAACTCCGCTACCGAAGAAATTCGATCTGGTTATCACCGCGAAAGCTTTTGGTGACAACGCGAATCGCCCTATTCCCGTACGCGTCGGTGGCCAGGAACAAACGCTGGTATTAAGCCAGGAGGTCAGCACGACCACCTTGCATTTTGATAATCCGACGGACGCCAATACGCTGGTGATTGTCCCGCCCGATCCGGTTGCCACTAACGAGGGCAACATTCTCGGCCACTCGCCGCGTAAGCTGGGGATCGGGATGGTTGAAATCAAAGTAGTGGCTGCTCAGGGATAAAAAAAACAGCGCCCAACACCACACCGGGCGCTGCATGGCAACCTTATTCCAGACCGTTCACCGCCTGGCGCATACCCTGCACCAGAATCATCTCCAGGTTAGCCGTCACCTGTCCGGCAAGCCCTGGCCGCAACGTTAAATCTTCACCCCAGTGCGCCGTATCGCCGAGTACGGTATCCACCAGTTCACGCAGCGTTAAATCATTACCAACTCGCGGCCACAGGCTGGCATACAGGCTTACCCACTGTTCATCATCCTGGATTGGATAGCGTTCCCCGTCGCGCTCTGCACGATAAAATGCCAGCAGCGCAGCGAGGGCAAACGTTAACCGCACGGGCCAGCGCCCATTTTGCTCACCCACCAGCAGTTGCGGCAAAATTCGGGTACGGAATTTAGTCATCCCGTTAAGCGCAATGGAAAGCAACTGGTGACGGATGTAAGGGTTCTGAAAACGCCCGCTTACCGCGTCGGCAAATTCATGCAGTTCATCCGCCGGGAGATCCAATGCCGGTATGATTTCCTCGCTAATCGCCTGTTCGACAAAGCGGCGGACATCGGCATCCTGCATCGCCTCACCGACGGTCTCCAGTCCGCACAGCCACGCCACCGGCACCAGCGCCGTATGCGCCCCATTGAGAATAGCGACCTTACGCTCTTTGTACGGTTTGATATCGCTCACCACACGGATATTCAGCGGACATTGCGCCAGCTTCAGCTCCTCTGCCAGCCACTGCGGCCCCTGAATAACAAACAGATAAAAATGCTCCGCGGTATCGAGAAACGCATCGTGATAACCAAGCGTAGCTTCCAGCGCGGCAGCTTCTTCACGCGGGTAGCCGGTGACAATACGGTCGACCAGCGTGGAACAGAACGTGTTTGCCGTCTCCACCCAGTCGGCAAACGCCGGGGGAAGCTGCCATTCCTGCGCATACTGCAGCACCAGCGTTTTAAGCGCCTCACCGTTATAGTCGATAAGCTCGCACGGGATAATCACCCAGCCCTTATCCACCGCGCCCTCAAAGTGGTTAAAGCGCTCCAGCAGCAGGCGCGTCAGTTTGGCCGGAAAGCTCACCGGCGGCGCATCATCCACACTGTCTGCCGCATGATAGCTAATTCCAGCTTCGGTAGTATTTGAAAACACAAAGCGGATATCCGCATTGTGCGCCAGCGCCAGATACGCCGCGAAGTCCTGATATGGATTAATTTCGTTATTTACCGAGCGGATCAGCCGCGCCTCGCTTACCGCCTCACCCTGCTCGTTTAACCCGCGAATCAGCGTGGTATACAGCCCGTCCTGGGTATTCAGCGACGGCGGAAAATCGGTATTAATTGGCCGAACGATGGTCACGCCCGCGTTCAGACTGGTATGCTCGTTGAGGATATCCAGTTGCCAGTCGACAAACGCCCGCAGAAAGTTACCTTCTCCAAACTGGATCACGCGCGTTGGGTAGCTGGCTCCCGGAAAATCACATCGATTCAATGTCTTCATCCTGTTTTCCCTCTCAGAACGTGATCACGCCTTTAATCAGTTCACGGTTGTTGATCACATCCCGCTCGTAAATTTCTGCCAGTGTGGCAAATGCGTAACGGTGCGTAAGCATCATGTCGGCGGTCAATTTGCCTTCCGACATCAGGCGGCCCACTTTGGCGAAATCTTCCGGTGTGGCGTTGCGACTGCCCATCATGGTGGTCTCTTTCTTGTGGAACTCAGGGTCAGAGAACTGCAAATCGCCTTTAAACAACCCAACAAAAACGATGCTGCCGCCATGGCGAATCAAATTCACCGTGTTATTCATCGCATGCTGATTCCCCGTGGCATCAATCACCTTTTGCGCCAGCGAACCGCCAAACTGGTTTCGCAGCTGCGTATCAAAATCGTCAGCGGATGGGTCGATAACCGGAAGTCCCAGGCGGGAAACCACATGCTCCCGGCGCGCGGGACTGGTATCGGCAACCACCACCTGTGCGCCATCGGCTTTGGCAATGGCTGCCGCGCCCAGACCAATCGGGCCAGCACCAACCACCAGCACCTGCTCACCTGGTGCCACCGCCGCCCGGCGTACCGCATGCGCGCTGATGGCATAAGGCTCAATCAGCGCCGCCGCCTGCGGGTCAATCCCCTGCGCATCCAGCAGATTGGTCACCGGAACAGAAAGATATTCACTGAAACCGCCATCCTGATGGACGCCAATCACCGAAATCTTCTCGCAGCAGTTGGTACGCCCGCTCAGGCATGCCGGACACTGCTGGCAGGCCACGTAAGGAATAACCGCCACCTGCTGTCCATTTTTCATATTCTGTATATTTTTGCCCAGCCCAACAATTTCCCCACATATTTCATGACCTAACACTCGTGGGTAACTGAAAAAAGGTTGATTGCCGCCCCAGGCATGAATATCGGTACCACAAATTCCTACCGACTTAATTTTAATGAGTGCTTCACCCTCACCCGGAATAGGTATTTCGCGCTCTTTCCAGACTAATTTTTTAGGTTCCTGGCAAATCAACGTATTCATCGTAGACATGATTCTGCTCTCCTTTTTTTCTGTTGCCTCAGATATCAACGAAAATAAAAAAGCCGGAGAAAGCAGAAACACAATCTGTGAATTCCAGCGCATAAAAATGTTTTAAATCGGGTTTTAATAGCCAAAAAGGAGAAGCCATGAGCCGTTCACAAAACTTACGCCACAATGTGATTAACCAGATAATCGATGATATGGCGCAGGGTCATATCCCTTCCCCACTTCCTTCGCAAAGTGCGCTGGCGGAGATGTACAACATCAGCCGCACCACCGTGCGCCATATGCTGAGCCACTTAGGCGAGTGCGGGGTGCTGACCCAGGTCGGTAGCCACTATGTCATCGTGCGTAAACCTGACCATGATGACGGTTTTGCCTGCACCACCGCCTCCATGACCGAGCAAAACCGGATTTTTGAGCAGGCGTTTTTCACCATGATCAACCAGCGCCAGCTGCGCGCGGGCGAGAGTTTCTCCGAACTGCAGCTTGCCAGAGCCGCGGGGGTAAGCCCGGTAGTGGTACGGGAATATCTTTTAAAATTCGAACGTTACAACCTGATAAAAAACGAAAAACGCGGTCAGTGGAGCATGAAGCAGTTCGATCAGGCCTACGCCGAGCAGCTGTTTGAACTGCGAGAAATGCTGGAAACCCATTCCCTGCAGCATTTTCTCAATCTGCCCGACGATGACCCACGCTGGCTGCAGGCGAAAACGCTACTCGAGCGCCACCGGATCCTGCGCGACAGCATCGGCAGCAGCTTTCGTATGTTCTCGCAGTTAGACCGCGAGTTTCATGCTTTACTGCTCTCTGCTGCCGATAATATATTTTTCAATCAATCACTTGAAATCATCTCCGTGATTTTCCACTTCCACTATCAATGGGACGAAAGCGACCTTAAGCAGCGCAATATCATTGCCATCGATGAGCATATGACCATCCTCAGCGCACTGATTTGCCGCAGCGACCTGGATGCCACCCTGGCGCTGTGTAACCATTTGAATTCAGCCAAACAATCGATGATTCGCTCCATCAACCAAAGTCATAGCGCAGCACATTAAGTACCGATAAAAAACAGCAAACTATTACCGGGAGCACGATTTTATAAAAATAAAAACGCCGGAAAAATACCTCTTGCCTATGCTCACGCTAAGTCGACTGCATTAAAAAATTTTGTGAGCGGTGATGAGTAAATTGTTTCATCACTGGTATTTTTTCAATACTGCACAGCCCGGCTGTGTGAATAATAAATTATTGAGGTTCAGGAGTCCGGCGTGGAAAAAAATAATATTACCCTCGACCCGAGTTCTTCGTTTGGCACGTCGTCATCTGCGGATATTAATGTTCCGCCTGAAGGCATGGTGCAACGCAGTAGCCGAATAAAACGTATTCAGACCACGGCAATGATTTTATTATTTCTTGCTGCGGTAATTAATTATCTCGACCGCAGTTCTCTGTCGGTCGCTAACTTAACGATTCGTGAAGAACTGGGGCTGAGCGCCACGCAAATCGGCGTGCTGCTGTCGGTTTTTTCTCTCGCTTACGGTATTGCCCAGCTCCCCTGCGGCCCGCTGCTGGATCGCAAAGGTCCGCGCATTATGCTTGGGCTGGGGATGTTCTTCTGGTCGCTGTTTCAGGCGATGTCCGGCATGGTACACAGCTTCACTCAGTTTGTGCTGGTGCGTATCGGGATGGGGATCGGCGAAGCGCCGATGAACCCGTGCGGCGTAAAGGTCATCAACGACTGGTTTAACATCAAAGAGCGCGGTCGCCCGATGGGGTTATTCAACGCCGCTTCCACCATCGGTGTAGCCATTAGCCCGCCGATTCTGGCTGCCATGATGCTGGTAATGGGCTGGCGCTGGATGTTTATTACCATCGGCGTGCTGGGCATTTTCCTCGCCATCGGCTGGTACATGCTGTATCGCAACCGCGAGCAAATTGAGTTGAGCGCCACCGAACAGGCGTACCTGAACGCCGGTAGCGTCAATGCCCGTCGCGATCCCCTGAGCTTTGCCGAATGGCGCAGCCTGTTTCGCAATCGCACGATGTGGGGCATGATGCTGGGCTTTAGCGGCATCAACTACACCGCATGGTTATATCTGGCCTGGCTGCCAGGCTACCTGCAAACCTCCTATAACCTGGATTTAAAAAGCACCGGATTAATGGCAGCGATCCCGTTCCTGTTTGGCGCAGCCGGCATGTTGATCAACGGTTTTGTCACCGACTGGCTGGTGAAAGGCGGTATGGCGCCGATTAAGAGCCGTAAGATTTGTATTATTGCCGGAATGTTCTGTTCTGCGGCCTTCACCTTCGTGGTCCCGCAGGCCACAACGTCGATGGCCGCGGTGTTACTGATCGGCATGGCGCTGTTCTGCATCCACTTCGCCGGAACGTCCTGTTGGGGTCTGATCCATGTTGCGGTGGCTTCACGCATGACCGCCTCCGTGGGAAGCATCCAGAACTTCGCCAGCTTCATCTGCGCGTCATTCGCCCCGATCGTCACCGGATTTATTGTTGATACCACCAACTCTTTCCGTCTGGCGCTGATCATCTGCGGCTGCGTCACCATGGTGGGCGCTCTCGCCTACATCTTCCTGGTGCGCCAGCCCATTAGCGATCCACGTAAAGATTAATCCTCCAGATGCCCGATAACACCGTGCTTATCGGGCATGTTATGCTCCTCGTATGAACATCACCTTACGCGCTACTACTCTGGCAGACGCAGCCGCGCTTCCCGCCATCGAACGATCTGCGGGGCAACGTTTTTTACAGATCCCGGAACTGGCGTGGATTGCTGATGACCAGATTATATCGGCTGCTCAGCATCAGGCATTTGCCGCCACTGGCTTGAGCTGGCTGGCGCAGGCCGATGAGCATCCAGTCGGCTTTTTAGTCGCCGAAACGCTGGATTCATCGCTGTTTATTGCAGAACTGTCGCTGCATCAGGCGTGGCAGGGAAAAGGCATTGGCCGCAGATTGCTTAACTATGTTGCCGAACAGGCGCGTGCAAAAGGTTATACGTCGCTTACGCTGACCACCTTCCGCGATGTGCCGTGGAATGCGCCATTGTACGCGCGACTGGGTTTTGAACTGCTGGCTGACGAGACACTTCCTGCAAAGTTGCGCCAGAAAAGAGAAGAGGAAGCAGCGCATGGGCTGGCGTATGAATCACGCTGCGCCATGCGCCTGATGTTGCGCTAATTGCCCGATGGCGGCTACGCCTTATCGGGTCGACATAACTTTCCCGTAGGCCGGATAAGCGACAGCGCCATCCGGCATCACAGTCTTAGAACGTTTCCCAGTTATCCCCGGCATCCGCTACCGCGGCTTTACGCGGCTGGACCGTTGAAACCGGTTTAGCGGCCGCAACGTCACGCGCGCGCTGTTGGTCATGCTGAATACGGAACACCGCAACGGCCTGAGTCAAACGGCTGGCCTGTTCTTCCAGCGCTGCTGCTGCTGCTGCGGATTCTTCCACCAGCGAGGCGTTCTGCTGCGTCACGCGATCCATCTCGGCGACGGCCAGACCGACCTGGTCGATCCCGCGGCTCTGCTCGTCAGAAGCGGAGGCGATTTCACCCATGATATCGGTCACGCGGGTCACCGCATTGACGATCTCATCCATGGTTTCACCGGCGCTTTCAACCAGCGTTGAACCGACATCCACGCGGCTGACCGAGTCTTCAATCAGGCTCTTAATCTCGCGCGCGGCCTGCGCACTACGCTGGGCCAGGTTACGTACTTCACCCGCAACCACCGCAAATCCACGGCCCTGCTCGCCCGCACGTGCGGCTTCTACCGCGGCGTTGAGCGCCAGAATGTTGGTCTGGAAGGCAATGCCGTCGATGACACTAATAATGTCGGCGATTTTCTGCGAACTGGAAGCGATATCACGCATAGTTTGCACTACGTTATCCACCACTTTGCCGCCTTTCTGCGCCGTTTCTGAGGCACTCAGCGCCAGATGGCTGGCCTGACGGGCGTTTTCGGCGTTCTGCTTCACGGTCGCCGTCAGCTGTTCCATGCTGGCCGCAGTTTCTTCCAGAGAAGCCGCCTGTTGCTCAGTGCGTGAAGAGAGATCGTTGTTACCCATGGCAATCTCGCTGGCACCGCTATAGATAGCGTTAGCACCATTACGCACATCACCCACGGTGTTCATCAGTTCACCCTGCATATGACGCAGGCTTTCTGCCAGTTGCCCAATCTCGTTGGACCCTTCTACATCAATGCGCTTTACCAGATCGCCGCTGGCGATATGGCGAATGCTGTCAATCAGACGGTTCATCGGAGAGATAAGAGAAAGTTTGATGCCGAACCAGACCGCAACAATCGCCGCCAGCACGGTAATCAGCACGCACGCCAGTACCCACATCGCCTGGCTGTAAGAGCTGTTGTTATCTTCAACCGCAATGTCATACAGGCGGTCATTCTGCTGCATGTAATTGACATACTGCTTCTCAAAACCATCCTGATAGCTTTGCGTCGGTTGATCAAAGAATGCGTTGATCTTCCCTTCACCCAACAGTTGGATCAGCTCCGCCAGCGCACCATGATAGATGTCATAGGTGCGGTTGATCTCCTGGAAAGCGGCTTCACTTTGACGCGGGTCACGCGGGAGAGATTCATAGACCGCCCAGTTTTTTTCCGTCAGTTTCAGCGCCGTGCTCGCTACCTG
This sequence comes from Citrobacter sp. Cy070, assembly GCF_030332245.1. Lineage (NCBI taxonomy): Bacteria > Pseudomonadati > Pseudomonadota > Gammaproteobacteria > Enterobacterales > Enterobacteriaceae > Citrobacter > Citrobacter sp. Cy070. Next base: position 79,722 of record NZ_JAOWIG010000069.1, read on the forward strand.
CATCAGCTCAGCAACGGTCGCACCGCTGCCGATATTGTTCTGATCCATCATGTAGCGAATACCCGCCCGGTTAAGGGTGTTTCGCGTTTGCAGCAGTTCAACCCAGGTGGCATTCAGCGCAGACTGCTGCTGGCGAATGGTTTGCAGAACGGTAAAGTTCTCTTTGTCATTCTTCAGTGAGTTAAAGAACAACCCGCCCGAGGCCAGTTGTAAAACGCCAAATAGCGCCAATACCAGCAGTAAGCTGGTAACAATCTTCATTCGTTTTAACATGTTTTCTCTTTCCGCTAGACAGATGTCAGAATTTTCGGCCTGGAAAGGGAAAACTTTATGGAATTCGTGCTAACTGAATCGATCTCAGCATCGACGATTCGTCGATCCCCGCAGTCAGCCCAGGATCTAAAGGCGTTTATCAGTGATCTCAATCACATAATTATCCCCACTCACCGGCACCAGGAACCGCTCACTGACACTTGGGACCGCTTAAGCTGACATACAACCACTCACTTATTTACCTTACTTTACGCGCGTAACTCTCTGGCAAGATCCTCCCAACATAGCAGTCAACTTATCTCCTCAAACACACAATCAACCCCCCAGCGGCCTCGGCCAATTATTAGGTTTTACTATGGATACGAAAAAGATATTCAAGCACATACCCTGGGTCATTCTCGGAATCATCGGTGCATTCTGCCTCTCGGTAGTGGCATTACGTCGGGGTGAACACATCAGCGCCCTGTGGATCGTGGTCGCCTCTGTCTCCGTTTATCTGGTGGCCTATCGTTACTACAGTCTCTACATCGCCCAAAAGGTGATGAAACTTGACCCGACGCGCGCCACGCCGGCGGTCATCAACAATGATGGTCTGAACTACGTTCCAACCAACCGTAACGTATTGTTTGGTCACCACTTTGCCGCTATCGCCGGTGCGGGTCCGCTGGTTGGGCCGGTACTGGCCGCGCAGATGGGCTACCTGCCCGGTACGCTGTGGCTGCTGGCTGGCGTAGTGTTGGCCGGTGCGGTGCAGGACTTCATGGTGCTGTTTATCTCTTCTCGCCGTAACGGCGCCTCTCTGGGTGAGATGATCAAAGAAGAGATGGGCCCGGTGCCGGGAACCATTGCGCTGTTTGGCTGCTTCTTAATCATGATCATCATCCTCGCAGTACTGGCGTTGATCGTGGTGAAAGCACTGGCTGAAAGCCCGTGGGGTGTGTTCACCGTCTGCTCAACCGTACCTATCGCGCTGTTCATGGGGATCTACATGCGATTCCTGCGCCCAGGACGCGTGGGCGAAGTGTCGGTGATTGGTATTGTGTTGCTGGTTGCCTCCATCTACTTCGGCGGCGTGATTGCGCACGACCCGTACTGGGGCCCGGCGCTGACCTTTAAAGACACCACCATTACCTTTACCCTGATCGGTTACGCGTTTATCTCTGCGCTGCTGCCGGTATGGCTGATCCTCGCCCCGCGCGACTATCTGGCGACCTTCCTGAAAATCGGCGTTATCGTCGGTCTGGCGGTGGGGATTGTTATCCTCAACCCGGAACTGAAAATGCCGGCGATGACCCAGTACGTTGATGGTACTGGCCCGCTGTGGAAAGGCGCACTGTTCCCGTTCCTGTTCATCACCATCGCGTGTGGTGCGGTATCTGGCTTCCACGCGCTGATCGCTTCAGGTACTACACCGAAGCTGCTGGCCTGTGAAACCGACGCGCGTTTCATTGGTTACGGCGCGATGCTGATGGAATCCTTCGTGGCGATTATGGCGCTGGTTGCTGCGTCCATCATCGAACCGGGTCTGTACTTCGCAATGAACACCCCGCCTGCGGGCCTTGGCATCACCATGCCGAACCTGCATGAAATGGGTGGCGAGAACGCGCCGCTGATTATGGCGCAGTTGAAAGACGTCACCGCACACGCGGCGGCAACCGTCAGTTCCTGGGGCTTCGTGATTTCGCCTGAGCAGATCCTGCAAACCGCGAAAGACATCGGTGAGCCGTCCGTTCTGAACCGCGCAGGTGGCGCACCGACGCTGGCCGTAGGTATCGCCCACGTGTTCCACAAAGTGCTGCCGATGGCTGACATGGGCTTCTGGTACCACTTCGGTATCCTGTTCGAAGCACTGTTCATCCTGACCGCACTGGATGCAGGTACCCGTTCTGGCCGCTTTATGCTGCAGGATTTACTGGGTAACTTCGTCCCATTCCTGAAGAAAACCGACTCCCTGGTTGCTGGCGTCGTGGGTACTGCGGGCTGCGTAGGTCTGTGGGGTTACCTGCTGTATCAAGGCGTGGTTGACCCGCTGGGCGGCGTGAAGAGCCTGTGGCCGCTGTTCGGTATCTCTAACCAGATGCTGGCTGCCGTGGCGCTGGTTCTGGGCACCGTGGTACTGGTTAAAATGCAGCGCACCAAATACATCTGGGTTACCGTTGTTCCGGCAGTATGGCTGCTGATCTGCACCACCTGGGCGCTGGGTCTGAAACTGTTCAGTACCAACCCGCAGATGGAAGGCTTCTTCTTTATGGCGAATCAGTACAAAGAGAAGATTGCTAACGGCGGCGAACTGACCGCACAGCAGATTGCCAATATGAACCATATTGTCATCAACAACTACACCAACGCAGGCCTGAGTATTCTGTTCCTGGTGGTAGTGTACAGCATCATTTTCTACGGGTTCCGTACCTGGCAGAAAGCCCGCACCATCAACGGTCGCTCTGATAAAGAAACACCGTATGTACCGGTGCCAGAAGGCGGCGTGAAAACCTCTTCACATCACTAACCTGAAGCCGGGTGGCGCGCTGCGCTCCCGGCCTACATCACTTAGTACCGCAGGCGTAATTGGCGCAGTCAGTTTGGCCGCGGACAGCGCGCAGCAACCGGAGCGTACACGCTGTACGTGAGGATTGCGAGCACTGCCCGCGGTCAAAATGGCAAGTGAAATAGCCTGCATCTACGAGCTCAACATATATCCGGGGCGTTTTATGTTTGGTACTTTAGGTCAGGCAAAAAAGTATCTCGGTCAGGCGGCAAAGATGCTGATTGGCATTCCGGACTACGACAACTACGTCGAGCACATGAAGACCAACCATCCCGATAAGCCGTACATGACCTACGAAGAATTCTTCCGCGAGCGCCAGGAAGCCCGCTACGGTAGCGGCGGAAGCAGTTGCTGTTAGAAGGAGAAGTGAATGACCCCGATTGCAGTTACCCTACTCACCGGTTTTCTTGGCGCGGGTAAAACCACCCTGCTGCGCCATATTCTTAACGAGCAGCACGGTTACAAGATTGCCGTTATCGAAAACGAATTCGGCGAAGTCTCGGTGGACGATCAGCTGATTGGCGATCGCGCAACACAGATCAAAACCCTGACCAACGGCTGCATCTGCTGCACCCGTTCGAGCGAACTGGAAGACGCGTTGCTCGATCTGCTCGACAACCTCGACAAAGGCGCGATCAATTTCGACCGTCTGGTGATTGAGTGCACTGGCATGGCCGATCCTGGCCCGATTATTCAGACCTTTTTCTCCCACGAAGTCATTTGCGAACGCTACCTGCTGGACGGCGTAATTGCTCTGGTTGATGCGGTACATGCCGACGAACAGATGAACCAGTTCACCATCGCTCAGTCGCAGGTGGGCTACGCCGACCGCATCCTGCTGACCAAAACCGACGTGGCAGGCGAAAGCGAAAAACTGCGAGAGCGCCTGGCGCGCATCAACGCCCGCGCCCCGGTGTATACCGTCACGCATGGCGATATCGATCTCTCGCTGCTGTTCGACACCAACGGTTTCATGCTGGAAGAGAACGTGGTCAGCGCCAAACCGCGTTTCCACTTTATCGCCGACAAGCAGAACGATATCTCCTCGATCGTCGTCGAACTGGATTACCCGGTGAACATCAGCGACGTATCCCGGGTGATGGAAAACCTGCTGCTGGAATCTGCCGAGAAACTGCTGCGCTACAAAGGTATGCTGTGGATTGAAGGCGAACCAAACCGCCTGCTGTTCCAGGGCGTCCAGCGCCTGTACAGCGCCGACTGGGACCGCCCGTGGGGCGACGAACAACCGTACAGCCAACTGGTGTTTATCGGTATTAACCTGCCGGAAGACGAGATCAGAGCGGCGTTTGCGGGGTTGAAGAAGTAGAATTCAAGAGCGGTGTTAATATTCTACACCGCATTTTATTATATTGTGGGTGTGTAAAATGGAAAGAATACATTTCAGATTTAGGAAAACCAAAAAATATTCAATAATTCGACCACAGTTTAAATTTTTCATAACTGACCTCGTGCAACTAAGCATGTTATTTGCGGTGATCGGATTCTTTAGTATTTGGATTTATTTAAGTAGAATAAACCAACTTGGTTTACTTACTTCTGCGCTATCAACACCTTCAACCTTACTCGCTGTATTCGCCTCAATATGTTTAATATTAACCAAATGGGGCATTCTTTTATCCATACCTTCAATTATATTTACATGGTCTACAAAAGCCAATAAAATTGATTATTTAGTAAAGCGACTATTTTTTCATTCATTATTTTTAAGCATTATTCTCGCAGTGTTAAGTTGCGTCCCTGGAGACATTGCCATTCCATTGACGATTTATTGCATAATGCTCTACTGTTGCTATATCATATATCTCAAAACAATACCAACAGAAAAAAATTCCCTCACTATCTTTTGTACTGCATTGTTAATTAATTTCATTATGATTTTCATATTTAGCATATTATACAATAATATGTCTTTACAGCAATATGAACGCCCGGAAAGAATATTCACACTCCTAATTGGACTAATAGTAGTATATACACCAATTGGAACGGTCGTTTGGTATATAACTAAAGGAAAGAAAATAAAAATAAAAGAAATTGTTATGATTGCATTATTTAGCGTTTCAGTCTTGGTATATTCAACAACAATGTTTGCTAGTGGTATATTTATAAAGCTCAATGACTACAGCATGAGTTATGCAGGCTTGCGTGATAATAATTACCATTGGATTAAAATAAACCCTGGTGATTTCCCTGATAGTTGGTTAGATAATTACAAAGGGATAAAAAAAACCACTAGCAATGGGCAAATATGGTTGCAAGGCTATTCACTATTTCAAAACAAAGATTATGCTTTTATTTGCTCACAAGAAACAATGAGCGAAATTAAAAAATACACTCGTTCTCGAATGATTCCTTTTTTCGATACACCGATTGGCTCAATGGATACGACATCATGTATTCTTACAGAAAATAAACCAGAAAATCATATACAGATGGAAAAATTCAATTTTCCTGATAATTTATTACCATCCAACAGAATTTAATTTATAATTGATTTTCTCACTTACCTCTAATTCCGCTTAGGTATTATTTAAAATATGGAGAGAGACGCTCCCTCTCCTAAAACGTAATGTTTCACTCCACCACAAATCGTGTCGCCGCAAAGCAGTTCAATATCCGGTGCACCAGAAATACCAGGGTGAGCGTGGCCAGCAGCGCAACGGTAACGGAGGTGATGCGGTAGAGATCGCTGAACACCAGATCGCTGTCCGGATGCAGGTTCTGGCCGAACATAATGCCGATGGTGGTGATACTGGCAAAACCCACGCCCGCACCGACTTTTTCCATTACATGCAGGCGGGCGCTGAACGCCAGCCCGAGGCCAATCAGCGGCATCATCAGCAGCATATGGTTGCTGAAATCATACACCAGCAGTTGCACCAGCAGAATGTACAGACAAGCCAGCACCACGCCGACCACACGCCAGAGAGAGCTCAACACCGCGCCGCGATAATGCATTGGAAAGAGGATCAAAATGCCCGCCATCAGCGCCGACAGCGAATCGCTCAGGTCACAAACCTGAAAGACCACAAAAATCATTGTCGCCACCGAACCGGAAAGCAGCGATTCGTGGCGAACCCGGGCGTCATCTTTCTCAATGCGCGGCGGCGGCTGCCGGGGCTCCACGTCCGGGATCAGATAATGCAGCAACGCACTCAGCGCCACCGCCATGACGCAGGCTTCCATATTGGAGAACATCAGCGTATGCCAGTTGGTGGTGGGATAGCTCATAAAATTGAGCATCGTGCTCTGGCACACCACGCCCATTGAGCCGAACAGAAACAGCGGTCCTTTGCTCATCAACCGAAAACGCATCACGTACAGACCAAAAACCACCAGCGTCATAATCAGCGGCCATTGTGAGAAATAGCCGACAATCAGTACCATTTCGACGCAGTTCACCGCCGCGCTGAACACAAACTGTTTGGCCACATGGCGGTTGAACACCGGCACCAGCGACAACAGCATCAGCGGATAAACCACAAAAAACACGCCGTACTGCACGTTATAAAAGGTCGAGATACTCAGCGCGATTGTCCCGGCAACCGAGATACGCAGAGTCTGGCGAAAATCATTGGCGGTGTAGACAATATTCCCGTGCGGCGTAAAGACGTGAGCCAGGGTGTTAATAGACATAATGCAGCCAGCTAACGAGATGGATCTGCGCTCCGGCAAAGGTGCGGGCGAACATCCCTTCGCTGTTATACAACTGCACCGTGGCGCGTGCCCCGGTCGGCAACGGCGTGTCGAGCGGTTCGTTCAGCGCGACGTGAATACGCATACGCTGGGCATCGCGCACCCAGCGGGTGGACTGTTCCGGTTGCGACAGCTGGCCGTTAACCTGCTCCTGGCCCGCCAGAATACCGGCATCGCTGCTGGTGACGCGGGCAGAGAAAACTTTGCCCGGCATGGCGTCGAACACCACGGCGGCATCGGTATCCACCCGGGTGTGGCGCAGGCTTTTCTCGCGAAAGTCAGCCACAATGTCGGTCTGGTGGCTGACCAACGCCAGCAATGGCGTGGCGGCAGTGGCGTAAAGTCCGGGACTAAGCTGGAGATTGCTCACCGTACCGTCGGTCTGTGCATACACTTTGCTCCAGCCGAGGTTCAGTTGCGCCTCTTCCAGCGCATTACGGTATTTTTGCAGCGTCACATTGCGGTTTTCATCGCGCTCGCCGCGCTGGATCAGCAGGTTCTGAATACTGGCATTGAGCGCCGACACCGACTGCTCGCTGGTTTGCCAGGCGGTGCGCACCTTGTCGAGATCGGCTTGCGACACGTTCTGCATGGCGCTCAGGCGCTGGTAGCGGTCAAAGGTGGTCTTGTCGTTCCGGGCGTTGAATTGCGCGGTGCGCAGGTTTGCACGCGCAGAGGCGATCTGCGCATCCAGCTGTTGGTTGCTCAGCTTTGCCTGCTCAAGGGCGATTTGCGCAGCCTCGACCTTATTGATAAACGGCGTCGGATCCAGTTCGTACAGCAAATCGCCCTTTTTCACCTGGCTATTGTTATGTACATGCACCTGCGAGACGTAGCCGGATACACGTGAGGAAACAGGCGTTACCACACGCATCACCGTGGAGTCCGGTGTCAGCGGGATCCAGATATCGGCAACGATAAACCAGGCGAATATGACCAGGAAAGCGGCAATACTCACCCTTACCCAACGGGCAAATTTTTGTTCTGGGGTCATCATAGTTTTTTAGTGTTGATTGTCTTCTTCGCGGATTGTCCGCAAATTGCAGGCGAGTTGATTTAAGGTCGAGCTGAAGGCGGCAAGCTCCGCTTCGGGGATGGTACATGTGACGCGATGTTGGTATGTCTCTATCACCCGGTTGAGTTCTTCCAGCCTTGCGCGGCCTTGCGCGGTCAGCGTGAGCAGGCGAATGCGTTTGTCATAAGGCGATGTGGAACGCAGCAGATAGCCGTGCTTTTCCAGCTGTGAGAGGGTGCGCATCAGCGGCGGCAGTTCAATACCCTGCACCTCTGCCAGTTCACTGACCGAGACGTTGTCTCCCAGTTGATACAGCTGCATCAGTACCGTCCAGCTTGACTGCGTCAGGCCAGTGTCGGTAATGGCTGCATCAATAATGGCCCGCCACTGGCGCACCACCATTGCCATGCGCATCCCCATCGGGCGGCGGGCAAACCGTTCATCTTCAGTCATGTTTTCTTCCCCTCATCGCTGAGAAGAAAATAATACTTATCAGGGTAAGTATCAAGAAACAGACTAATCAGAAGCATGAATTGATAAATACCATGAATGAAAAAGAGGCCGGGTGGTAGCCCCCGGCCTTTGTTGGTGAAGAAAAATCACTCCACCTGATCGCGTCGCAGCCCGACATCCCGCAACCGCTCGTCGCTCATCTGCTGCAATAAGCGCCGCGTTTGCGCCCGCAAATGCCAGCGTTTTATCACCTGCCAGATCTGCACAAATCCAATAAACGGCTGCTTTGCTTTATTTTCGTGAAATTCCATACCTTGCCTCCCCGTCTTGCCAGAGGCTTTATCTTCACGGATTTGGCCAGGCACAATACAGACTCACAAAGTACTTTTCTTTAACATACAGATTGGTTAAAAAGGATTCTGCATCGCATTAACTACGCCAATCTGTACTGGTTTTTTAATCTGTATGGTACCCATGAGGGATACAGCATGACCCGTTACCAACATCTGGCCAATCTGCTGGCCGAACGCATTGAGCAAGGGCTGTATCGCCATGGCGAAAAACTGCCTTCGGTACGCAGCCTGAGCCAGGAGCACGGGGTCAGCATCAGCACCGTTCAGCAGGCGTATCAGACGCTGGAACAGCGTCAGTTGATCACCCCCCAGCCACGTTCCGGCTACTTTGTCGCGCCGCAAAAAGCGCAGCCTCCGGTGCCGCTGATGTCGCGACCGGTCCAGCGTCCAGTGGAGATAACCCAGTGGGATCAGGTGCTGGATATGCTGAAAGGCAACGCGGACAAATCCATCACGCCTTTCAGCAGTGGCGTGCCCGATATCAATCAACCCAGCCTGAAGCCGCTCTGGCGCGAGTTAAGCCGCGTGGCGCAGCATAATCTGAAAGCGATTTTGGGCTACGATGAAATCTCCGGGTGCCGTGAACTGCGCAGTCAGATTGCGCGCCTGATGCTGGACAGCGGTTCGGTGGTTAATGCAGATGATATTGTGATCACCAGCGGCAGTCAGAGCGGAATGTCGCTGGCGTTGCTGACGGTCTGCCAGCCCGGAGATATTGTCGCCGTTGAATCACCGGCCTACTACGGCACGATGCAGCTACTGCGCGGCTTAGGGATCAAGGTGATTGAGATCCCAACCGATCCTGACACCGGGATCAGCATTGAAGCGCTGGAGCTGGCGCTGGATCAGTGGCCGATCAAAGGCGTGCTGCTGGTTCCCAACTGCAACAACCCTCTCGGATTCATTATGCCGGATACGCGTAAGCGGGCGGTGCTCGCCCTCGCCCAGCGTCACGATATTGTTATTTTTGAAGACGATGTGTATGGCGAGCTGGCCACAGAGTATCCGCGCCCGCGCACTATCCACTCCTGGGACAGCGACGGCCGTGTAATACTCTGCAGTTCGTTTACAAAATCCGTCGCCCCCGGTCTGCGCGTCGGTTGGGTGGTTCCCGGTCGCTATTACAACAAACTGCTGCACATGAAGTACGCCGTCATTGGCACCAACGTTCCTGCCACGCAACTGGCGGCCGCCACCTTCGTGCGCGAGGGGCATTACCATCGTCATATCCGACGCATGCGCCAGATTTATCAGCGCAATATGGAGATCTACACCTGCTGGGTACGGGAGTACTTCCCCTGCGGGATCTGCGTCACCCGACCAAAAGGTGGCTTTATGCTGTGGGTAGAATTGCCGCAGCAGGTCGATATGGTCTGCGTTGCTAAACAGCTCTGTCGGTTGAAAATAAAGGTCGCCCCGGGATCGCTGTTCTCCGCATCCGGAAAGTATCGTAACTGTGTGCGCATCAACTGCGCGTTGCCGCCCAACGAGAAGCATCAGGAAGTGATGCAAAAGCTCGGGGAAGCAGTAAAGGCGGCAATGGAGTAAATCAGACCGCCCGGTGCTACCGGGCTGGCGATTGCGCAGAGCCAGCCATCTCTCTTTGCGAGGCGATTTCCGGGATAAATACGTCCCTATGTAACGTCTGCATTTGTCTGGAACCCGTCACGCAGAATCGCTATCTCAATACGCATTCCCGCTTTTTGACCGCGCAGCCTGTGCTATAACAAATCATCACTTTCAGGGAGGACGCGATATGACATACACCCGGGATATTCCACAGTCGTTCTGGCGTGATGAACAGCTCCCGTGGCTGGAGCTGCGCAGCACCTGGCAAAGCCAGCAGGCCTATAAACGACATCACCACTCTCAGCTCTCAATCGGGGCAATTCTTGAGGGGGAAACATGCTGCCAGTGCAATGGCAAGGAATACCGTCTGAAAGTGGGCGATCTGATTGTGATCCCGCCACTGGCACCCCACAGCTGCAACCCCGTTAACGGGCAGTTTCGCAGCTATCACATGCTTTATCTTGATACCCAGTGGTGTCTTGCTAGTCTTCCTGCGCAGAACAACAACCAACTGCTTTGTTCGCGCGATCCCGTTATCCGCGATCCGCAATTATTCCAGCGCTATTTGGATCTTGTGGCACTTATGCAGCAACGGCAAACGACGCGGGTAACGGATGCCGCACAAGCATTGCTGCGCTCGCTGCCATTGCAGTCGGTAGCACCGGAAAACCTAAGCGCCGCCAGCCAGTATCTGCGCGAGCGGTTGCAGACCAACCTGCAGGCTCCGCCCTCGCTGGGCGATTTGGCGCAAGAGTGCAGCATGCGTAAAGAAACGCTGATCCGTACCTTTAAGCAGGACACCGGACTCACACCGGCAAGTTATCTGAACATCTTGCGGGTTGACTATGCCCGCCAGCGGCTTCGTGCCGGGGATGAGATTGCCGATGTCGGCTATCAGAGCGGGTTTGCCGACCAGAGCCATTTCCATCGCACCTTTGTCCGCTACACCGCAGCCACGCCGCGCCAGTACGCGTTGGGACGATCAATATCAGACAATAATTAGCGCTGCGCCAGGCGTACAGTTCTCTCAGATTCATTGTCTGAGGTCGCTATGTCGTTGCTTACTGAACTTTTTCCTTCTGCTTTCCCCGCGCTGGTGCTGGCGCATTTTGTCGCATTGCTCAGCCCAGGACCGGACTTTTTTTTACTGGTCGGTTACGCCGCCCGTTACCGGATGCGCGGCAGCGCCGGGCTGTGTGTGGGTATCGCCGTCGGCAATGGGCTATATATCCTGCTGGCAATTATCGGTTGGGGGATCCTGCGCCAGCTTCCCCTGCTGTTTACGGTTATTGAGCTGCTGGGCGCGCTCTATTTATTGTGGATAGGCAGCCTGCTGATACGCAGCCGCCCGCAAGCTCTGACCGGAGCAGACGCCCTGTCTGCCTGCCCGGGATTTGGTAAACAGCTGCTGCTGGGGCTAGGTTCGTCACTGCTTAACCCAAAAAATGCGCTGTTTTATCTGGCGCTGATGACCGCCCTGCTCGGCCCATCGGTAACGCTGCTGCAACAAGCAGTGAGCGGGATCTGGATGACCAGCGTGGTGCTGTTATGGGATCTGCTGATTGTGATGTTCATCGGCTTGCCGCAGATCCAGCGGTGGTTAACCTTGGGGATCGTGTGGATCGAACGCATCGCCGGGGGCGTACTGATCGTCTTCGGCGGTGCGATCGCGCTGCGTTTTCTGCAGAGCGTCACTTTCTGATAAGCGTGACGAATTTCTGCAAATAAAGCGGATAAACCCGTTTAATTAATATCCAGTTCGCATTACACTTTGGGTGGCTATTATCCATTCAACCAATTATTCCCGAGGTGCGATGTGCTGATTGTTACCTGTAATCGTTACGTTTTCTGACCCGGGTCTGAAAACGTTTCTCCTGTTTGCGCCTCGCGCGGGCAGCGTTTTTGATTACATGAAATTCAGTACATTTGCAGTCTGCTTTTTTCTGTCATCGGCCTGACGTCTCAAAGACGGTATTGAATTTCGCTATTCCCGTTGAGGGTTTTCTCCCGACAAGGAGCTGTTTTATGCAACGGATTCTCGCGTTTTTCTCCCAACGCGCCACGACGCTATTTTTCCCCATCGCGTTGATTTTATATGACTTCGCCGCCTATCTGTCGACGGACCTGATCCAGCCCGGCATCATTAATGTCGTGCGCGATTTCAACGCCGATGTCAGCCTGGCACCGGCTGCGGTGAGCCTTTATCTGGCAGGCGGCATGGCGCTGCAATGGTTGTTAGGCCCGCTTTCCGACCGGATTGGCCGCCGGCCGGTGCTGATCGCGGGGGCGTTCATCTTTACGCTCGCCTGCGCGGCCACGCTGTTCACCACCTCAATGACGCAATTTCTGGTTGCCCGATTTGTGCAGGGCACCAGCATCTGCTTTATCGCAACCGTAGGCTACGTCACGGTGCAGGAGGCGTTTGGGCAAACGAAGGCCATCAAACTGATGGCGGTAATCACCTCTATTGTACTGGTTGCTCCGGTTATTGGCCCGCTCTCCGGAGCAGCGCTGATGCACTTTGTCCACTGGAAGTTTCTGTTTGCCATTATTGCCGTCATGGGGTTTATCGCCCTGATTGGGTTAGCGTTAGCCATGCCAGAAACCGTCCAGCGCGGCACGGTGCCGTTTAGCGCGCGTGGCGTACTGCGCGATTTCCGCGACGTTTTCCGCAACCGGGTATTCCTGTTTGGCGCAGCCACGCTATCGCTAAGCTATATCCCGATGATGAGCTGGGTGGCGGTCTCACCAGTGATCCTGATTGATGCGGGCGGCATGACCACATCGCAGTTTGCCTGGGCGCAGGCGCCGGTATTTGGCGCGGTGATCGTCGCCAATATGGTGGTGGTTCGTTTTGTGAAGGATCCAACCCAACCCAGTTTTATCTGGCGCGCCGTGCCTGTTCAACTGAGCGGGTTAGCGGTGCTGATCGCGGGTAATTTGCTGTGGCCGCACGTCTGGCTGTGGTCAGTGCTGGGAACGAGCCTGTATGCGTTTGGCATTGGAATGATCTTCCCGACGCTGTTCCGCTTTACGCTGTTTTCCAACAACTTACCGAAGGGCACGGTTTCCGCGTCGCTGAATATGGTGATCCTGACGGTGATGGCGGTTTCTGTAGAAATTGGACGCTGGCTATGGTTTAACGGCGGCAGGATTTCGTTTCATCTGCTGGCGGTTGTGGCGGGGATCGCTGTCGTGTTCACGCTGGCAGCCTTGCTCAAACGGGTGCGCCAGCATGAGGCAACGACGTTAGCCACTGAAAACTAACCTGCCCGCTTATCCGGCCTACGACAACTATGTAGGCCGGAGAAGGCGCTTGCGCCATATCCGGCACTAATCACATCACCTTACGCAATGCGTGCAAATCCCGCTTCGAGATCGGCAATCAGGTCGCCAATATCCTCCAGGCCAATATGCACCCTGACCAGCGTGCCGCTGAAATCCACCTCTCCAGCCGGTCGGATGCTGTTCAGCTCTTCCGGCTGGTTCGCCAGAATGAGCGACTCAAATCCACCCCACGAATAGGCCATATGGAACAGCGAGAAATTATCGAGGAAATTCGCCATCTGTTCGTCGGCCAGTCTCTTTTTCAGCACAAATGAGAACAGGCCTGAGCTTCCGGTAAAATCACGCTGAAAATACTCATGGCCGGGACACTCCGGTAATGCCGGATGATTCACCCGCGCCACTTCCGGTCTTGCCGACAACCAGCGGGCAATATGGATACTGCTCTCCTGATGCTGCTTAAGGCGTACCGCCAGGGTGCGCAATCCGCGGCTGCCGTTGTAGGCGGTATCGGCATCCAGCGTTTGCCCCATCAGGTAGGAGTTCTCGCGCAGACGATCCCAACAACGGGCGTTAGACACCGCCGTGCCCAGCATGCCGTCCGAATGACCGATGGTGTACTTCGTTCCCGCCTGAATAGAAATATCCACGCCATAATCCAGCGCTTTGAACAGTACGCCCGCCGCCCAGGTGTTGTCGATCATAATGACAATCTCCGGATTCACCGCGCGGATAGCCTTCACCATCCCCGGCACGTCCTGGACTTCCATGGTGATAGAACTTGGTGACTCAAGGAATACAACCTTCGTTTCCGGACGCAGAAGATCGACGATACCTGCACCAATCAGCGGATCGTAATACGTTGTTTCCACATTGAATTTACTCAGGATCTTATTGCAAAAATCCTGAGTTGGTTCATAGGCCGCGCCGGTCATCAGGATATGATCGCCGCTTTGGACAAACGCCAGAATCGCATTAGTCACCGCCGCCGCGCCGCACGGGTACAGCGCGCAGCCAACGCCGCCTTCCAGTTCGCTCATGGCCTTCTGGAAAGCAAAGTGGGTGTAAGTCCCGCGACGACCGTAAAACAGCTCGCCGTTCGCACGATTGGCGGTGGCAAATTTCTTGTCCTTCACGGTATCAAACACCAGTGAAGAGGCACGTTGGATAACCGGATTCACCGCTCCCTGGGTGTAGCGTTTGTCACGACCAGCAACAACCAGTTGCGTCTCAAGCTTCATTGCGTCTTTCATAACATCTCCTGTTCTTAATCCGTGTGAAACCTATACCACCGCAGCAGTAGAGTTTATTTCAGTGTTGGTCTGCTTTTTTCCTGCGAACCGTTCAACAATCTGCGCCGCATTCAAATCATGGATAACGTTAATCAGCGTGGCTGGCGCATCGGTAATGGTGCCCAGCACCACCAGCATCGGAATCGCTTCCATTGGCAGGCCCAGCGTGGTGACGATAAAGATTTCACCGAGGAACGCCCCGCCCGGCACGCCGCCAACGATAATGGCGGAGAGCACCGCAATCAGCATCGTCAGGAAGAAGGTTTCGGTAGTGAATTCCATGCCCAGCACGGAATAGATAAAGACGATTTTCAGCGCGGCAATCATCGCCACACCGCCCTTGTTCAGGTTAACCAGTAGCGGAATGGACACATCAACGATTTCCGGGTTAATCCCCATCGCCTTACCGGCGCGCAGGGTTACAGGTAGCGTTCCCAGTGAAGAGCAGGTCCCCAGCGCGGTGGCTGAAGGTTCAATCGCGTTTCGCCAGAAGGCTTTGACCGCCGGAATACCGCCGCCAATATACGAATAGAGAATCGAGCCAAAAACGAAGTAGACCAGCGTAGCAACCATAAACAGGCCGATAGCGCGGGCAAAGGTTAACAGTAGTGCAGAGTCCTGACTGGCCATGGTGGCCGCGAAATAGCAGCCCAGACCAACCGGTGCCACCTTCATAATGATCGAGACGATCTTCATGATCACGGTATTGGCATCTTCCAGCAGCGACGCAATGCGTTTACCCGCCTGATCCGATTGCCCAATCGCCACACCGGCGATGATCGCCATTACGATCAGCGCCAGAATATTGGACTTAGAAAACAGTCCGATAAAGTCGCTGGTGGTGATCATGCTGACAAAATCCATCTTGCCGCTGCCCGCCTGCACCGACTGCGAGAGATCGATAGTGACGCCCTGTGCCGGGTTATACCATAGCGCCAGCGCGACGATCCCCGCCGCAGGAATAAAGGCCATTGCGATCGAAACAATGAAGATAATCGCCATAATACGTCCCAACCTTTTCAGGTCGGTCATACTGGCGATGGAAGACATGACGCTGATCCCCACCAGTGGCACAATAATCATAAATAACAGGTTCAGGAATATCTGACCTATCGGCTGGAGTTTACCTGCAAACGATGGGGCATAAATACCTAATAAGCCGCCAATCACCAGAGCAACTAATAAAATAATCGACGATCTGTAGGGTTCGAGTCGTGACCACATAATCGGTACCTTTAGAATAATAATTAATGAGATTAAATTCACAATGTGATGAGTTTCCGTTTCGCCTCCTTTTATTTTGTGACGTAACTCACCTAAGTTGTTATTTTTTCATTTTGCCAGCAAGTTGTTTCCTGTGATTCAATAGTTGCATGTTTAAAAGGCGAATGTAACGGCCTATTCGTACCGTTTTTGCAAATCACTTGTGAATTTAAGGAAATTATGAGTACGCCGATTTCACTCAAGCATCTGGAGTTTTTTACTAAAATCGTCGACTGCGGAGGATTGTCAGAAGCCGCGGCGCAGCTCAACGTCTCGCCGTCTGCGGTCAGCAAAAGCCTGGCAGCGATGGAAGATACGTTAGGCACGACATTAATTAAACGCACCACCCGCAGTATTACCCTGACCGACGCCGGGCAATATCTCTTCAACCGCGCTAATAAGCTGTTGAAAGAATTCGATGAAACGCTGAATACCACCTCCGGTTATTACCACAGCCCGCAGGGTGAATTACGCATAACCTGCTCCATTGCGTTTGGTTATTCCCGGCTGGTGAACCTGGTGGATAAATATCGCTCCCAGTTCCCGGATGTGAATCTGTATATCGATCTCAACGATAACTTCGTCAATCTGAACGAAACGGATTTCGACATTGCCCTGCGAATTTCCACCGCGCCGCCGCAAAACTATGCGATGCGCAAGCTGGTGCCTGTTCGCTGGGCGTACTGTGCCTCACCCGGCTACCTTGCCAAAAAAGGTATGCCCCAGCGTCGCAGCGATCTGGTGGATCATGATTGCCTGGTTTACCCGGGCCTCACGCCGGTACTGAAGGTGGCAGATGAACAGGATCGACTGCATCAGTTGAAACTGCATATGCCGATCCAGGCCAACAGCAGTCTGGTGCTGTTGAAGTCGGTGCTAGAAGATCAGGGGGTGGCGTATTTGCCCACTTATCTGATTGGCGATCATATTCAAAAAGAAGAGATAACACCGCTGATGCTCGACGGCACCATCACCTGTGAAACTCATGCCCTGTATGCGCTCTATTTTCCCAGTAAGTACAGCAATCCGAAGGTGCGTTCGTTTATCGATTTTCTGGTCGCAGAACTTGGTCCCTTACCGGCGTGGGATAACTGGATCCCAGGATAAACGCTTACCACCTGAAAATGGGAGACGCGCCACAATTTTTGCGCGATCCCCCCGTCTGGCTCTATCCTTAAGCCTATGAATAAAATTGCTGAACTCAAACGTGCCAAGCGCCTGGCGCTCTCTCTGCTGCTGATCGCTGCCGCGACGTTCGTCATCACGCTGTTTTTGCCGCCCAACTTCTGGGTACTCGGGATCAAAGCGATTGCTGAAGCGGCGATGGTCGGCGCGCTGGCGGACTGGTTCGCCGTGGTAGCGCTTTTTCGTCGGGTGCCGATCCCGTTTATCTCGCGCCATACGGCGATTATCCCGCGTAATAAAGACCGAATCGGCGAAAATCTTGGTCAGTTTGTACAAGAAAAATTCCTCGATACCCAGTCGCTGATAGCCCTGATCCGCCGCCATGAACCGGCGCTGTTGATCGGCAACTGGTTCAGCCAGCCGGAAAACGCCCAGCGCATCGGCCAGCATCTGCTGCAGATCATGAGCGGTTTTCTCGAACTGACCGACGACGCCCGCATTCAGCGGCTGATCAAGCGGGCGGTGCACAAGGCCATCGACAAGGTCGATCTCTCCGGAACCAGCGCGCTGATGCTAGAAAGCATGACCAAAAACAATCGCCATCAGGTGCTGCTCGATACGCTGATCGCCCAACTTATCGCCCTGCTCCAGCGCGACAGTTCACGGGTGTTTATCGCCAGACAGGTAGTGCACTGGCTGGAAACCGAACATCCGCTGAAAGCAAAGATCCTGCCGACCGAATGGCTGGGCGAGCACAGCGCCGAGCTGGTGTCGGATGCCGTTAACTCCTTGCTGGATGACATCAGCCACGATCGGGCGCATCAGATCCGCCACGCGTTCGATCGCGCTACGTTTAAGCTCATCGATAAGCTCAAACACGATCCTGAGATGGCCGCGCGGGCCGAAAGCATGAAAAGCTATCTGAAGGAAGACGAAGCCTTCAACCATTATCTTGGCGAACTGTGGGCAGACCTGCGCCAGTGGGTGAAAACCGACATTAACGCAGATGATTCCCGCGTGAAGCAGCGCATCGCCAGCGCCGGGCAGTGGTTCGGCGAAACGCTGGTAGCCGACAGCGCCCTGCGTGCCTCACTGAATGGGCATCTGGAGCAGGCCGCGCACAAAGTTGCCCCGGAGTTCGCCAGCTTCCTGACGCGCCATATCAGCGACACGGTGAAAAGTTGGGATGCACGCGATATGTCGCAGCAAATTGAGTTAAACATTGGCAAAGATTTGCAGTTTATTCGCGTCAACGGCACGTTGGTTGGCGGTTCAATCGGGCTGGTGTTATATCTGTTGTCGCAAATTCCGTCACTGCTGACGCTGGCGAATTTTTAAGGAGAAAGATTCAATGACAATGAGCATCCGCATTTTTTCCCTGCGCGAGACGCCAGAAAAGCTGCACGAGATCACCGCTTACTTTCAGCAGCAATGGGCCTCAGAAGACTCCATGGCGGTATACGAGGATGCATTGCGCCGTTGTATTGGCGCAAAGAACCCGCTACCGCAGTGGTACTGGCTACAGGATGGTGGCAGCATTGTTGGCTGCGCCGGATTGATCACCAATGATTTTATTAGTCGCGGCGAACTGTGGCCGTGGCTATGCGCGCTCTATATCGATCCTCGCTATCGTGGTCACGGCCTGGCGTTTCGCCTGATCGAACATATTGCACAGCAGGCCAGACTGCTGGGGTTTATGCAGCTCCATTTGTGTACCGACCTGCAAGGTTTATACGAGAAAGCGGGATTTTACTTTGACGGGCCGGGCTATCATCCGTGGGGAGAAGTCTCACGGGTCTACAGTCGTAATCTGTAAACGCGCAATTGTTGCACATCAATAAAACCTGACATATTACAGGGTTATAATGCGGCGTCTTTTTACTGTCTCCCGTGTTACGGGGAAGGAAAATCATGTCGCTAATCACCGATTTACCCGCTATTTTCAATCAATTCTCCGACGCCCGTCAGAAAGGTTTTCTCACCGTAATGGATCTTAAAGAGCAAGGTATTCCGCTCGTTGGGACCTATTGCACCTTTATGCCGCAGGAGATTGCGATGGCGGCGGGCGCGGTCGTCGTTTCCCTGTGCTCGACCTCTGATGAAACCATTGAAGAGGCCGAAAAAGATCTGCCGCGGAACCTGTGTCCGCTAATCAAAAGCAGCTACGGGTTTGGCAAAACCGACAAATGCCCCTACTTCTATTTCTCTGACCTGGTGGTGGGCGAAACCACCTGCGATGGTAAAAAGAAAATGTACGAGTACATGGCCGAATTTAAAGCGGTACATGTAATGCAACTGCCCAACAGCGCCAGCGATGCGGCTTCCCGTGCGCTATGGAAAGCCGAGATCCGGCGTCTGCAGCAGGTCGTCGAAGCCCGTTTTGGCACAGCCATTACCGAAGCTGCGCTGCGTGAAGCCGTTATTCTCAAAAACCAGGAACGCCGGGCGCTGGCGAATTTCTACCGCGTTGGCCAACTTAACCCACCCGCACTTAGCGGCAGTGACATTCTGAAAGTCGTCTACGGCGCCACCTTCCGTTTTGATAAAGAAGCGTTGATCGACGAGCTTAATAGCATGGCCGAGCGCGTACATCTGGAATGGCAGGCAGGGAAACGTCTGGCGTCACGTCCGCGCATCCTGATAACCGGCTGCCCCATTGGCGGCGCGGCAGAGAAAGTCGTTCGTGCCATTGAAGAAAACGGTGGTTGGGTCGTGGGTTATGAAAACTGCACCGGCGCAAAGGCCACCGAACAATGCGTGGCGGAAACCGGCGATGTCTACGACGCGCTGACTGATAAATACCTCGCCATCGGCTGCTCCTGTATTTCTCCTAACGATCAACGCCTGAAAATGCTCAGTCAAATGGTTGAAGAGTACCAGGCTGACGGCGTCGTCGATGTCATTTTGCAGGCTTGCCACACCTACGCCGTTGAATCACTCGCTATTAAGCGTCACGTACGCCAACAGCACAACATTCCTTATATCGCGATTGAAACCGACTATTCCAGCGCAGATATCGGCCAGCTCAGTACCCGCGTCGCCGCATTCATTGAGATGTTGTGAGAAACGCAGATGACATACTCAATTGGGATTGATTCTGGATCCACGGCGACGAAAGGCGTTTTGCTGGAAGGTAGCGTCATCAGACGCCGCTTCCTTTGCCCAACGCCTTTTCGCCCCGCGGACGCGATCGCGCAGGCATGGGAAACGTTGCAGGCTGGGCTGGAGAACCGACCATTTTTAACCCTCACCGGGTACGGACGGCAGCTCGTCGATTATGCCGACAAACAGGTCACTGAAATTTCCTGCCACGGGCTTGGTGCGCGATTGCTGGCTCCCGGCACCCGCACAGTGATTGATATCGGTGGTCAGGACAGTAAAGTCATCCAGTTGGATGACGATGGCAATCTCAGCGATTTCTTAATGAATGACAAGTGCGCTGCCGGAACCGGACGGTTTCTGGATGTTATCTCACGCACCCTCGGAGCCAGCGTAGAGCAGTTGGATACGATTACTGCTGGCGTCGAACCGCATGCTATCACCAGCATGTGTACAGTATTTGCCGAGTCAGAAGTCATTAGCCTGCGCTCTGCGGGCATCGCGCCAGAGGCGATTCTGGCTGGCGTGATCAACGCAATGGCCAGACGCAGCGCTAACTTCATCGGGCGGCTTTCAGCACAAGCACCGCTGTTATTTACCGGTGGAGTCAGCCACTGTCACGCCTTTGCCCGTATGCTCGAAGGTCATGTAGGCATTCCCGTACACACGCATCCCGACGCACAGTTTGCCGGTGCAATCGGAGCGGCGTTGATAGGCCAGCGTCAGGGGAAACGTCAGTGAAGGAAACGCTGTTCTTGTTTCATTCCACTGTCGGTGTCATCAAAATGCGCAAGGCGCTACAGGCCGCAGGGGTCCGCTTTCGGGTGGCGGATATTCCCCGCGAGCTACGCGGTGGTTGCGGACTCTGCATCTACATCGACTGTGCTACTGGCATGGAAGAAGAATGGGTGATCCCTGGGCATACCGAATCTATCTACCGCCAGGAAAACGGAAACTGGCGCTGTATAGCCGCGTTCCCCGCCTCCTGAACACGCCTGATTAGCGCGAAACGCTGATATATACTCGAATTATCCAGGGTATAAACAACCGCTTATAGTCTGTAAAGACCATCACTCCGCTAACGCCATAGATATATTTTCATCAGATTGTTCTGCAATTAAATGTCAGCATTTAATGACCTGTAAATAACAGTCAAACACCGCTCTAAAAACTTTATGATTTACTTTTACGTATATACATTTGCTGATAGCACATGCGTAAAAATGGACATATTACTTAAATTGCAACAGCACTTGCGGGAAGAGCACATGTCGAGGTTAAAAAACTCATACTTGGGTTGATTATTCTGGCTGGTTTAATTAGCACGGTAGGCGATTATAAAAACTTTGGTCTATTTGGTGCAGCAGGATTGTTGATTATATTTCTGCTAACAACCGTTTTCTTGTGGCAGTGGGCTTCTGGAAAGTTTCCGATGGAAGTCATGCGTATTTCCATTACGCATAATCCTCTTTTTTACCTCATTCTCTGTGCCGTTGCATGGGTAAAAGTGGATATCTGGAAATGGCTATTTAGCGATCTACAGACGGAACAAAACCAACCGATGTGAGTCTCAAAAGCATATGTAAAAAAGGCGTCTTACTAAAGACGCCTTGTTCAATCATCACAAAAACTTAGAACTGGTAAGTCAGACCAGCAACAACCTGGTTATCGTCGTTTTTGCCATCAAGCAGGTTAATTTTGTAACCCACATCAGCCACCATGTTTTTGTTGAAGTAGTAATCAGTACCCAGCGCAACGTATTCGGTCTTATCCGTGTTGTTATTGGTGTCACGCGTATGCACGTATGCCACGTTCGGACGCAGGCCAAAATCAAACACACAGGCAGCCATCGCTTCAAAATGTTGTGCTTTATCAACCCCCTGAGTCAGATTATGGGACTCGCCGTACAGGGTCGCAACGTAGATAGCATTCGCGTCATATTTCAGGCCAGCGCCCCAGAACTCAGCGTTATTGCCTTCCCACTTACCGTCTTTATTGCCTTTCTTTTGGTCTGCGGTAATTGAGCTATTTGTGTAGGTCGCAATGGCAGAAACACCGGAATCCGCAATATTGTCATAGCCCAGGGAGAAGCCGTAGCCGTTACCGTGCTGCTTAGCCGGATTTCCATTGGTGTCATCCTGACCCTGGTATTGCGCGCCGATGTTCAGACCATCAACGGCACCAAACAGATTTTTGGTGCGGAGTGTTGCAACGCCAGAAGTGCGTGTAGTAAGGAAACGGTCAGTATCCTCAAAGGAGTCACCGCCGAACTCTGAAAGAGTATCAGTATAAGCTCCCACATCGTAAGCGATGCCATAGTTACGACCGTAGTCAAAACTGACGTCATGACCATAATCCAGGCCAGCAAACGCCAGACGTGTATTAACGCCATCCTGAGAACCTTCTGCTTTGGCGGCATCAAACTGACTTTCAAACTGGCCGTAACCGGACAGTTGATCGTTGATTTGCGTCTCACCGCGAAAACCCAGACGCGCGTAAGTACCATCAGCATCTTTACCATCAGTCCAGGAATGTACCGCTTTTACTTTGCCGTACAGATCCAATTTGTTGCCATCTTTATTATAAATTTCCGCTGCATGAACGGAGGTTACCCCTAATGCCATTGCAGCTATGGATTAAGGGGCAATACCAATAACACACCAAAAAAAATACCAATGAAGGTAATAATGAAGTGGCAAGACATAATTCATTTTTGGATTTTCAATCAAAACCGGACAGCGATAATTACTCGAGACTTTCACTCTCATTAACTGAGCGATGCAACATTAATGCTTCCGCAATAATGTCTTGTTTACTTTTACGCGTTTCAAATGCCAGTGTTCGGACATATTCCCAAAGAGAAGTATCAACACGGGCACTTAAAAGAACCATATCTTTAGATCGGGTCCCTCTGGCTTTTCGGATATCGGGATAATCTCGAGAAGGCATTTTTAACTCCTGAACGCAATAACACGCTTATGGCGATGAAATATGCAGTCAGTGTAAAAACATGTCAACGGCAAAAAAAAATCAAAATAGTAATGAAACTGTTAATAAACCAAAAAAAAGTGGAACGATATTTCAAATGAAAGATAACTTGATTGTAGAATAATGTGTAATTTTTACTTTACGAATATTTGTTCTTACTCATTTGATTAAAATGGGAGAGGCTGGACGAGTAATCAACCTGCGTAAACAAAACATCATTCTGACCAATAAGTTACAGAGCGTGATTAATGTCTACTTTTATCTAAACCCTCTGTTTTTATACGCCCTTAAGTACACATTAACGGCACTAACCGTTGGGCAAATCAGTGTGATTCTCACTTCGCATTGACCTGTTTTGTCGAAAAATAAGCACGAAAAGGTAAAAATAAGGTAAATGGTGCATTTTTTTGCACGCGAAAATAAGTTATTTTTAATTGATATATATCAATTTTCGCTCCGCAATTACGCTGCAAAAAATGCCATCAGCATTGATGGAAACATTATTTTACGTCGCGTCCAGACGGGGAAAATAGTCAGCGAAAATCAGCGGGAAGTGATACGCGGGCCGGAATGGCCCACGTTGTAAAAGGGAAGGAAAATCAGGCGTTAACTTTATCCAGCGGCCAGGAATCAAACAGATAACCATCAAAATCAATGTCATCAACATTTGAAAACTCCAGCAGACGCTGTTTGACGTTTTCCAGATGCTGCCACATGGCCAGCTTGGCCGCGCGGGCATCTTTTTTAATGAGTGCCGCCAGGATCTGCTTGTGGTCGCCCATCCACTCTTTTCGGTAATGAGTATCGTCGAGGTGGCTATGGAGCTGGATCCACATCGGGTTGTTCTCACGCCACTGCCATGACTGGCGAAACAGCTCCACCAGCATGCTGTTATGCGTGGCTTCAGCGATGGCGAGATGGAACTGCATGTCGCCGCTTTCAGAACCGTTCGGCTCACTGGACGCCAGCTCCCGCTCTTCCAGTTGCAACGCCTGGCGCATTTTGACGATATCTTCGCGGGTAGCCTGCAGCGCGGCAAATTCGGCGATATTGCTTTCCAGCAGTTGTCGCGCCTGCAGCAGCTCAAACGGGCCCGCATCATTGCAATGATTTGCATCCGTACTGTCGATAGTCTGCGCGTCCGCGTTGTCGAGCACGTAGATCCCGGCCCCGCGGCGCACGTCCACCAGGCCTTTAATTTCCAGCATGATTAACGCTTCGCGAACCACCGTACGAGTGACATTGAGCATCTCGGCAATTTCACGCTCTGGCGGCAAGCGCTCACCGGGCTGGTACGGCGTCTGAACAATCAGATCGCGGATCATGGCACCCACTTCCTGGTAGGGTCTTTGCTGAGAAGTGTTCGATTTCATCGTGTTACGTCCGTCAGATGCGTGTAGTCAGATACGGGGAATAGGTATCGAACTATAGCATTTGCGGGAAGCCAAAAACAGAAAACGGGTCAACCAAACCAATATTTTGATTGACCCGTCATAGTTCGGAGGTTATGCGTCAGCGCTTAATGCCGCAACGCACTCACGTGCGCCGTGTTCACATAGCTGTTGATACGTCGCGATAATGGTCTCCACAAAGCCAGCGTTTTCCGCCAGGTCATGACCAAAAATGCCAGACAGCCCCAGCAGCGCCGTCACGCGCTCGGCGCCCTGGTACTGTTGGTTAATGTGCTGGAATTCAGCCAGCATAGGGTCGACAACATCAATGGCCTGCCCTTGCTCATCCACACCGTGGGTGTAGCGCATCCAACCCGCTACGCCCAGCGCCAGGTGACGCCAGCCGCTGGCGTTTTGCAGGTGCAGACGCACCGGATCCAGCAGGCGCTGCGGTAATTTCTGGCTGCCGTCCATCGCAATCTGCCAGGTACGGTGGCGCAGAGACGGGTTGCTGAAACGCTCGATCAGCAGCGTGGCGTAGGCGTTGAGATCGGTGCCTTCCGGCATCGAGAGCGTCGGCGCTTGCTCCTGCATCATCAGCGCAAACGCCGCTTTGCGGTACGCCGGATTGGTCATAGTATCGGCGATGGTTTCATAGCCGCCAAGATAACCCAGATATGCGAGGAAAGAGTGGCTGCCGTTGAGCATGCGCAGTTTCATCATTTCAAACGGCACCACGTCGGCTACGAACTGTGCGCCAACCTTGTCCCAGTCAGGACGACCGTTGACAAAATTGTCTTCAATTACCCACTGACGGAACGGCTCGCAGGCGATAGCACACGGATCGTAAACACCCAACTGGTCGGCAATCTCCTGCAACGTTTCCGGCGTCGCCGCCGGAACAATGCGGTCGACCATAGTGCACGGGAAAGTCGCATTAGCTTCAATCCACTGCGCCAATTGCGGGTCGCGCGCCTGCGCCAGCCCCAGTACCGCGACTTTCGCCACATGCCCATTTTCACGCACGTTATCGCAGGACATCACGGTAAAGGCCGCCAGCCCCTGCTCACGGCGCAGGTACAGCGCTTGTACGATGTAACCAATCGCCGATTTCGGCGCGGTCGGATTCGCCAGATCGTGTTTAATCAGCGGGTTATTGAGATCTAACTGACCGCTGGCCGCATCGGTGCAGTAGCCTTTTTCGGTGACCGTCAGCGAAACAATTGCCGTCTGCGGGCGCGCCATCGCCTGTAAAATACCGTCACAGCCGTCAAGATCCGGGTGCAGCGCTTCTTTCATTGAGCCGATCACTTTCAGCACGGTGTTGTCCGCGCCTTTTTCCGCCACGGTATACAGCAGTTGCTGCTTGCGCAGATTTTCAATCAGTACGCGGTCGTTACCCGGCATCAGGTTAACTTCACAGATCCCCCAGTCGCTGTCGGTGGTTTCCAGCAAATGATGGGTATACAGCGCCTGATGCGCGCGGTGAAAAGCGCCGCATCCCAGGTGAACAATGCGGGATTGCAGGCGCGAGCGGTCCCATGCAGGGCGCGCAACCGGCAGGTCGCTATTGGCAATTGTCGTTGTCATCGTGAACTCCAGAACCCGTTGAAAGGCCAACGGATGAGAAAAGAAAAACGCCGGCCAGACTGGTGGCCGGCAACTCGCTTTAGCGGCTGAAGAAAGCGCGCTGGATAGCCATCTCAACGCCGCGCACTTCCGCCAGCCCTTTCAGGCGACCAATCGCGGAGTAGCCTGGGTTGGTTTTCTTTTTCAGATCGTCCAGCATCTGGTGGCCATGGTCCGGACGCATGGGGATCAGATCCTCTTTGCCCTCGGCTTTACGGCGTTGTTCTTCTTCAACGATCGCTTTCACCACTTCGTACATGTCGACATCGCCATTAAGATGCGCCGCCTCATGGAAGCTTTTCGGGTTATCTTCACGCAGCGTGGAGCGCAGATGGGTGAAGTAAATGCGTGGGCCAAACTGTTTGATCATGTCGACCAGATCGTTGTCTGCCCGAACGCCGTAGGAGCCGGTGCACATGGTGAAACCGTTCGCCATGCTGTTGACCGTATCGACCATCCACTGCATATCTTCCACGGTGGAAACAATGCGCGGCAGGCCAAGGATCGGGCGCGGCGGATCGTCCGGGTGTACCGCCATGCGTACGCCAGCTTCTTCCGCCACTGGAATAATCGCCTTCAGGAAGACGGCGAAATTCTCACGCAGCGCGGCTTTATCGATATCTTTATAGCGCGCCAGATGTTGGCGGAACTGGTCGAGCGTGTAGCCTTCTTCCGCACCCGGCAGACCGGCGATGATGTTGCGGGTCAGACGCGCTTTGTCTTCATCGCTCATGGTGGCGAAGCGTTCATTTGCCTGAGCAATCTCTTCGGCGGTGTAATCCGCTTCCGCGCCCGGACGCTGGAGGATATGCAGCTCAAAGGCGGCAAATTCAATCTGGTCAAAACGCAGCGCTTTGGAGCCATCCGGCAGGACGTATTCCAGGTCGGTACGGGTCCAGTCGAGAACCGGCATGAAGTTGTAGCACACGGTACGAATACCGCACTGAGCCAGGTTACGCAGGCTTTGCTGGTAGTTGGCGATCCACTGCAGATAGTTACCGGAACGGGTTTTAATGTCTTCGTGGATCGGTACGCTTTCGACGACCGACCAGACCAGGCCCGCCTGCTCAATAATGGCTTTGCGTTTTAGGATCTCATCAACTGTCCACACTTCCCCGTTCGGGATATGGTGCAAAGCGGTGACAACACCTGTGGCACCCGCCTGACGTACATCCGCTAAGGTGACCGGATCGTTAGGACCATACCAGCGCCATGTCTGTTCCATGTTTTATTCCTCGTTACGTTATGGACTCGACGATATGGCACATAAATTCCTCCTTTTGGTATGACATGTCAACCTGAAGCTCAAAATTGGTTAACCAAATCACAATTCATGCTGATGATACCGCCATTTTACGGCCATGCAGCCCAGTAAGAATGTAAACATGTAACGCAATGTGACATTCATCGCATCAATGGTTAACCAATATATGTAACATCTCAACCAAAATCATAATAGTTCAACCAATAAAGGTAGACGTTATATGCACGTTCTCAATATTCTGTGGGTCGTATTCGGCATCGGTCTGATGCTGGTGCTCAATCTAAGATTCAAAATAAACTCGATGGTCGCCCTGCTGCTGGCGGCGCTCTCGGTCGGTATGCTGGCGGGTATGGATTTAATGGAGCTGCTGCACACCATGAAATCCGGTTTTGGCAGCACGCTGGGTGAACTGGCGATTATCGTGGTATTCGGGGCGGTCATCGGTAAGCTGATGGTTGATTCCGGGGCGGCGCATCAGATTGCCCATACGCTGCTGGCGCGCCTCGGCCTGCGCTACGTGCAGCTGTCGGTGATCATTATTGGTCTGATCTTCGGCCTAGCGATGTTCTATGAAGTGGCATTTATTATGCTGGCGCCGCT
This sequence comes from Citrobacter sp. Cy070, assembly GCF_030332245.1. Classification (NCBI taxonomy): domain Bacteria; kingdom Pseudomonadati; phylum Pseudomonadota; class Gammaproteobacteria; order Enterobacterales; family Enterobacteriaceae; genus Citrobacter; species Citrobacter sp. Cy070. Next base: position 107,583 of record NZ_JAOWIG010000069.1, read on the forward strand.
GGTGATCGTCATTGCCGCAGAGGCGAAGATCCCGTTCCTCAAGCTGGCGATCCCCGCCGTTGCCGCCGCCACCACCGCTCACTCGCTGTTCCCACCACAGCCGGGCCCGGTTGCGCTGGTTAACGCCTACGGCGCGGACATGGGCATGGTCTACATCTACGGTATTCTGGTGACCATTCCGAGCGTGATCTGCGCCGGGCTTATCCTGCCGAAGTTCCTCGGCAACCTCGATCGCCCAACGCCGTCATTTATGAAGGCCGACGTACCGGTTGACCAGAACAATCTGCCATCCTTCGGTGTTTCTATTCTGGTACCGCTGATCCCGGCAATCATCATGATCTCCACCACCATCGCCAACATCTGGCTGGTGAAAGGGACGCAGGCGTGGGAAGTGGTCAACTTCTTAGGCTCATCGCCGATTGCGATGTTTATCGCCATGGTTGTCGCCTTCGTGCTGTTTGGTACCGCGCGTGGTCACGACATGCAGTGGGTGATGAACGCCTTTGAAAATGCGGTGAAAAGCATCGCCATGGTGATCCTGATCATCGGCGCTGGCGGTGTACTGAAGCAGACCATTATTGATACCGGCATTGGCGATACCATCGGCATGCTGATGTCGCACGGCAATATCTCTCCGTACATCATGGCGTGGTTGATAACCGTGCTTATTCGTCTGGCAACCGGACAAGGCGTGGTCTCCGCCATGACGGCGGCAGGGATTATCAGCGCCGCCATCCTCGACCCGGCAACCGGTCAACTGGTTGGCGTTGACCCGGCGTTACTGGTGCTGGCAACGGCAGCAGGCTCCAACACCCTGACCCATATCAACGATGCCTCGTTCTGGCTGTTCAAAGGCTACTTTGACCTGTCGGTGAAGGATACGCTGAAAACCTGGGGTCTGCTGGAGCTGGTGAACTCCGTGGTTGGCCTGATTATCGTATTGATCATCAGCATGATTGCATAACGTCGATACCGCTCTGGCCCGCAGCGCCAGAGCGGTTTTCCATCCTGCCTCAACAATCCTCAATAATCAGATACACCGCCTTCACCGGGCCATGCACCCCAACCACCTTGATAAGCTCAATATCCGCCGTCGAACTGGGTCCACTGATGATGTTAATGCACGATGGCATACGCTCGCCGGCCTGCGCCTTCTGATGCAGTTTTTCTGCCAGTTGCGCCACGCGCGGCAGGATAGCGCTTTTGCGTAGCACGAAAATTGAGGACTCCGGCAGCAGGCTAATTGAACGCCCACGCTCCGGTGCGGAAAACAGCACCACGCCGCCGGACTCGGTCAGGCCATACTCGGCATACACCACGCCCACTTTCGCCTGCTCGGCCTGAGTAATATTTTCGCTGCCACGCGCCGGATCCCAGACCACAGCGTTACATTCCTGTTGCAAGCGTTCGGTAATGCCCAGCGCCGCCAGCCGGCTGTCGCCGCTGATGACCACCGGCTGACCCAACTCTTCGCACAGGCGTTGCGCGGCTTCTGCGGCCTGGTCTTCGCGAGTCAGCTCACAGCGAGCCAGCATCACCTCGCTGGCAAACTGGACAAACGCATCGCAGCGCTGCTGCGGGCTAAGTTCGGTCAGGCGTTCATTGGCATAGTTGTTCACCGGCGCGGCATCCGTTTGCGGCTCAAAACGCAGCGGGCGACCCAGCGCCTGGGCGATGGTATTTAAAAACGCGGTACGGTTATCCATTCTTTTTCTCCTGCGCCTGATGTTTCTTAAACCAGCTACGGAAGCTCTCGCCGTCGGCATCAGGCAGATCGCGCGCCTCCATCCAGTCACCAATCGCGCCAACCTTGAGCGGCGTTTTGCCGCCATTGATAAACCAGCTCGCCGCATGTGCGCCCGCCATCATCCCGACTTTCCACAGCCCAGGATGACTATTGGCGTAGGCGAACATTTTGATCGCCCGTCGCTCGGCTTTCGGCGTAATGCCCTCCTCGGCCATCACCCGGCGATGACGCAGGATCAGTTTTGACAGCGGAATTTTAACCGGACAAACGCTGTCACAGGCCGTGCATAATGAACAGGCGTATGGCAGATCTTTAAAATCTTTATAGCCACCGAGCAGCGGAGAGATCACCGCGCCGATAGGGCCGGGATAGATAGAACCATAACCGTGTCCGCCAATGTGGCGGTACGCCGGGCAGGTGTTCATACAAGCCCCGCAGCGGATGCAGCGCAGCACATCGCGAAACTCTGAACCCAGCACCTGCGAGCGCCCATTATCGACAATCACCAGGTGGAACTCTTCCGGGCCGTCGACGTTATCCGCCTCACGTGGGCCGGTCAGCCAGGTGTTGTAGCCCGTCAGACGCGCGCCCACGGCGCTGCGCGCCAGCATGGTGATCAGCACATCCACATCGGCAAAGGTCGGTGCGATACGCTCCATGCCCATCACCGCAATGTGCGTTTTCGGCAGCGTAGTACACATCCGCGCGTTGCCTTCGTTGGTCACCAGGCATACAGAGCCGGTTTCCGCCACGGCAAAGTTACAGCCGGTAATACCGATTTCGGCACTGAGGAAATCCTCGCGGATATTCTGGCGAATGAATAAGGTCATCGCCTCTGGCGTTTCCGGGCCGTCATACCCCAGACGCTCATGCAGCACGCGGCGGATCTGATAGCGATCTTTATGAATAGCCGGGACCACAACGTGCGAAGGCGGATCCTGATCCAACTGCAGGATATATTCGCCGAGATCGGTTTCGATCACCTGAATTCCGGCATCCTGCAGCACATGGTTGACGCCGATCTCTTCGGTCACCATCGACTTGGACTTCACCACCTTCTTCGCATTTTTACTTTGTGCGACCTGCAAAATGTAGCGGGTAGCGTCTTCTTTAGTCTTTGCGAAATAAACGTGGCCGCCGTTTTGTGTCACTTTCTCGGAGAGTTGATACAAGTAAGCGTCGAGGTTGCTCAGAACGTGATCGCGGATCTGACTGGCACGATCGCGCCAGTCTTCCCAGTGGCCTAGCTCATCAACCATTTTCTGCCGATTCGCACCAATACGCTCCTGCGCGTTGGCCACGGCTTTGCGCATGATCGGATCTTCGATCTGCTGACGAATGCGCAGTTTAAATTCTACATCGCTGGTTTTTATCGACATCTCTTTCCCCTCAGCGGCTCATCAGCACTTCAGCAATATGCATCACTTTGACCGGCTGGCCTTCACGTTGCAGTCGGCCGCCAATATTCAGCAGGCAGCTGACGTCAGCGCCAATCAAAAACTCCGGCTTCGCATCCATCAGATGTAAGACTTTTTCTTTCACCATCTCACCGGATATCTCGGCCATCTTGACCGAGAACGTCCCGCCAAAGCCGCAGCAGGTATCCTGATCGGCAAACGTCATCAGCTCCAGCCCGCGCACATTTTTCAGCAGCGTCAACGGCTCTTCCTTCACTCCCAGCTTGCGGGTCAGGCTGCAGGAAGGATGATATACCGCGCGGCCCTGCAGGCTGGCGCCGACATCCACCACACCCAGTTTGTTGACGATAAAAGAGGTGAGATCCTGCATACGTCCGGCAACCTTCTCGGCGCGCAGCGCCCATTCAGGCTCATCCGCCAGATACGTCGGGTAGCTTTTTACCGCGTAGGTGCAGGAGCCTGCCGGGGAGATAATTGGATCGTCGTTGTCTTCCAGGGCGGCGATCAGGTTTTTCATCCCGGGGATCGCCTCTTTGATGTAACCGCTGTTGATGGCTGGCTGACCGCAACACCCTTGCTTCTCGGGGAAATTAACGTGACAGCCCAGTTTTTCCAGCAGCAATACGGAGTCTCGTGCCATCCGTGATTTCAGGGCGTCACCAATACAGGTAACAAAGAAATTTACATTCACAATAATTGCTCCATTGCTTCATTTCTGTTTATTGCGCTTGATATCGCTATATCACGCCCAGTCTTCTGTTTGCTGGTTTTGCCGATGTCTGGGTTCATGGTGTTTGTTGGATCATGCTCCTGAGATGGTCGATTTCCGCTTCTTATATCAGGACCATCCTAAATGACTGTATTTTCATTTGTATGACAAAATCAAATAATCCTCCAATCAACTCGTACATGCAATACCCTGGTTTATTTCTTTCGGCCTCGCTCACATTTTTATATTGAAAACCACCGCGTTATGAACAGCTTAAAAATAGTTTCAGGTGCTGACTATTCCTGTCACTACCATTAATAAAAAGGTTATTAAATAACTATTTATAGGTACTTAGCCTGCTCTTAAGTATATTTACCTGGCATTGAATTTTAATTAAAAGATTACAATAGTTACAAAACCATTAATCATAATTACTTTATTCACTGAAGCGATTCAGTTTGCATCTTTTATTTACGCGGCAATATAGCCTTCCCGCCATAAATATAAATCAGGTTTAATAAACCAATCAGGAATAGCAATGAACGAATACTTTATGTTTGCCCTGGCACTCTCTCCGTTACTACTTATGGTATTTTTAATATTGAAATTGAAAATGCCTATCCATTATTCCGTGCTGATCTCTTTAGTATTCACCGCGGCGCTGTCGGCTGTGTTCTGGGAGATGCCCGTACAGAATCTAAAAGCCGCGATAGGCTATGGCGCACTGAAGGGATTATGGCCGATTGTGATTGTGATCCTCGGCGCCATCTTCAGTTATAACGTTATGCAGGCGACCAAAGCGCTGGATATTCTGCGCGATATTCTCGCCAGCATTAGCGAAGATAAGCGTATTCAGGTGCTGCTGATTTCATGGTGCTTTGGTGGATTTCTTGAAGCCGCGGCGGGTTATGGTACAGCAGTCGCCATTCCGATCGGTATTCTTATCGCACTGGGTTTCAACCCGCTGAAGGCGGCAATCGCCTCTCTGGTGGCAAATACCGTTCCCACTGCATTCGGCGCGGTCGGGATCCCGGTTTCTATTCTGGCAGAACAGGTTAACCTGCCGGTTTATACTCTGGGCGGAACCATTATTCTGCAGCTTGCGCTGTTTAATATCCTGCTGCCATTTGTGATTATCTGCATTATTGGCGGCGGTCTGAGAGCCATTCGCGGCGTATTTTTAATCACGCTGATTTGCGGTATTACCACGCTGGTTCCGCAGTATTTTGTCGCTATTCATCTCGGCGCTGAATTACCCGCCTTTGCCGGTAGCCTGGTCAGCCTGTTTGCCGTGGCGATGGTTAGCCGCCTGCGCAAAGGGCAAACCGATCCTGAATGGCGAATTGAAGTCAGCCATAACCGCGAAACCACTCCGCGTTCGGCAAAAGTGTTGTTCCGCGTGGGTTCTATCTATCTGTTTATTTTTGTCTTTATCCTGCTGTGTTCGCCGCTGTTCCCGACGATAAAAGGCGCAGCCTCACAACTGGCCTCGGTGCTGCATTTCACGCTTGCCGACGGCAAAACGCTGGCGCTGAAGGTTGAATGGGTGACCACGCCGGGGATGCTGATCATCTTTGCGACTATTATCGGCGGCTTTATTCAGGGGGCGTCCGCGCGCGGGATGCTGGAAGTGTTTATCAAAACCATTTTCCAGCTTAAAAATTCCATTGTGGCGATTATGGCGATCGTCGCACTGGCCACGGTGATGGATCTCAGCGGGATTATCTCCACACTGGCCCAGTCGATTGTCGATCTGACCGGCAGCTCATACGTCTTCCTCGCCCCGGTGATTGGCGCACTGGGCACGTTTGTTACCGGCAGCGATACCAACTCGAATATTCTGTTCGGCAAACTGCAAACTATTGCCGCCAGCAAACTGCATATCGACCCCAACTGGCTGGCGGCGGCCAACACCTCTGGCGCAACGGGAGGGAAAATGATTTCGCCGCAGAGTATCGCCATTGCGGTTTCAGCCACAAAAATGGACGGTCAGGCCAACCAGATTATGTCTGGCACCATGAAATACTGCTGTGCCTACATAGTGATCCTCGGCCTGAAAGTCGGTCTCTTTTATTACTGGTTTATGGCGTAAGCCATTGTCAACCCCGTCAAATTCGCGGCAATCGTATTTGACGCAATGGTGAACTAAAAGGTTTACACCGACCCGGAATCGGAACGACGTCACTGGCTTTACGATTTGTCGGCGCTGACTACAATAGCGCCGATGTTTCAAATCGAGGGTTGTTGTTATGTTGTTCTGGAAAAAGATGGTGAAGAAGTTCGACGCCTTTTCCGCGTTGATCCCACCACGCTACTTCCGCGTGTAACGCCAGATGGCGCTTCGCTTATCAGGCCTACGTTTAACGCTCTTTTGTAGGCCGGATAAGGCGCAAGCGCCGCATCCGGCAGCGACCGCAGAGTAAAGCACGTCTCCTTTCACTTACGCAGCCTGCACGCCCTTAACACCCTGACCCACAAACGAAGCCACGCAAAACGGTAGATCAGCGGATGCTGAAATCGTAGCAATGTGAGAAACATAACTCCCCCGCGCTAACGAAACGTTGGCAGCAGACCAAATACATCCAGAACAACCGTCAGATAGACAACCGCTCCGCAGATAATCACCAGGTTAAGCACGGTGTTATTACAGGGCGCGGTATAGCTGCTGGTTGGAAAACGCTTGCGCGCGGCTTTCACCAGGAACGGCGGCAGGATCACACTCCAGATGGTAAAGGCCAGACCGGCGTAACCAATCGCGTGCACAAAACCGTTCGGGAAGAAGAAGCACACGGCGGCTGGCGGGAAGTAGGTCACCAGCGCGGTTTTCAGGCGGCCCATGCCGTCGTCCGGGAAGTGAAACAGGTCGGCGATGTAATCGAACAGACCAAGCGTCGCCGCCAGCAGGGAACTGGCTACCGCGAAGTTGCCGAAAAAGGTGAGGATCAGATCCATATAACGGCTGGTGAACAGCCCGCTGATGGCCTCGACAAACACATCGATATTGCCGCCTTTGGCGATAATCGGCGGGAATGAGGAACGGCTGATGTTACCCATCGTCACGCCCAGCCAGAAAATATACAGCAGCAGAGCAAACAGCGTACCGATGATAATCGAACGCGTAATATTCGAGACTCCGCTTGTGCCATACAGTTTGACCAGGCTCGGCACGTTACCGTGAAAACCAAACGAGATGATGCAGAACGGCAGCGTCATCAGGATATACGGCAGATACTGCGAATTGGGCAGCGCAACCGCCACGCTGTCGATGAGTTTTGCCACTTCGATATGGCCAATCAGCCCGGAGAACGTGGCAAAGAACGCCACAAACTTACCGATAATCAGCACGGTAGTGATGCGTCCAACCAGTAGGGAGCTATACCAGGCAATCGCCCCTACCAGCATACTGACGATCACCACCGAGATATTCGCCGGAAAGCGCACGCCGCTGTATTTGAACACAGTTTGTGCCATCACCGCCGACGAACCGGAGATATAGGCATAGGTCAGAATATACAGCACAAAGCCGAAAGCGATACCCACCACGATATTCCACTTCCGGCCTAATAAATCCTGAGTAAAGGTATTAAAACTGGCACCGGCGCCATAATGCAGATTGACTTCAACCAGCATCAGACCGGTTAATAACATCATGATGGCGATAAAGAGAAGAATAACAGACGCACCGGGAAACCATACGCCGGCCATCGCAATCGGCAGGGAGAACATCCCGCCACCCACTACGGTTGCGATAACCAACATGGTTCCGCTAATCAGTCCGGGGGTACTACTCTGTCGCTCAATGGCATTAATATCCATGATAAATGTTCCTGTAGACTATTCGTTATAATTACAGCTGTCATTTGTACATCATGCGGATAATAAAAATGTCGGAGTCAGGGTTTACTTTTTTTTAGTTATGTCACGGTAACGGGCACCGCAAAGGCTTCCTGTTCATGGAAAAGGAATACAAAAAAGCCCCATCAGGTGATGGGGCCATAACTATTTTTAGATGTAATCAAAGCGTGCAGTAAAGAAACGCAACTGCTTCGGCTCGTAAATAAACTTCAGCCCGCGAATATCTTCTTTGTGCTGGTAAAGTTTAATAATACCGTCAGCTACGACATCCATATGTGCGTAGGTATAAACACGACGTGGAATAGTCAGACGCACGGTTTCCAGTTTCGGTCTGTGGTGCTCGCCGGTCACGTTATTACGGCCTGCAGAGATTATTCCGCGTTCCATACTGCGCACACCAGTTTCCACATAAATGCTCGCCGCCAGGCTTTGCGCCGGGAACTCGTCCTGCGTCAGATGCTCGCAGAAGCGACGCGCATCGAGGAATACCGCGTGACCGCCTACCGGTTCAACAATCGGTACGCCAGCGGCTTTCAGCTTATCGCCCAGGTAGCGAACCTGCTTCACGCGGTGCTCAATATATTCGTATTGCATGGCTTCGCGCAGGCCAATCGCCATGGCTTCCATATCACGTCCGGCCAGGCCGCCGTAAGATGGCATCCCTTCGTAGACCACGACTAACTCTTTGGCAGAAGAGAACATTTCGTCATCGTTCATGCACAGGAAACCGCCGATGTTCACCAGACAGTCTTTTTTACCACTCATGGTACAACCGTCGGCGTAGCTGAACATCTCATGCACGATCTCGGCGATGCTCTTGTTCTCAAAGCCCTGCTCTTGCTCTTTGATAAAGTAGGCGTTTTCCACGCAGCGGGTGGCGTCGTAGAACACTTTAATGCCGTGCGCTTCTGTCAGTTCACGCACCGCACGCATGTTGGCCATCGAGACCGGCTGCCCGCCTGCGAGGTTAACCGTCACCGCCAGGCAGATATACGCAATATTTTCTGCGCCTTTTTCATCAATCAGCTTTTGTAATTTTTTAAGATCGATATCACCTTTAAACGCAATATTCAGACCGGCATCGTGCGCTTCGTCACGAACGATATCGACAAACACCGCACCATTTTTTTCCTGGTGATAACGGGTGGTGGTGAAATACATATTCCCGGCAACATATTGCCCAGGTTTAATAGCCAACTGCGATAACAGGTTTTCTGCGCCACGCCCCTGGTGAGTCGGAACAATATGTTTAAAGCCGAACAGTTCCTGCACGGTTCTTTCCAGATGGTAGAAGTTTTCGCTGCCCGCGTAGGCTTCATCACCCATCATCATTCCGGCCCACTGCTTGTCGCTCATGGCGTTGGTGCCGCTGTCTGTCAGCAGGTCAATATAGATATCTTTCGAATTTAACAGGAAAGTATTGTAACCCGCTTCTTGCATTTTTATCAGGCGTTCATCACGCGGGATCATAGATACAGTTTCAACGCTTTTAATACGGAAGGGTTCTGCCGGATAATTCATTTTGTTTCTCCAGTAACAGTGGTCGTGTACGTATTAATGTGAAGTAAAGCATATCGTATTCATCAACAGAGATTGATGAAATATAACTATTCGCCGCCTGACACAGGGGGTGAAATAATGTGGAGGCACTATGCAAGATTTAATTGATTATGGAAATAGTCCGGTCAACATTAATCACTGGCAATAATTTAAAAAGCTGTAAATGTGAGTGATGCAAATCACACGTCATTTTTTTACCCGTTAATATTCAACAAGTTTTTTTTTGCGTTTCGATTTGCCATTCGCGGTAGTGCGCCCACTGAGGGGGGAAATACTGAAAACTTAACTTTCCAGGCTGTGCGCATAATGTATTCGTGAATGAGTACACCCCATTTTGTGAGAGTCGGATCACTTCACGGACTTATATTTGTGATTCACATCACCAAAAGTGTAAAGCAAAGTGTACAAAACGGTGTTGTTTCAGAGTTTACTATTTGCTTCAGTGAGTTAGATCGCATTTTTGGCCAGATGCCGACAGGCGTTGTTTTCTGGAAATGGCAGGTATTTAGCAGACTGGAGGTGAATGGATTTATACGGTGAATAATACCGGGTTTATTGGGATGAAGGCGTTTTCTATTTATTCCGAAAGCGTGCTATTCGCGCTTATTTCATATTATTTACATCTGGACTTTCCCCAGTTTACTGGCGTCATTTACAGGGGTTTTATTAGCGCGATGCAAAGGTGTTGGCGCACCAATGCATCGCTGATCGCAGTAACTATTAAAGGAGAATAGTCACCATGACTGATACGCATTGTATTGCAGTTTCATTTGATCCAGAAGTCCACGCCGCAGATAACCGTCGCCTGAAGGTGGGTTATGCGAGCCGTTATCCCGATTACAGCCGTATTCCGGTGAAGTACGTTCGGTTTCCGTCAATTGTGATGAAGGGCCAGTGGCTGAAAGCCGCCGGATTCGACACCGGCACCGACGTTGATGTGCGGGTAATGCAAGGCTGCATCGTATTAACCGCCCGCGCCGCCGAACCCGAAGAGTCAGAACTAATGAAATCCCTGCGCGCCGTGGAAAAGCTCTCTGCGCGCAAGCAAAAGCAGGTACTGGAGTTTATCGGGGTGATTGCGGGGAAAGCGTTGAAGGGGTGAGAGTGTGATTGTCATTGTAATTGTAATTGAGGCGCCTGTGGGCGCCTTTATTGAGGAAGCATTTTCATGTGATTTTTTATATCAGCACTAGAATATTTAGCTCAAGAATTAATATCTCTAATTAATAACCAATGTCGATATTCTTAATGTTATTTGAGAAACTGTTACTCAGGTCAACTATTTCACCATCTATTTTTGTTATTTACATGCTTTCATTTCTAGCCATCTTATTTTATTAAAGGATTGCCATGGCCGATATAGAAGGCATTGCAAGAAGGATCTATAACATTATCATTTCACCTGATACAGTCACAGGACTTATCAATGGTGGCCTGTCTGTTCCTTTAGATTATGGATATATGATTTACGGTGTCTTTGATACAGACAGCAGATTTAAACGAGAAACAGAACGTATTCGCATAATGACAGCCATAAAAAATGACATTCTAAATTATGAGAATATCGTCAATGCTGTTTCTCGCATCTTTCATCTTTTTAACAATTTCTTATCCGAACAGGCACAAGATAAAATATACAGAGTCGTTATTACATCTATAGCAGGAAGGATTATTGCAAATACAATCGCCTCAAACATTGCGAAAGCCGTTATCGAAAAAACATCTTTCACTTATGTTGTCTTTAAGGGTAAAGGTAATCCCATAACACTGTTAAGCACCTTCCTTTTATTGGGAGGTATGACCGAACGTTCTATCAGGACATCGGATGGCCTCAGTACAGATGCACCCGAGATATACGAGTTATTAAGACCTCATGACTACGATCTTCTTTATTTCCTTTTCATTGATGCAGTACAACCTTTCGTTGATGCTATACATGCTGGATATACAGAAGGCAAATCTACTTTTATAAAAATAATTGAGTTAGTGGGAGAACATTTAAACGGTAAGTCTAAGGACTGGTAACATGAAAAAACTTATCACCCTAATAATAAACTCATTGTTTTGTGGGTATGTTGCCACCCTTTGTTTAATTTCTCTCATCGAATTCGATTCATGGCAGGATAAAATCCTTGCCATTATTATCATCGTTGGAAGTGCTTATATTATCGCCTTTATAGCCAATAGGTTCTTACCAACAAAGATACACCTGATGGGGGGAGTTCTTGATCTATTATCCGGTCCATTGCTAATCGCAGGGGGCCTCGCCTGTTTCGCTTTTCTTGAACCCTGGCCCATAAAAATTATTGGAACATTCGTTTGGATTCTCATCATGCTTTATTTCCCTTCCCGTATAAATATAGATAAGGACTAATCATGTCAAACCCAGCCTATCTGTGGTTAACCGATGCAAATGGCTCCCCCGTAATGGGAAGCTCACAAGTCGCTGGACGCATTGGTGCTATTGAACTGAAAGCAGTCACTCATCACCTGTCTGTCCCTGTAGATGGGAATACAGGTAGACTGACAGGAACGCGTGTGCACGCGCCGATTACAATACAGAAGGAGTTTGATAAAACAACGCCCCTTTTGTATAAAGCGTTAAGTGAAAGCCAGACATTAAAATCAGCCACAATAAAAATGTATCAAATTCTGGAGGTTGGTATTGAAAGTGAATATTTTAATATCATTTTAGAAAATATAAAAGTGACAGGAATCACACCAAATTTATTCCCCGGTTCGGGAACAGGAACCCACAATGAAACTATTCAGCTAAGATATGAGGCTATTACATGGAAGCACTGCGATGGAAATATCATTTATAAGGATGCCTGGAATCACAGAGTAATTTCGTAACTGCCATTGAGTATTTCACCAGCACAGAAAAAATGTGCTGGTGGTGAAAGCATACGTTTTATGAACAAACGAGGTCATTCCTCTCTAATAAACAGTGAGATACACCACCAAAACTTTTGAGCAAACTGATACTGCCATTATTAGTCGTATAACCATTACCCAGACTTTGCCGATGCAATCAACATCTAATTGCGCCAGTGTCCTCTGTAAGCATACAGTCAATCATACAACCAGTGACCTGCTCTGGCTGACTCTGCAAACATTCGCACAGTAAGCGGTTTTGACACTTGTTTGATGGTTTCGTTGGTAAACCACTTTCGATAGATCGCTTCTCTTTCCCACGGGTAATAGGCCTCGAAATCAATGACTGAAACATCAACGTTATATTTCTCTCTAAAATCATCAATGGCATACGGTAATTCATCCCATTCAGCGTAACCTTGCAACGGCGTATCGAGTTCAATCGGGATAGGCTTGAAAATAAACGTTACTGCGAGAGATAACTCCCCCCGAAAAAATTCCAACACCTCGTTATTCGTCACCATCGAAGATCCTTCGATATGCAATAATTTGCTTACTTATCGTACTCCTGCGTCTCCAGTTCTGGGAACGGTAACCGCCATGGCGTATGTGTTTTTCAGAAAACATAAAAGTGACGTTGATAGCGCATCTACCCGTCTTTGCTTGATCAGGTGATATTTTGCGAGCATCATCGCAATTATTTACCCGATAATGAAATCAATGACTTCCAGTAAAACCCTGCAACAGGCAATTGCCGACATCACCATCTGGCGTAAAGGCGAGCAGCGTGCTCCGCACAAGCCTCTGCTGCTGCTTCATGTGCTGGCAGGTTATCAGCAGGGACATGGTCGCCTGTTTGACTACGGTTCGGAAGTTCGCGACCCGTTGCAAAGCCTGCTGGAGCGATTTGGGCCACAGCGCGCGCAATACCGCCCGGATATGCCTTTCTGGCGCTTACAGGGAGATGGGTTCTGGGAGCTACAAAACGCCGAGCACTGTTCAACATCCGGTAGCAGCAAGCAGCCCCCTGCCGGGGAACTGGTAACGCACAACGTTGCCGGAGGTTTTGATGAACAACATTTTGCCCTGCTGAAAAAGAGCAAAAACCTCATTAATTCCCTGGCCCAGCAAATCCTCGAGGCGCACTTCACCGAAAGCATTCAGGAAGAGATCGCGGATGAACTGGGATTTGATATCCTGCAAATCCGCAAACATCGGGACCCATTTTTCCGCCAGCAGGTTCTGCGTGCCTATAACTACGAATGCGCCATTTGTGGCTTCAATATGCGCCACGATAGCACTTCAGTTGCGTTAGAAGCTGCCCATATCAAATGGAAACAGCACGGCGGCCCGTGCGAGACTTCAAACGGCCTGGCGCTGTGCGCAATCCACCATAAAGCCTTTGATAAAGGTTCGATTGGGCTGGATGAGCGTATGCGGATTCAGGTATCTCCCGCAGTGAATGGCAGCGGCATGGTGGGCAGACTGTTCTGGGATTTCGACGGTAAATCGATAGCGCTGCCGATGATGCGCGAGAATTACCCAAAAGAAGGGTTTGTGGAGTGGCACAGGAAGGAGGTGTTTAGAGGGTGAGTGCGAAGGCCGGACTCGCCTTTCTAAGTTAATCATCTGAATTTTAAGCGATTAATATATAGATAATTGATGTTATATACTTACATGTATACTCAACTGTTTCCCTTCGAAAATCAGCGTAGTCACAAAACTCCTGAATCATCTCACCGACGATGTAGCGATTATACTCGATAGAATAGTTTCAGCTAGGAACATTTTCCTTTCCAATAACAAACCAACAACTAGCACTTCCACAACAATGCTAATGCTTTCTATCTTACTCCGGCAGAAAAGTGCTCCTGTAAACAAATCAATATGTTATCTTCAGTAAATTTAAGGTTGAGAAGAGAAAGATGATGTTTACAATGTTAAAAGATTTTCTTAGTATCCCAGTTATCGCAAGTGTTATCCTTGCCATTCTCGCCTCAATAGTGAAAAAGTATACACACTTCAGTCGAAGAGATTTCTTTTCTCTTTCCCCTTTAGAGCAGATCGAAGCTGTCAAATGGCTAAGACAATCAAAAGCAGCATCTTCAGATCCACTAGATATGGCTGAACAACAATTTCGCTTACTATCATTAGGTCTACATAGAGATCGAGATTTATCTTACAGGCTAGTGGCTTTTCACTCTAGCCACTCACAAATATATATTCAATCGTTAAAGGCAATATTACGGTGGCCGGGGTTATATAACATCGACGATGGCAAGATATATCCCCACAGCCATTTAAAGTGGGATCTGCCACTCATGCTGATTGTTATACTGACCATTATGGGTTCAGAGGTAATTGAAAGCTACTCACGTGAGGATGTCAGTCAATTTATTCTTTTCTTGACTGTCACCTTGGCTGCGCTAATCCCATGGTTTTGGGTGTTATCCTGTACCCTCAAGATATTTAGCATCAGTAAAAAACTGAACGCATATACTCCACCAACCATTGGGGCTGAAGCTAGTAAAGAGGATTTCAGCTCAATTCTCAATAACAAATACCCTTAAAGCCAGCTATGTTTTATAGGATATAAACTATGCTTTATAAATACATAGCACCTGCCACTATTGGCAGGTGCTATGTATATTTTATAAATTGGGTGAAGACTGATGCTTTAAGTCAAAAAAACTGCTCAGAACTCTCACAAAACAGCATCATTAAGACTTCGTCGCAATAAACCAATTGCCTGTCGTGCTTGCAGGATATCTACCGCCAGAAGATAAGGTGATTGTTCCTGCCAGCTAAATCCTCTGCGATCGATACGAACCAGTTCGTACTTCTCCACCAGAAAGTTAACAGCATTAGCCAGACTGATACCAGCATCAATATATTCCTTAATAACAGTTTCATCACTGAACGGCGTGTCGTTCAGTGTCAGGCCATAGTGTTGTTCCAGCAGGCGTGTCAGTAACATTTGCCAGACAGCCACTGGCGACAGACAGGGCTTCGCCGCCCGCGAAATTGTAGCAGGTAGAGTTTTCATACTTGCTCTCGTGAAATTAGTTAGCGTTGAGTGGGATAAACTGCGATGTATACGTAGCCGCAACTGCCAAGGGTGTCGGCTTCGCAGGTAAAACCGTTGTGGTAAAGGGTGACGCAGTGGGCATGCCGAGGATTCATTTCACCAGTGGTCAGCATCGATTCCATCTGACTGATAAAATGCGGAAATACCACATCCAGCTTAAGACATTCGGCGTCACTGAATTTACCGGTGATGCTGGCCCGGTCAGCCAGATAATGCAGCCGGTTCCCCTCCTGCACCAGACGGGCTCCAAGGCGTGGCGTGATATCCCGCTGCAGTCCCCATGTGACATGACTTCTCATCGGGCTTCTCCTTTATTGTCAGTTCAGGGTGATACTCATCAGACAGGCATAAGGTCCGTTGCGGTCCTGGCGGCGTTCAGCGTATACAGCCAGCACGCCGGGAATGTCAGGAACCACCTTACCGGTGTAATGACAGACACTGCCGTGCCACTGGTATCTGCCAGTGCAGTATCGAAAAATGCGGGAGGCCGGTTGCTGACGGTAAATCGTCATCGCCCGGCGTTTACTGATAATTTTCATGTAATACCTCAAAGCAGACCATGTTCAGCGAACGACAATATCTGCGTGCCACCAACGATAAGGTGGTCAGGCACACGGATATCAACGAGCTGGAGCGCCTGCACCAGACGCTGCGTGACAGCTTTGTCAGCCTGACTGGGTGTGGTGTCGCCGGAAGGGTGGTTATGCGCCAGTATCACTGCTGCCGCATTGAAATAAAGAGCGCGTTTGACCACCTCACGGGGATGTACCTCAGTGCTGCTAATGGAACCGGCAAACAGGGTTTCGTGGGCAATCAACTGGTTCTGCTGGTTCAGGTACAGCGCCATAAACTCTTCGCGCTCCAGTCCCGCCATTTTCAGTTTCAGCCAGTCACGGGCAGCCTGAGTGGAGGTGAATGCCACTCCTGTTTCGCGCAGGTGGCGGTCAAGCAGCGTTAAGGCGCGTTTTACCGTGCGTTGCGCGGCTAGTGGGAGTACCGAAGCCGGTGGGGTAAGTGACTGTTCCATCATGTGTATCCTCAATCAATAATGCTCAGAATGACGCTGGATTCAGGGTGCTGCAGGGCGTAATCCCGCAGGCGGTAATAGTGCTCAGTCATGGCATCACATTCGGTGCGACAGGCGTGATAGCTGTATTCAATGAGGCAGACAGCGATACCTGCGGCTTCCGTGCTCATTTCCGCACCATTGCCGTTCATACCGTTGAACAGATGCCATTTATCGTCACTGTCATCATCAGGGGCCATAAACGCTCCGCCATTGCTGAGCATGTAAAAGGACCAGATACCACCGCTGTACTCATCACAGAAGCGGTCCATCCAGGCGAAAATGCGGGGCTCCAAGATTGTCCACTGCGGAATGGAACCAAAGTGTGTCGGCCAGAATGAGAGCCGCTGACGATCGGGTACAACAGAGGCGGTAATACCTGTCGCTGGCGATTGTTCCTGCAAGGGCGTAACGCTATTGCTATTTAATGAGTTCATGATGTTTCTCCGAAATAAAAAGCCAGCGACTGTGCGCTGGCGTGAAGTTGATTACATAACGTTAAAAACAAAAAGCCCCTGCTGCATAAGCAACAGGGGCCGAATGAGAGTGGTTATCTCTGTTTTAGTGGGCCGTGCTATCAGAAAGCGACTTTCAGTGTGGCCTGCCCGTTGTAACCGTCAGCGCTGTTACCGCTGACGCTACGGGTATAGCCTCCCTGAATACCAAGCGTCACGTTCTGGCGGATAAGTGTATCGATACCCGCCTGGAGATCAACCGCTGTGCCATCCTGAGACGGGGTAAAGGTAACATTACTTCCCGCCGTGGCCGTTCCCATGCTCAGATCGCCGTCTGAGCTGAAGGTGCGAATAACAGATGGACGAACCCACCAGTTAACCGGCAGTTCACTTACGCTGTGTTTCATGCTGTCGCCAGAACCTGCTTGTGTGGAAGTGCCGTTACCGAAGGCCATCTCCGACTGGCTACCGAAGCGAAAACCGGCGCGAATATGCTGTGCGCTACCGTCACCGAAGTTCACGTAGCCGCCATTGTCATGGCCGTTATTCAGAAACAGCCCCTGCCAGATATACTGAAGCTGCGGCTCCAGTATCAGGCCACTGGTCACACTGAACGGCAGGCCCGTTTCCAGCGAACCCAGCCAGCCCCAGCCGTGGGTAGCGAAACTGTCTGCATCAGACGTCGCTTTCAGGTTATGACGGGAGCCCTGAGCCACCACATCTGTCCACAGGCCGCTGGCGGCATGCACGGCGGTCAGATAACCGCCCAGGCTGTACACATCATCACGGGCACTCCCGGCACGGGAGCGGTCATCGTCTTTTATATCAACTGAAGAATGTCCCGCTGCACCATACACACCGGCTTTCAGCAAAGAGCTGCTCAGCAAGTCGCTGCCCAGTTGTACAAAGCCGTAGCTGCCGCTGCTTTCCGGTATCGCACCCTGCGCAATTCCGCCGTTATTTTCATGTCCCATATGACCGCCCTGGATGCGCCCCCAGACTTTGCTGCCACCTTTGACCGCACTGCGCTGGTTGTAGCTGCCTGCCAGTACGCGGTCATAGTCCATGCTCTGCGCAAACAGCGAAGCATAAAGCGCAACTTCAGCACGATAACCAGCTTCGCTGGTCAGATACCAGTTTTCATCCGCAGCACCGTGGTTCAGGATGTAGTTATACGCACCTGCCTGCAGCTTGCTGCCAAGCTCAAAGGCCCCGGCATCCGTCGTGGCACCGTTAATCGCATCCACTACTTTGATACCGTCCCCCATGGTAGCGAGACCCAGCCCCGCATCACCGGCATTGGTGAAATTCAGCCAGGTTTTACCCGTTGCCTGCCCGCCATCAATAACCAGCATATCAGCCGGGAAGTCTGGGTTAGCCAGATTAATGCTCATGTTAATGGTGCCACCCTGGCCGACAAGGTTTGTCGTGGTGAGCTTGCGGGGAGTAAAGGTAATATCAGAGGGAGCAGCAAACAGGCGAGTTCTGGCGGCATCGCTTTGCTCAGGCGCGAAGGTTATCGTACCGGCATTTTCAATGGTGCCGGTACTGATGACATCCCCCGTAATCGTCAGGTTTGCATGCTCAGCCAGGCTGGTGGTTCCGGCCAGCCCACCGCCATTTCCCACACTCAGCTCGCCGCCGCTGCCAACGGCGGTATTTTCCGCTATCGCACCGGATTTAACGCTAAAGTGACCGCCGTTTTCCAACCAGAGCCCACTGGCTTTGCCAGATGCAGCATCAATACTGAATTCACCATGCGCGTTTGTACCGCTGACCGTTGAACCGCTGTCGGCAATCAGGGCACCGCCCTCATTTATGGTCACGTTTGTCGCCGTTCCGCCGTTGTTAACCGCCAGCACACCGCCCTTATCGACCATTGTTGTGTCTGCGGCATTGTCAGTGAGGACATCCAGTCGCCCCCCATTTTCCAGCACCACATTGCTTGCGTTACCGGAAACCGAATCAACACTGAAGCTGCCTAGCCGGTTGGTGCCGGACACATCCGCAGCCGTATTTGTCACCAGCGCTCCACCGGCATTAATAATGACATCTGAGGCTTTGCCACCCGCCACCACGCTGAGTCTGCCGCTGTTATTGACCGTGGTATCGCTGACCTGAGCGCCGTCCTTAACTACCTGCCAGCCACCGTTGTTGATGATGGTATCCGTTGCTGCCGCACCGGAATGAACGTACTGATAGCCGCCATTTAGCGTGGTATTTTCTGCACTGCCATGAACGCTCTGGTCACCGCCAGCATTCACCGTCGTAGCGACGACGGTCCCTTGCTCGAAAACAACCTGGCGGCCATTTTCATTGATGGTTGTATTTGTTGCGGTACCAGAAACAAACATCCCGTCGCTGTTTTCCGCATCCGGCCCCCCCTGTGCGCCGGTATTCACGACGGTGCCAATTGCCTGAGCACCTTCTTTAATCAGCTGATAACCGCCTTCATTAATGACGGTACCGGTGGCAACCCCGCCGGAATGTACCCATTGCTCGCCACCGTTCAGTACCGTACCGGAAGACTGACCGTGTACGCTTTGACCACCACCGGAATTTATCGTTGTATCGCTGGCACTGCCGCCTGCAAGCACCGCCTGAAGACCGTTACTGTTTATGCTGGTGTGGTTTGCTACGCCACCATCCTGTACGAACTGGCCGCCCTGGTTGTTATCTTCATCATCGCTGCCATACTCCAGGCCCGTGTTAATGGTGGTGTTATTCGCCTGCCCGTAAACCAGCTGCGTGTCGTTGTTGATGATAACCACCCCGTCAGCCGTCTCTCCGACAGGTACGGAGGTCTCTGCCGCCAGTGCTGTACCAGAGGACAGTCCGGCAACGGCCAGTGTGAGTACTGCGCCAGTACGCTTTCCTTTTGCTTTTGCCAGTTCTGAAACAACCACAAATGCGCCAAGAACTTCGTTCCAGACCAGCCGATAACTGGTATTCAGATTTCGCTTCATCGTATTAACCTTGTTGTGTGTAAATAAAAAAGCCAGCATCCACTCTCAGGGTGAGGTAAATGCATTCAGCGACTGCTGGATGCAGCGGAAATGCGGCAGAGCCCGGGCAAAACCGGTATTCTCTGCCATCCGCCAGAGCCTCTCGTTACGTCTGAATATCTCCGTTGTGGGCTGTACCACATGGATTTCATTCAGGGTGAAAACAGCCGGGCGCTCCTGATATTCAGCGATCAGGTACCAGTGACCTTCCTGCATCATCAGCCGATACGGTGCCAGCCGTTCGCAACGCTGTCCGTCAGCAAGCAGCGTGACGCGATAGCAGGCGGTAATGGCTTTGACCAGACGATAGAATGACAGTGACGCTGACGGGCTGGTTATACCCACAGCTTCACCCGCCAGACAGGGCGCGTCGTTGCAGTTCAGCAGCAGGCTGACCAGTCGACGGTCCAGCCCCGGAAACAGATCGGCTACACCTGTACGGTGAGCGAAGGTCAGCACATCCAGCTCGGCCTGCGCACCACTCACCCCCGTCCGCAGGCGGTAACAACCGTTGCTACATTCAAGATCCAGATACATCAGCCGTTCACGAAAATCGCGGTACAGAGTACGTGCAGATACACCAAACTCTGCGGTCAGCCTGCGCATATCCAGCGTTTCACCTGCGACGAGGCGACTGATAATCAGCGACAGCCTGATCGCCAGCCTGTCGTGGCGGCGCTCTGTCTGTGTCATTATCATTTCTCCATACGAGTTAACTGACTGAAAGGGTTATGATTCTAAAGAAGGGGTCTGACAGGGTATGTCCGGGGCAATAACTATTTTTCGATGGACAGGAAGCCACTGATCACTGGGTAAGCCGGGGTTTTTGTTCAATTAATCAGCAACACAAGAAGAGGTGAATTGACAGGGCATGTCATTCTTTAACGAGGCATTAACTTTTCAGATGCAGAACCTGAATTTAAACAGACTGAAACTGTGACAACATCGTTTCCGCCATCACCCACAGCGCACGGTTGAGTTTTACGTCCCCGTCAATGCCACGCACCGCACGGGTATGCGTTCGTCCGCCTTTAGCATTGCGTCCACTAAGCCCGCCCTTAATCAGGTTTTCCTGTACACGCTGATAAGTGGTCCACAGATCATTGCTCTCATCCTGCCAGCGGCGTGGGGAGAGTATCTGCGATTCAGTAACAGGCTGGTGGTCCTCACCAAAGCGATACGTAAGCGCTGCTTTCGCAAGTGCCTGCTGCGCAGGTGGCGGTAGCATCAGAGACTGCATGGCATCGCGTTTCTCTTCCACCCGATCAAAAATCCCAAGCACTTCATAAGCCCCTTCAATCACCTGACTCACCACATCACCTTTATGTGGTACCCTCACCTCACCAAACGACTCACCGCAGACAAGCCCGTTCTGACACACCGCACGAAATAATCCCGGCAGCATTTGATACGAACTGGTGCCATCATGAGAGTTAAGCAGAATGATTTCCGGCACCTGTTTACCTGTAATTTGCCCCTCCCGCCGCAGGCGAAGCATGTGCCTGGTGTGTTCCCGACGCCCCGGGTCACGCACGCGGGTCTGACAGGCAAAGAATGGCTGAAAACCTTCGCGCTGCAGGCTGTCCAGCAGGGAGATAGTTGGAATATAGGTATAACGTTCGCTGCGGGATTCGTGTTTGTCCTGGCTGAAAACGCTGGGCACCACACGAAACAGTTCTTCGCGGGTTAACGGACGGTCACGACGGATAAGATTTGCTGCGCCAAAGCGCGAAGCCAGACGGGTCATAAGCAGACTCCTCATAACGGAAAACAATAATAGAAAGCCCTGCCGCACAGGCGACAGGGCTCATGGAATAACAGGTTGGAATTAAACGCTCAGAAGAAGAAATCCCAGACAGCACGGGCCACTGATACCACGGTGGTGCGCATGGCCTGAATGATGGTCCGCACCGGAGTCGGTATCAGCGGGAAAGTACTCACCGTATCCAGCACCGCACCGATAGTTTCACCAAAATCAACGCGCGCTTTTTCCTGGACTACTGTTGTGCGAAAGGGAGACTGCAGTTGCGCGACCACCGGGCTGCTGGCCTCGCGCGGCAGGCAGCGAATCATTCTCTCCGCCATTGTTCGTAATCCCCACTTAGCCCGGACCGATACGGCACATACAGGATGAACAGGCTGGAACAATTCATGCAGCAGGCAAATTTTACGGCTAATGTTTTGCTTCTGCTCTGTGGATAAGTAACCGCCACCGCTAGTGGGTTCGGTCTTGTCCGACTGACTAATAACAAACAGCACCTTATGCCGGTACGACTCACCAATTATCTGATGATAAAAATGCTCATCCACCGCCAGCGCCCGATCATCGGCCTTGATCAGCCACAGCACCAGGTCGAGCCGGGGAAGCTGATCACGGTACAGCCCGTCATACTCGCTATCGCGTGCACTACTTTCCCCTACGCCGGGCAAGTCTACCAACGTCATAACGCGCTCGCCAACCTGAAGGCGAAAGCGCAGAGGTTCCCGGGTGCAGGCTACCACATCGCTGACAGGAGATACCTCACCAGCAAACAGGGCATTGCAAAGGCTACTTTTGCCTGCTCCCGTTTTACCCATAATACCTATAACCGGTTCATACTCAGTTATCTGTCTTATTTGTTGCAATAAATGCTCAGTAACCCATTCAGGTAATCCAGATACCGGCTTTAGCAAAGAAGAATAACCGTATTTATTTTTCATAACACCCCCCTCTTATTGATAATAAAAAGGCAGCTTACATGGCTGCCTTTTTGAATCCTTCATGGGGATGATATATATCCAAAAAAACATTCAGCGTGGATTCAATTTTTGCCTCCATGCCAGATGAATAGCATATTCAATAACTCTGGCATTTGAGATCCCTTCTCTCACAGATATATCACGAAGCTTATCATGAGTCTCCTGAGAAATGATCACGTTAAGGGCTTTATTTTTATCTGCACGCTTCTTCTCTCGGCTTTTCTGTGTGCTCAATGCACTTTTAAATTTCCTTATGAATAGTTCTCTTTCTGCTTCAGTTCTAAAAACATCCTCACGCCAGATAAAATATGACGCATAACAGTATGCGATTTTTTCTTCTGTTCCTTCAGCATGCCGATACTTTTGCAAGGTAATATTGTTTTCCTGCAAATAGTTCAGCAACCAGTCAATGGTCACCCCTGCCTTCCCATTAACATCAGAAAATAAATTTCTCTTTGTGATCAATTCATTCCACTCATTATGTAATTTTAGGATGTATTGTCTGGTATTTCCTTCAGAAATGCTTCTTACAACTTTATCTTTGATAAGCCGCACCCGAAGATTATGGACCGGCGGAATATCGAATCCTAAAGTGAATGGTTCATTTAACAGAGAATTTCCTGCCTGAACAGGGAAAGTGTTTTTATAGGGTGCATAACCCGCGGTAACGTGATCTTGATCTGTTTTACAAAGTAACCAATAACTAGCCCTGGAGTCTGTGGTGAACCATTCAAGCTCATCTTCACATGGAATCTCTTTTTTAGCCTCAACCCGGGTGTTATTGATAAAAGTATCTACTTCTCTTTCGGAACCTTTATTCCCACTCAATAATAAATTGCGCACTCTCTTTTCATAGTTTGCAAGATTTGCTTCGGACGACTCAGGAGGAATATCAACCTCGAATTTCTTTAATTTAAAGTACAAAAATAAGGTAATGACTCCAACTTATTGATAGTGTTTTATGTTCAGATAATGCCCGATGACTTTGTCATGCAGCTCCACCGATTT
>NZ_JAOWIG010000070.1:0-20627 GCF_030332245.1 Citrobacter sp. Cy070
AGTGGCAACGTACTGACAGGAGGCGTATCTAGTGGAGATACAGCTGATACCCAAGGCGCAGACAAAGCTAACGTCAGTGGAGTACAGGCTGGAACAGTTGCGTCAGGTGAACACGTAGCAAATGGCGCATTGAATACAGCAGTGAATGGAGAATACGGAACATTAATTCTCCGTGCTGACGGTAGTTACACCTACCAATTAAATAATAACAATACGGATGTAAATGCCCTTAAAGATAACCAAAGCCTCCAAGACGTATTTAGCTACACCATTACCGATGGAGATGGAGATAAATCGACAGCGACCATTACCATCACCATTAATGGACATACCGATGGCGCACCTAACGTGGTTATCACTGATCATAATGGATCAGCGCTTGGTGCGAACAGCATTGCCGAAAATGCAACGACCCCAGTACAAGGCGAGTTTACCGTCAACGCAGCAGATGGACTGAAATCTATCACGATTGGTGGCACGACCATTCTGACCAGCGAACTCTTGGATCTATCCCCGACCACACCAAAAACAATCGCAGGTACAGAGGGAACACTGACCCTTACCGACTATGATCCAGTAACAGGCAAAGTCAGTTATAGCTACCAACAAAGTGACAGCAGCAAAGACCACAGCGGTGGTGATACTAGCGTAAGCGATACTTTCCCAATTGTAGTGACAGACAATGCCAATGAAAGCTCAGCAGCGACGAATCTGGTTATTCTCATCACAGATACCGCCCCAGAAGCCAAAGCTGACACAGGCACAGTGACAGAAGACGGTGCAGCACTTGAAGGAAACGTGATCACAGGTGGCAGTAGCAACAGCACAGATGTTGCTGACCGTTTAGGTGCAGATGCAACACAAGTGACAGGAGTCAGCAAAGGAAGCTCAACAACAGAACAAACAGGTAATGTTGGTGGAACAGGACTTGCAGGTGACTACGGCACACTGATACTCAATAGCGAGGGTAGTTACAGCTATACCGTTGACCCAAATAACGCAACCGTGAATGCATTAAAAGATGGAGGCAAGCTCACAGAAACATTTAGCTACACCATTAAAGATGCAGATGGGGACTGGAGTACCACAACATTAACCATCACCATTAACGGACATACTGATGGCGTACCAAGCATTACACCGAACGATGAGAACGGAAACAATGTTGGTGGTCAGATTACAGTGTATGAAAGTGGTCTAAGTACAGGTAGCAATGCAAGTGCAGCGAGCGAATCTGCCAGTGGAACGATTCAGATCAATGCAGGAGATGGCTTAAGCAGTATTAACATAGGCGGACAGACCTTTAGCCTTTCACAATTACAATCACTGAGTAGCAGCAACCCATCGGCAGCGATCAACGTCGCTGGTGGAACCATCGTTCTAAATGGTTTTACGGCAAATAGCAGTGTAGGTGGTATCCCAACTTCAGGTAGTTTGAGTTATACCTATACTTTGAACAATGCCCAGACACATAGCGCTGTTGGAAATGATGGTTTACTTCTGAGTGGCATTCCACTGAGTGTCACAGATGCAGGAGGGGTAACCACAACAGGTAGTCTGGTTGTACAAGTGATTGATGATGTTCCAACTGCTGTGAATGATAGCAATAGCATTCCTGTAGGTAGTTTGGCAGTAGTTACTGGTAATGTGGTCAGCAATGACACGAAAGGTGCAGATGGCGCACGAGTAACTACAGTAAAAGCAGATACTGCTAATGGGTTAGATGTCACGATTGATCCAGTTGGTAACTATACGGTTGTTGGTAAATATGGCACATTAACGATCCATTCTGATGGTAGTTATAGTTATGCACGTAATGCAGGTTCAGCTGGTGGTGTAAGTGACGTATTTACTTATACTTTAACGGATGGCGATAACGACACATCAACAGCACAATTGACAATCAACATTGCTGATGCAACCCCGACCAGCACAATACCAACGGCTGGTGGTGCAACAACGACAGTCTATGAATCTGGTTTAAATGATGGTACAGAAGCTTCAACCAATAAAGAAACCACCAGTGGCACAATTAGCTTTACCTCTCCAGACGGTCTGGCAGTCAGTGATGCAATCAAGCTGGGTGGGCATACTTTAACTACCACGAATCAGACCTTTTCAGATGGTCTAACTGCGCGTTATGAATACAATGCAGCAACTGGAACGGGGACGATTTATTATAGTTATACCTTGCCTGCAAAAACGAGTGGCGATAATACAACAGCTACTTTCGCTGTTGAAATCAAGGATGCTGATGGAGATAGTGCAACAGCAGGGAATTTGGTCATCAATATTGTTGATGATGCACCAATCACCGTAGCGGATACAGGAAGTGTTACAGAAGGCGCGCTTTTGACCAAAGATGCAGCCAGTGGTGTACTTTCTAACGACCAGTCAGGCGCAGATGGTTGGGCTATTGGTGGCGGTGTAGTCGGTGTTGCTAAAGGCAATACAGGTACAACTTCGAGTACTGGAGTAGGAACAAGCATCACAGGTGATTATGGTACGCTTACATTAAATGCCAATGGTAGTTATAGCTATAAAGCGGATCCAAACAAAATAACAGCCAATGTACAGGATGTATTTACTTATACAGTGCGTGATGCTGATGGTGACTTAAAAACATCTACCCTTACCATTAATGTGCAGGATGTTACAGTCAATCCATTAACTACAGTGGGTAGCGTACGTGAGGATGGGATCGATGCCAATGGTACTCAGCCTGCGGGAACAGATGCGAGTAGTTCTAGCAATATTATTAATGGTGATTTGAATCTACAGACGGGTTGGACAGCACAAGCAAAAACAGGCACTACAGCAAATGGAAAGTATACCGTCAATTCAGATGGTACTTATAGCTTTACTTTAACTTCAGCAACCAAAGATTTAGCAGGCAATGAAACCAATAGCTTCACTTACACTGCTGTAGACCAATATGGCAATACGGTCACTAATACCATAACTATTAGCATTGTTGACGATAAACCTAAAATCAGTGAGAACGGTGCAAATGTTGGTCGTGTAACTGTTGATGAAACTAATTTTGTCTCAGGTTCTGTTTCTGCAACAGATGCTAATTTTGTCAAAGATGTATTCACCCCTGTGTATGGTGCAGATGGTCAAGCTACAAGTAATGCGTTGATTTATGCACTTAACATTAGTTCCAATGGTGTGGATAGCGGATTAGATACCACCAGCGGCCAAAATGTCTTGCTGTATAAAGTAGGTAATCAGATTGAAGGACGTGCGGGTAGTGCATCAGGCGATGTGGTATTTCGTATCTCCATTGATCCGACCACGGGTGCTGTTACCTTAACTCAATCAGAAGCACTTAAACATCCCGTGGGCGGTTCTTCTTATGATGAAAGTCTTTCTATCAGCAATGCAGGTTTAATTACCCTAACTGCAACTGCTACAGATGGTGATGGTGATGCGGTCACCAGTGATCCTGTTGCGGTAGGTGATCGTTTTATCTTTAAGGATGATGGGCCATCAATTGGTTCTGCGCCAGCAGTAACTTCTGTAGATGAAAAAGGTCTAGCGACAGGAAGTGAACCAAACACATCGTTACTCACCGCAGAAGGCAATTTGAGTGTGAGTTATGGTCAGGACGGTTCAGGTAATGGCGGTGGTTTAAGCTTTGCTGCAAATCAAACTGCTTTAAAGGCAGTGCTAGATAGTACAGGTAATAGCGGTATAAGCTTTAGTATTAATGCGGCAGGTAACGTACTGACAGCCACGCGTGGCGGCAGTGATGTGTTCAAAGTCACTTTGGATACGACTACAGGCAAATATACCTTTGAACTATTGGGTTCATTAAACCATCCAAGTCATACTACACCATTGAATCTGAATTTTGACTTTATTGCCAAAGATGGTGATGGCGATACGGCATCTGGTAGTTTCGTTGTTCAAGTGATTGATGATGCACCAAAAACTGAGATTGTGATCACGATGGATGAGGATCATAGTTATGGTCCGTTCACCACCTCAGCTGATTCACGACTTGAGAATATTACCATTCAGGATGCTAATGGTAATACCATTGCTGGAACAGATAACGGTAATGGAAGCAAAAGTTTCAGTGTTGCACATGGCACTGTGACTGTAGATGAGGCTGGTCGAATTACTTATAAACCTGCCGATAACTATAGTAACTATGATGGAAGCTCTTCGACCAGTCCCGATACATTTAAAGTACTAGTTACTGATGACAGTGGGCAAACCACAACAACCAATGTGACTGTAAATGTAAATCCAGTCGCAGATGCACCAAATTTAGCCGGAACAACGGGTGTGGGTGGTAATGTAACACTAGCAAATGTGACTACGAATGAAGATACGGCTGTTATATTGGGTCTGAAAGCACCACGTGTAATCGATGCTATTGATCAAAATGGCAATACAACAACGGGTGATAGCCCAGAACGTCTAGGCGTGATTACCTTAAGCGGTATTCCTGCTGGCGCAGCGCTCTTATCTGGTACTGATGCTACATTATTCACATCGAATGGCGGCAATATCTCCATTTGGTTAACCGATGTTAATCATCCGACTGATGAAACCAAACCAGCAAATGCTTTGGAGATGACGTCTGCTGAGTTTGAAGCATTAAAGGTTTTACCACCTGCGGAAAGTCATGCCAACTTTACCGTAACGGTAAGTGTAACCAGTTATGAAGTTAACGATAGCGGTACTAAAGTTTCTGGTGTTAACGGTGCAACCAGTACTGCAACAGTCGTGGTCAATGTTCAGGCGGTTACGGACGGTATCGATCTGAAAATTTCAGATGGCAATAGTTTTGTTGATACAAGCAGTGCAGCACCTGTGGTTCAAACCATTGCGGAAGATACTGCACTTAATTTGACTAATTTGTTGAAAGTGACATTAGCGACTACTGGCGATAACAACACGACTGCTGACATCGACGGTAGTGAGCAACGCTGGATGACCATTACGGGGCTACCAGAAGGTACAACCTTAACTGTAGGTGGACAGCCTCACACCATTACTGCAACAGAATCGTCGGATGGCTATCGAATAGACATCCCAAATAATTACAATGGCGTTTCACCAAGCTTACCATCGATTACAGTGACACCACCAAAAGACTTTAGTGGTGACATTAACAATATCCAGATCACGCTACATGCGCAGGACCAAGATAGTGATGGTGTAGGTAATGGGCCGACTACTGGAACTGAAATTACTGACAGTGTTTATTTAAATCTACATGTTACGCCAGTAGCAGGTGATGTCGCAGCAGGTGATGTTTCTACCAATGAAGACACAGCAGTTGCTTTCCTGCAAAATGTAAGAGTGACGGATACGGGTACTGGTACAGAAGTCATTACACAAGTCGCATTTGAAATTCCTACAGGCTGGCTAGTGACTGCTCCAAGTAATAATGGAGGGTGGAGTGTAAGTGGAGATGGTTCGAGTGGATCTCCATATACCATCACTTTTGACAATACCTTGAATGAAGTGCAACGTGAGGCTATCTTGGACAGTTTCACAATCTTGCCGCCAGCCAATAGCAGTAAAGATGCAACGATTCAACTTAATATTACATCAACAGATACTAATGGTTCTGATACAAATACCCAGACTAAACCACTTGATGTAAAAGTCACTGTAAATCCTGTTGCTGAAATCATTGGTAATATTCCTGGTTCAGGTGATTCTGACAACGATGGTACAGCTGACCTGACCATGACAGGTGGTCACACTTACACGACAGCAGGTGCAGAAGACACATGGTATACACTGGGTACTGACAGTGGATTTAACCTTGCCAATGACTGGACGAATCAGGACGCAGATGAACTGACTTATGCACATTTAACGCCTGAGTTAGTTTCAGGGGATAGCTATGCGACAGTCATCGGATCACAATTCAAATGGACAGTTTCTGGTGTTGACTATACTGCAACTTATACAGGCACACCAATTGATGTACCTGTTAGTGCATTGTCAACATTACAGTTCTTGGCTCCTGAAAGTGTATCGGGTACCTTTAAAATCAAAGTTGAAGCTTATACAGTAGACTATGATGATGACAATGAAGGGACGGGTACACCAGCGACAGCAGTATCAGGTGAAGCTTGGTTAGAAGGTATTATCATCGCACCTGTTGCTGATGGTATTAATACCTTGTCATTAAATGGTCGTGCGATTGGTTTGGAAGATACGCCAATCCCACTGTCTATTACGCCAAGAAGTTCTGATCCATCAGAAACCTTTAATATCACCATTTCAGATATTCCTGCTGGTGCAAAAATTATCTATGGCGGCGTAGAACAAACGATTACTAACGGTTCAGTCACGATCTCTAACTTTAGTACATCTACGCCACTGACGATTACTCCACCTTTTAACAGCAATGTAAACTTTACCTTAAATGTTACTGCGACGGCGACGGATGGTAGCGTCACATCTGCTTCATCTAGTCCGCTCTCTATACCTGTTACAGTTTATGGTGTAGCAGATACACCGACAATTACCTTAAAAGATTATGACAGTAATCAGTCTGGTGTACAGTCTTATACAACCACTGAAGCTAATCTGGATGGTACTGCCCAGCATAAAGTGTCACTCTCTAATTTGATTGAAAATGTTTCATCGATTGATAATACAGATGGCTCAGAAAGCTTTAACCTTCGTATCACTGGCTTAGCCAAAGATTTCAATCTGGGTGGACGAGCCATTGTTTTGGTCACTGGCACAGGTGAAGAACGTGTCTGGGTGATTAAACCAACAGATTTAAATAATGTATTTATCACAGTACCAGAGAATTACAGTGGCAATGTGAATTTCAAAGTTGCAGGCGTTTCTACTGAAAATGATGGTGATTCCAAAACTGGTGCATTAACTGACGTTAATTTCACAGTGACACCTTCTGCCGAAGCAGAAGCAACGACCAGTGCGACACTGGTTGAAGATGAAATTACGACCCTGAATTTTGGCATTGTTCATGTAAATGGTGACAATGACGAAACTTTGGGACATGTTTGGATTGCACAGAATCAGGCGGCAGGTGCAAACTATACTTTATATCTAGGTACAGGCACATCGGCTGTTCTCTTAAGTAATGCAGGCTTACCAATCAAAACCATTGATGGGGTGGACTACTACGAATTGACTGCTGAACAAGCTCAAACCTTGGCAGCTAAAGGTGGTGATCAGCTTGATGGTGATCAGGGCTTCTTCACTTATAAATATGAAGTGACCGATAATCATTATGGTTCGGTGCAAACCGCACCAGCGGACACGGTGGTTAAAGATGGAGAATTAAAATTAACGGCGAGTGCAGTTACCGATGCTGTTGAGTTATCTGTTACTGGTATTTCTGGAATAAGCAATACCACTTCATCATCAGATCAACATGCAAATGATGATGCTACTCCAGACACCGCAACACTGACTGCAACGGATACTGTGACCGTTAATCTGAACGTCGCTTCGATTGACCATGATGGCAGTGAACACGTGGTTCGTATCTTGATCGAAAATGTGCCAGAGGGTGTAACTGTACAAGGTGCAAATGTTCAACAGATAGGTGCTGGTACATGGGTACTGGTCTATCAGGCAAATAATGCACCTTCAATCAACGCACAGGGTGGTATTGATGTACCAGTCACTTTCAAGATTGGTTCCGACGCGGGTGGCTTAACAGACCATCCGATTAAGATAACTGTACAGACACAAGATCTAGGGTCTGATTTGACTGCTATAACAGACATCAAATCTGATTCAGTGACATGGTATCTAAATACAGATTTTGCTGAGGCTCCAGGCAGTAAAGCACCGCTTATTGACCAATGGCAATATAATGATGCATCTGCTACGGAAGATACACCATTTAAATTAAGCGATGTGGTAGATCAAGCCATTACCATTCAGGATAATTCGGCAAGCAACTTGTTTACTGTCACCTTGAAAGATTTACCAGCAGGTACAATCGTCAATGGTATGGTACAAACCATGATCGATACAAATAATGATGGTAACCCTGATACCCCAGTATGGACAGCAAGTGTTACGGTAGATCCGAATGCCACTGATGCCGAAGCCGAAGCTGCTTTGCAAAATCTGTTAGACAGTATTGTGATCACGCCACCAGCAGACTGGAATGATAATGGTCAATCAGGACAGTTCCATTTCGATGCGACACTTACGACTTCGGTCTTGGGTGGCACTACCAAAGAGGCAACGATTCAAGACATGACGATTCCAATCGCTCCTGTGACGGATAATCCGATATTCACCATGTCTGGAGATAGTATGGTGGGTGAGGGTGCGACAGCAATCACAAGTTCTATTACACTCGACCCTGCCGATGGAAGTTTTGGTAAGGTTGTCGATGGTAAAATGTATGTGCAAGTCAATGCTGCTGATACAACCGATGCCATGGAAGGTGGTCAGCTATACATCACGGGTAGTACAACACCACTTGTTTTACAAAGTGTAGATATTGATGGTGGTGGTACAACTGATGGTGATTTCTACGTCATTGACATTGGTGAAAATGGCGGAACAGTAGACTTAACGTATACCATGCCAAATGGTGAGAAAACTGTACCAGGTAATGTATCATTTACTGCTTATGCAAACGTACAAGAAGACGGTGCAGATGTTAAAGCAGTCAGTGTCACGGGTTCTGTGGAAGTTCAACGGATCAATAATGGTGTAAATGTTGTTTCACAAAACTTTATTGGTAATGAGTCAAATGCAATTGAGCTGACTGGTGCAGGTGGACTAAGCGTGAGTTTGAACGATTCAGAAGGTTCAGAGTCTTATGGTGCAATTGTGCTATCTGATGTTCCAAATGGCTTCTTGGTTTATGTCGGAAATGATGCGGCATCCGCAACGCTTGCAAGTAATGCAGGTGGTGATGGCACAACCAACACTTGGGTACTCTCAGAAAGTGGTGGACTACCAGCTTATGTTGCGATATTATCGCCGATACACTGGAGTGGTACTGTTGAAAACTTACAGTTGGTTGTAACTTCTGGTGAAAGTAGCTTATCTCCTTTAACTGAAACCAAAGACATTGGAGATTTGGTGGTTAATGCCGTAGCCAATGGCGTTGATATCAAACCGACTCAAACTTTCGGTAAAGAAAATGAGATTATTCCACTTACCCTGAATGCATCGATGCATGATCCAAAAGTTTCAGCAGTTGCAAATGACAGCAGTACTGAAACTATGACCATTAAACTCACAGGTCTGGGTCAATATGCCTCTTTTTATATCGATGGTGTACAGATTTCATCTAGTCAAATTACAGTAAGTGGAACTGGATCAAGTACGACTTATACCATTACAGGTTTAACCCAAAGCAATATAGATAAGTTAGGCTTTAAACAGGCGAAAGCAGCTTTAACTGATCAGGATTCAGCGACTACAGGTACACAAATCGGGGTAGAAGCATGGACAGTTGAAAGTGGTGCTGGAAATAGTGCATCTGCTCATGTTTCTGCGAACATTACTGTAAATATGACGGACCAACAGGCTACAACAGGTAATGATACCTTGCTATATACAGCAAGTAGTATTAATGCTGGAGCAGGTACAGATACGATTCAGCTCCGTTCTGGTGAAACTGTATCAGGTGCTACTTTGGCAGCAAATCTGCAGAATGTTGAAGTGCTGGATTTGTCTGTAAATGGAGCAAATAATATCACTAGCCTGACAGCATCACATGTATTGACCATGACTGATGCGGCACATACCTTGAAGATCAATGGTACTGCTGAGGATACTGTTGGACTTGGTTCAGGCTGGACACAAAGTGCAACCAATAATGGTTATGTGACATACACCAGTACCGTATCGGGTACGGCTGTCACTTTGCTGGTGAGTGAAAATGTTCATACCCAATCTGGAGTAAATCCATTATCAGCGAGAAGCTTCAGCGTAGCTGAAACCAGTTCGGATGATGTGATTGTGGCCAAAGCGGGTAACGATACCATTACGACGGGTCAGGGTCACGATACATTGATTTATAATGTGCTAGATGCGAGTGATGCCAAAGCGGGGCATGGTATTGATCATTGGACAGATTTCGGTTTTGGTTCTACCGCAACAGATAGCAATGCCGAAACGATTCAATTCTCATCAGAATTCTTTAATGATTTGCTTAGTGATAGTGATTTGACATCATCTCATCTTTCACAAGTCGAAAAATTCATTAAGGTTGACTATGATGCAGCAACTGAATCTGCAACCGTGAAAGTAGATCGTGATGGTGAAGCAAATGGTTCAAATTATCAGGATCTTTTGGTCTTAGAACATCAAACTTCGAATGTAACGCTTGCAGAGCTGTTAAATAATCATCAAATTACGATTGGCTAACTTATCGTGTTGATGAATAAAAGTTGCCCCATCCGTGGGGCAATTTTTATGCTAGATGTGAATAATTTCGCTAAATCATTTAATGGCAAAACAAAATTCCAGTACAATGCTTGAGTTTTGATTTTCCTCATCATTATTATAGTCGTGAAACAATATCATGAATAAACGGGATGTATTAATAAAGACGAGTTTATGTTCACTTCTTAGCCTTTATATGCCTTTACTTTATGCAGCGTCTGGTCAGGAAATTGCAACTTCGTTAAAAGATAATTTACAAGGTGTATTTACCCCAAAATCGGATGATCATTTTAATAAAGTAGATCTTAAACAGCTCTCAAATTTTGATGTCGATACCTCAAATTTTGATGAACTTCCTGTTATCGGTTCAACACATTCCAATACGGTCAATACTGCGGGATTGAGCTTGGTAAGCCCCACTTCAAGAACGCTTGATATTTCTGAGGCAGTGAAAATTGCGGTTCAGCGACATCCTGAAATTAGTCAAAATATTGCGAGTCTTGCTTCTCAAAATGCCAATATTGATGTGGCTAAAGCTGCATATTATCCTCAATTATCGGGTGGTATTTCGACTGGAGATATGACTTCTGGCGAACGCGGTCGGCAGTTATTAAGTCTTAATGCGACACAGATGGTCTATGATTTTGGTAAGGTCGAATCCAGTGTGGATATTCAAAAAGCCAGATTAGCATTGCAGCAGGCGCAAGTGCTGGTCAAGATTGATGAGGTTGCACTTGAGGTTGCAAGTGCAATCGTGAATCTAAAACGCTATGAGGAAGTCTGTCGCATTGCACAGCAGCAAGTAGATGGGATTGCACGTATTGCTGAGATTGCCAATTTGCGTGCAAATGCTGGCATTAGCAGTCAGGCAGATCCCGTGCAGGCGAAGTCGTATCTTGAAGCTTCCCAATCAAATTTAATTGCTCAACAAACACAATTAAGACTGTATCAACAAAAATTACGGACTTTACTGGGCTTTGATATCAGTCGGATCAACTGGAAAATACCTGAAAATGTAGTCACTGAATCAAAGATTTTTGAAGCACCTAAAATCAATACGATTCCTACGATTATGTCTGCTCAAGCAGAAGTAAATGTCGCAAAAGCACAGAAAACTCAGACAGATCTCAGTCGTTACCCTACTTTAAATTTAGTTGGAACGCTAAGTCAGGCACTGAATGGTGTCAATCCAAACAATAACAAGGATGACGGATTTGATAGTTCAATTAAATTTGAAGTAAGCAGTAACTTCTTTCAGGGTGGATCAGTGGGGGCGCAAAGTCGCGCTGCAAGTTATGCAGTAGAAGCTGCCAAAGCCAAAGTACAAAATAGTTATATGGATATTCTGGAACAGATTCGCATGACTGAGGAACAAGTCACAAATAAACAACGGCAGATGCAGGTTTTGGTTGCCAGACAATCAACCACCACCAGAACAAAAGAATTATATCAGGAGCAATATAAGCTTGGTACGCGGACAGTAGTGGACTTACTTAATGCTGAACAAGCCATTCATAGTGCAAATATGGAAATTGAAAATAATCGTTATGATATTTATGCAAATCTAGTCCAACTTATCTCGACTACAGGTCAATCACGAGATGTTTATCATCTTAATCGTCTATCCATTCAGGGGGTTAAGGTTCAGCCATGAGTACGATGAATTACCAGCCATATCTTCAGGCAATTTTATTGATTGCCAAACATTATCGTATCGAAACCTCTGAAGAACGTATCCGTTTGCAGATGGATTGGGCAGGGGCTAGTGCAGCAGATGAGGTCGTGAAAACGATTGCACGTCAGATTGGCTTAAGTGTACGTAAAAGTAAATTTTCAAAAGAGATGCTTAATCCATGGCGTTTACCAGTCATCGTGGTATTCAAGGATGGTCAAGTTGGTGTGGTTGATCAGGCAGATGTCGATCATAATGTCAGTATCCAGATGAGTGGTGATCAGGGGCTTGCGCAAAGTTTTGTTGCTTCTGACCTTCAACATGAAATTGAAAGGGGTTATATCCTGCGACCTGAAAAATCAGTTGCAGATGCGCGTATTGATGAATATATCAAACCTTATGAGAGTAGTTGGTTCTGGTCGATCGTGTTACGTGACTGGAAACGATATATCGATATTATGTTTGCATCATTAATTGCAAATATTCTGGCACTGGCAACCATTATATTTTCAATGCAAGTCTATGATCGAGTCGTGCCTTCTCAGTCAATTCCTACGTTATGGGTGTTGGCAGGTGGTGTATTGATTGCGGCAATTTTTGAATTTGTTTTACGTGTAGCGCGTATCTATTTATCAGATATTATTGGTAAACGAGCAGACTTGCGTATTTCAGATCGGGTTTTTGGTCATACGCTCAGAATTAAAAATAGTGAGCGTTCCAAATCAACAGGTACTTTTATTTCCCAAATTCGGGAGTTGGAAGGGGTGCGGGAGCTAGTCACCTCAACGACGATTAGCGCCATTGCCGACTTGCCATTTTTCTTTTTATTTTTGGTTATATTCTGGATCATTGGCGGCAATCTTTTCTGGGTCATGGTACTTGTTGTACCGCTTATGATTATTCCAGCCATATTGGCACAAAGACCACTGGCTAAACTTGCCAGAGAGGGAATGCGTGAGTCTTCGATTCGTAATGCAATATTGGTGGAATCAGTGCAAGGCATAGAGGACATTAAGCTGTTACGCGCTGAATCCAGATTCCAGAATCAATGGAATCATATGAATGAAATGTCTGCCGATATTAGTATGAAGCAGCGTAAAATAGTGGGCGTGATGACTGCATGGACGCAAAAAGTCCAAGGTCTGACTTATGCTCTTGTGGTACTTGTTGGCTGTTTTGCCGTGATTAGTGGAGAAATGACCACAGGTGCATTGGTTGCATGCTCAATTTTATCTTCACGAATGTTGGCACCAATTGCACAAATTACGGGTGTTTTGGGACGTTTACAGCAAGCCAAAGTCGCAAAAAGTAGTCTTGATGAGTTAATGAAAAAGCCAGTTGACCAACCTGATCGGGCGCATTTGATCCATCGCTCAGTATTGTTGGGTGATTATCAATTGAATGGCACTTTATTTAAATATAATCAAGATGATGCAAAACCCAATCTAGCGATTGCTCAACTAGCAATTCGGGCGGGAGAGAAAATTGCAATTTTAGGCCGAAATGGCGCGGGGAAATCCACATTATTGCAATTATTATCAGGCATGCAAATGCCGCAGCAAGGTAATATTTATCTTGATGGTCTTGATTTATCACTGATTGATCCTGCTGATATTCGTCGTGATACAGGGTTACTTAATCAGAGTGCGCATTTGTTTTATGGCACAATCAGGGAAAACCTAACTTTAGGCGCACCTTTAGCCTCAGATGATGACTTGATTCAGGCGCTCAAAATGACAGGAGCTTGGTCATTTGTACAAGATAAAAAAGAAGGTCTTGATCATCTTGTACTTGAGGGTGGCTTAGGTTTCTCTGGTGGACAACGGCAGGCTTTGTTGCTGTCACGCTTGCTTATTCGCCAACCTAATATTGTATTGTTAGATGAGCCAACAGCGTCGATTGATGATGTAGCAGAAAAACAATTTATTGATCATCTAATGAATTGGATGGGGCATCGGACTTTAATTGTTGCAACTCATCGGCGAGCTGTTTTGGCATTAGTTGATCGAATTATTGTCATGAATGAGGGGAAAATTGTGATGGATGGTCCACGCGATCAGATTTTGAGTCAATCAAATAATCAAACTCATCCATCCAGTGGGGCACAATAATGAATGAACAACCACAACAAACAAAACGTCCTGCTAAAGCTTCATTTCATGAACCACCTTTACCTAAATCGAGTATGGTCATCTGGATTATTGGCTTAGGACTTTTGGTGTTCTTTATATGGGCTGCTTTATTTAAATTGGAAGAAGTTTCTACAGGTACGGGTAAAGTTATTCCATCTTCTAAAGAGCAAATTATTCAGTCATTAGAGGGTGGTATTTTGACCAAACTCGATGTTAAAGAAGGTGATATTGTAGAAAAAGGCACCATATTGGCACAACTTGATCCGACTCGCTTTGCATCTAATGTAGGTGAATCGCAGTCTTTGCTCGTTTCTTCATTGGCCACTTCGGCACGTTTACGGGCAGAAGTAAATGGAACTGCATTACAATTTCCCGAGATAGTTCAAAAAGATTCGCAATTGGTTCGTGAAGAAACACAGTTGTATAATACACGACGGAAAAATTTAGAAGAGTCAATATCAGATCTAACGACTTCTTTAACATTGGTACAGCAAGAGCTAAGAATGACTGAGCCGTTAGTTGCTAAAGGAGCTGCAAGTGAGGTAGAGGTTTTAAGGTTAAAACGTCAAGCTTCTGATTTACAAAAGCAAATTAATGATACACGTAGTCAGTATTATGTAAAAGCAAGGGAAGAATTATCCAAAGCCAATACCGACGTAGAAACACAACGGCAGATTGTGAAAGGAAAATCAGATACATTAAATCGTACAGTCTTTAGAGCGCCTGTTCGCGGTGTGGTAAAAGAAATCGATGTAATGACTTTAGGTGGCGTAATTCCTCCTAATGGCAAGATTATGACGATTGTGCCGTTAGATGAACAGCTTCTGATCGAAGCTAGAATTTCGCCAAGAGATATTGCCTTTATTCGTCCAAACCAACAAGCTTTAGTCAAAATTACAGCGTACGATTATGCGATATATGGCGGATTACATGGCAAAGTGACCGTGATATCTCCTGATACGATTCGAGATGAAGTTAAACAGGATCAATTTTACTATCGGGTTTATATTCGCACTGATTCAGATAAGCTGCGAAATAAACAGGGTAAGACTTTTGCGATTACGCCTGGAATGGTGGCGACAGTTGATATTCGCACTGGACAGAAAACAGTGCTGGACTATTTGATTAAGCCATTCAATAAAGCCAGAGAAGCGTTAAGAGAAAGATAAAGTCTTAAATTTTATGGATTTTGTAGGGGACTGTTCTAAATTTTGTGTAAGTACTTAATTTTCATTTATCCTTCAGAGGATAATTACAAAAGGTACTTCACATGGATGAAGCAACAATCAAAAGTATGGCTGCCGAATTGGCTAAAGGTCTAAAAACACCAGAAGACTTAAACCAAATGACAGCAGTCTTTAAAAAATTCATGATTGAAACTGCACTCAATACTGAACTTTCAGACCATCTCGGTTATGAAAAGCATCAGCCCAAGAAAGGCTCAAATAGCCGTAATGGGTTTAGTTCTAAAACCATTACAACTCAAGATGGACAACTGGCTTTAGATATTCCCCGTGATCGAGAAGGTTCATTTGAGCCACAAATTATCAAAAAGCACCAAACACGCATCACCAGTATGGATGACCAAATCCTCTCACTGTATGCAAAAGGAATGACTAATAGGGAAATTGTAGCCTTCTTCAAAGAAATGTACGATGCCGATGTGTCAGCATCTCTCATCAGCAAAGTTACCGATGCTGTGATTGAGCAAGTGACTGAGTGGCAAAATAGAGCCTTAGATAGCCTTTATCCTGTTGTCTATCTTGACTGTATTGTTGTCAAAGTCCGTCAGCACTCCAATGTGATTAACAAGTCCGTATACCTTGCTTTAGGCATCAATATGGATGGGCAAAAAGAATTACTGGGTATGTGGATTGCTCAGACAGAAGGTGCCAAATTCTGGCTGTCAGTCATGACAGAGCTAAAAAATCGAGGAGTACAGGACATTCTTGTTGCCTGTGTAGATGGATTAAAAGGCTTCCCTGACGCGATAGCCTCTGTTTACCCTCATACTGATATTCAACTGTGTATCGTGCATGTTGTACGCAATAGCCTGAGATTTGTAAGCTGGAAAGACTACAAAGCTGTTACGTCGGGTCTGAAAGCGATTTATCAGGCAAGTACAGAGGAAAATGCTTTAAAATCCCTAGACATCTTCTGTGATCAATGGAATCACCAGTATCCCAAAATTGGAGAATCCTGGCGGGCCAATTGGGAAAATATCCGAACGATCTTTAGCTATCCAGCCGAAATACGTCATGCAATTTATACAACAAATGCGATTGAGTCGTTGAATAGCGTAATACGCCATTCAACGAAGAAAAGGAAAATCTTTTCATCTGATGACTCAGTAAAGAAGGTCATTTACTTAGCAACATCAAATGCTGCGAAGAAATGGACGATGCCAATTCAAAATTGGCGTTTAGCAATGAATTGGTTTACGATTCAGTTCGATGATCGATTAAAAGATCATTTATAAAAAATGGAACTTACACAAAATAATTTACAGGCTCTTTTGTAGTGGGGGTCGTCTCAGAAAACGGAAAATAAAGCACGCTAAGCGTGCGTGGAGGCTGGCACCCAGCGGTACAGCGTCGGAATGGACACGCCGAGGTTCTTGGCCACGTCCTTGGGCGGCACCCCGCTGGCCAGCAGCTTCTTGGCCGACTCGATCTTGCTGTCGGTCATCTTCGGCTTGCGGCCGCCTTTGCGGCCGAGCTGCTTGGCGACTTCCAGCCCGGCGCGGGTGCGCTCGACGGTCAGCTCGCGCTCCATTTCGGCAAGGCTCGCCATGACGTGGAAGAAGAACCGCCCGGATGGTGTGCCGGTGTCGATGGAGTCGGTGAGGCTCCTGAACTGGACACCGTGCTTGTGCAGATCGCCGACCAGATCGACCAGTTGCTTGACCGACCGGCCCAGCCGGTCGAGCTTCCAGACGACCAAAGTATCGCCTTCGCGCAGCATTTCGAGCGTCTTGGCCAAGCCAGGCCGGTCTGCCCGCGTGCCACTCACCTTGTCCTCGAAGACCTTTTTACATCCGGCCTTGCTCAAGGCTTCGCGTTGCAGCTCCAGGTTCTGATCCTGCGTCGAGACGCGCGCATAGCCAATCAACATGGCTTGTCTCGCGCCCGGTCGATGCGTTCCTGCATCGCCTGCATCACTTCTTCGTGGGTGTACGATCTGGCGTTGGCGTCGGTGGCTTGCCGCAGGGCTTCCTCAACCTCGCGCGTCATCCGCTCGTAATCCTCCGGCCACAGCGCTTGCTCCATGCGCAGCGACGCCTGACCCAGCAGGTGCAGCAGGCTGAACAGCCGCATGTCGTTGGTGGCGACGATGCGCTCCCGAATCTGCTCCTGAATAGCTTCGCTAGCCCGATGCGCTTGTGGTGTGGCAGTCCCCTCGTAGTCAGCGGGGAATTCCGCTTCCTCGGCAATCCTTGCCCAGGCGCTGGCCAGCGCCTCGATGGTTGACGTGCTCATTTCCGCCGCTCCTGTGCTCTTTGGCGAATCAACCGGCCAAGGGGCCTCGACGCGAAAACCAGCAGCATCACGCCTATCGGATACCAGGTCGAGAAGACCACCAAGGCATCGAAGGCTGGCCGTCCGGTGTTGGTAGGCAGTACGGCGGTCACAGCCATCAACCCGCCGACCGTCCAGATGATGCGCCACACGTAGGGCATCACGCGGGGCACGTAGCCGTCATCGAAAGCGGTCTGGTAGTAGCGGCGCAGGCCGCGCTCGGCAAGCGCCTGGCGCTGCCGCTCCGACAGCGCATCCGTCCGGCCATACCAGCGCCGGAATGGTGGACAGCGCAGCAGCAAAGGGGTGAAGAGGATCATCACCGCCACGATCGCGACACCCCACGCCATGACGGCGCCGGCATCGGGCCGCTTGGCGTTCTCGATCACGGGCGCGAAGACGCCCGGAGCACCGATCATCCAGAACAGCGCAATGTGCTGATGGAAGGAGAGCTTCATTTGCTCATCCACTTGCGCAGCAGGCGCTTTTTCAGGGAGGCGCGTTCTTGCGGGTTGCGTCCCTTGTGATTGGCGATGCGATCCGCCGTGGCGGCCTGGCGCTTGACGGGCCAGTAGGAGCGGCCATCCTTGCCCATCGACCAGACGCTGCTGGCCTGGTTTTCCAGCAGGGGCAGATGGGCGCTCAGGGCTTCGGGCGACGCGCTGGTCAGCGCCGTGCGCTCACGGGTGCGCCAGCGCTGATGCCAGAGCTTCTTGTCCTCGCGCTCGCTGCCGCAGGTCGTGTGCCCGACGATGGGTGTTTTGCGGCGGCTGCGGCTCATAACGTAGTGGTCTCCAAGAACATTCAGGACTGATCCCAGGCGTCGATGGTCAAGACCTGATCGGCAGGACAGGCGGCTACGCGGTCGGGAACTGGATGGTGTTCAGTCTCATGCCGACCCCATTCGATTGATCGCGTCGCTTGCGGCACGCTGCGACGCAAGGAGGTTTGCGACCTGGTTTAGCAGCCGTGTCCGCTGCATGTCTGTTACCTATCTCCCCGACCGCTCATTGGACCAACTCCAGAGATTGGGCTCTATCGCTCAGCCAATACGAAACCGGCATTGGCTGATGCCACAACCGAGACTAACACAAATGGCTCGGTACCTGTATTTCGCGCCCCGTGCACTTGGCCCGGTCTTGCCACGGCTATCTCACCTTCCCTGAGGGCACGAACAATCCCATTGCCCTGAAAGTAATCAGCCATTCCCGACAAAACAGTCCACGTGTCTTGGCCGTGAGGATGAATGTGAGCCGCAATTTCCTGCCCGGGATGGACATGCCAAACCACGATAATTGAGTCTCGGGTTTCAAGCACAACGGAACGAATAGGCTCGCCTTCGGACGGCTGAACATACTCGGCTACAGAAAATATTCTCGATTCAACAGTCATCGGAGATCCCTCTTTCACAGTTGTCGTTACGGTCTTCATCGTCGGCATCCTGACGCACGGCGGGCAATTGCTGGAGCAACGCCGGCAGCCATTCCTGTACCGTCTCCCACACCACATCGAGGTTGATGTCGAAATAGCCGTGAGCCATGCGATTACGCATATTGCGCATGCTGCGCCACGGCACGTCGGCATGCGCCTGGGTGAACTCGACGTAGCCATCCATCACCTTTGTGGCCGCCTCGCCGATGACGATCAGGCTCATGATGACGGCCTGCTGGGTGCGCTTGTCGGCCAAGAAGTCGTCCTTGGCCATCCCTTCCACGAAGCTGCGCGCATCGGTTGCGGCCTGCTGAATGTGGTCGAGGTAATCGGGCAGGCGGTTCTCGCTCATATCGGTTGCGCCTCCGCGAGCACCTTGGCCCGGAACTTCGGCGGCAGGTCGCCGGGAGTCAGCAGATCGACGTCAACGCCGAGCAGCGATTTCAGTTCTTCTTCCAAATCGCCCAAGTCCAACAACGTGGCACCGGGCAGCGCATCGACCAACAGGTCGAGGTCGCTGCCATCCCGGTCGGTGCCATGCAGCACCGAGCCGAAGACGCGCGGGTTCGCGGCGCGAAAGCGGCCTACCGCTTCACGCACTGCGCTTCGCTTCATGTCAAGCACAACAGACGGTCGCATGCGCATCCTTTCTTATCGAAACTCGTTGAGATGATATGCAATCAAGAATAGAATTTCAAGAACTATTTTCGAGGGCACTGTTGCAAATAGTCGGTGGTGATAAACTTATCATCCCCTTTTGCTGATGGAGCTGCACATGAACCCATTCAAAGGCCGGCATTTTCAGCGTGACATCATTCTGTGGGCCGTACGCTGGTACTGCAAATACGGCATCAGTTACCGTGAGCTGCAGGAGATGCTGGCTGAACGCGGAGTGAATGTCGATCACTCCACGATTTACCGCTGGGTTCAGCGTTATGCGCCTGAAATGGAAAAACGGCTGCGCTGGTACTGGCGTAACCCTTCCGATCTTTGCCCGTGGCACATGGATGAAACCTACGTGAAGGTCAATGGCCGCTGGGCGTATCTGTACCGGGCCGTCGACAGCCGGGGCCGCACTGTCGATTTTTATCTCTCCTCCCGTCGTAACAGCAAAGCTGCATACCGGTTTCTGGGTAAAATCCTCAACAACGTGAAGAAGTGGCAGATCCCGCGATTCATCAACACGGATAAAGCGCCCGCCTATGGTCGCGCGCTTGCTCTGCTCAAACGCGAAGGCCGGTGCCCGTCTGACGTTGAACACCGACAGATTAAGTACCGGAACAA
Organism: Citrobacter sp. Cy070; assembly: GCF_030332245.1. Classification (NCBI taxonomy): domain Bacteria; kingdom Pseudomonadati; phylum Pseudomonadota; class Gammaproteobacteria; order Enterobacterales; family Enterobacteriaceae; genus Citrobacter; species Citrobacter sp. Cy070. Next base: position 20,412 of record NZ_JAOWIG010000070.1, read on the forward strand.
CGTGATTGAATGCGATCATGGCAAACTGAAACGGATAATCGGCGCCACGCTGGGATTTAAATCCATGAAGACGGCTTACGCCACCATCAAAGGTATTGAGGTGATGCGTGCACTACGCAAAGGCCAGGCCTCAGCATTTTATTATGGTGATCCCCTGGGCGAAATGCGCCTGGTAAGCAGAGTTTTTGAAATGTAAGGCCTTTGAATAAGACAAAA
>NZ_JAOWIG010000071.1:0-2420 GCF_030332245.1 Citrobacter sp. Cy070
AGGGGTCGGTTCCGGCTGAGGGCGAAATGACACCCTAAGCGTTAGCTCTGTGTCGTTGCACGATGTCAGCGACGGTATTCTTGCTGATACCGAGCTCGCGTGCGATCCAGCGATAGCTGCGTCCCTCGGCCCTCATCGCAACCACCTTAGGCAAAAGTCGGTCTGATTTTGGTCGCACTCCGGCCTGACGACCAAGCCTCTTACCACGTGCCTTCGCAACAGCAAGGCCTGACTTGACCCGCTCGCTGATGAGATCCCGCTCAAACTCCGCAATGCCGGAAAGAAACGTCGCCAGCATTCGTCCATACGGCGACGAAAGATCGAACGCCATTCCATTCATGGCTATCACGGAAACCTTCCAGTTCTCCAGTTCACGTAGCGTATTGAGCAGATCGAGCGTCGAGCGCCCCCACCGGGAAAGCTCAGTGACCAGGATTGCATCAATTTGTCTGGACTGGGCAAGCGCCAGGACTTTCTTTCGCTCGGCCCGGTCGAGTTTAGTTCCTGAACCTGTTTCCTTAAATATTCCCACCACGTCGTAGCCGGCACGGCCGGCGAAGGCTCGCAGATCAAATTCCTGGCGTTCACAAGACTGATCCGCTGTTGAAACCCGGCAGTAAATGGCGGCACGATGTCCCAATTGAACCCTCCTGGATTTTTGTATCGGAACGCCCTGATTTATATGGGGTTCGAGGGCTACCCGTGCGAAAAACCACGTTAAGAAACTAACAGTTTGAAATATCAAGACTTATGAGGCTATGTGTTTGGGGCGGAAAAGATCTTCCAAATATCGGTTATTGGACATTTTGAGACTGGATCGTATCAAAATCGATTTCTGATACCGCTTAGCGTGGTTTTTCACACCACTGGACTTAAAACCCCGAGACAGAGTGAGCAGACAGAACCGAACTGAACCTGAACGGGTTAAATCACCGTCACGTGGATTTTCTATGGGATTCTGAACATGGCCAGCACAGAAGAAAAATTACTCACGCTCCTGTTATCGGTGGAGCATCTGCAACATACCGCAATGGAGCAACAGAAAGCTGTTGCTGATTCTCTGGCTGTGGCAAGGGAAACACTTCGCGGATATCGGGATATTTCTGACGGTGTGGCAAAACAGGTCAGGGATGAAGTCAGAAACGAAGTGCAGAGGCTGGATGTTGCAGGGCTGATAGGTGAGCGCATCAGTCAGGATTTTCAGCGGCTGGAAGAGTCAGTCGCAAACATGAAGGCAAACGCGGATGCCCTGAACAGGGATATTGCGACAATTCACAGCAATATCGTGCAGGAATACAACACCCTTAAAGGGTATAGCTGGAAATGGCTGGGTGGGGTGTCAGTGGCCTTTCTGGTTATGTTCAGTGTGCTCGGATGGGGGATGAAAACAATTCTCGACAGGAACTACAACGCCACAGCGGCGGTGTATCAGAAAGTTGTGACACTGGAAGATAAACTGGCGGAGAAAACTGTCACGGGTAAGAGTCGGAAAAACTGACGCGCTCTGTGAGGTGTTTGAATTGTTCGCTGTTCACATCGGATAAAACCGATCTTGGAAAAAGAAACGTTGATAACTAAGATTCAGGATAGTAATCATCCTGAATCTTAATGAATTACCAGAATTTAAGTTTTGATAGTATTTTCTTACCTGCAGCAACAACAGTTGCAGCTACTACTTCAACAACTACATCCTTTACGTTATCCCAGGCTTCACCTGTCCATTCTTTAATGGTGTCCCATACGCCCTTTTCTGCGCTTTCTGCCATTTTTTCTGTTTTTATTTCTTCTCCTGCTTCGCGATAGAGAGCATATTTTTTCTCCTTTGGGAGGATGTCTATTATTGTCTCCATTGCTTTAGGGAAGGTGCGAACAAGTCCCTGATATGAGATCATGTTTGTCATCTGGAGCCATGGAACAGGGTTCATCATGAGTCATCAACTTACCTTCGCCGACAGTGAATTCAGCAGTAAGCGCCGTCAGACCAGAAAAGAGATTTTCTTGTCCCGCATGGAGCAGATTCTGCCATGGCAAAACATGGTGGAAGTCATCGAGCCGTTTTACCCCAAGGCTGGTAATGGCCGGCGACCTTATCCGCTGGAAACCATGCTACGCATTCACTGCATGCAGCATTGGTACAACCTGAGCGATGGCGCGATGGAAGATGCTCTGTACGAAATCGCCTCCATGCGTCTGTTTGCCCGGTTATCCCTGGATAGCGCCTTGCCGGACCGCACCACCATCATGAATTTCCGCCACCTGCTGGAGCAGCATCAACTGGCCCGCCAATTGTTCAAGACCATCAATCGCTGGCTGGCCGAAGCAGGCGTCATGATGACTCAAGGCACCTTGGTCGATGCCACCATCATTGAGGCACCCAGCTCGACCAAGAACAAAGAGCAGCAACGCGATCCGGAGATGCA
>NZ_JAOWIG010000072.1:0-90828 GCF_030332245.1 Citrobacter sp. Cy070
AGGGGTCGGTTCCGGCTGAGGGCGAAATGACACCCTAAGCGTTAGCTCTGTGTCGTTGCACGATGTCAGCGACGGTATTCTTGCTGATACCGAGCTCGCGTGCGATCCAGCGATAGCTGCGTCCCTCGGCCCTCATCGCAACCACCTTAGGCAAAAGTCGGTCTGATTTTGGTCGCACTCCGGCCTGACGACCAAGCCTCTTACCACGTGCCTTCGCAACAGCAAGGCCTGACTTGACCCGCTCGCTGATGAGATCCCGCTCAAACTCCGCAATGCCGGAAAGAAACGTCGCCAGCATTCGTCCATACGGCGACGAAAGATCGAACGCCATTCCATTCATGGCTATCACGGAAACCTTCCAGTTCTCCAGTTCACGTAGCGTATTGAGCAGATCGAGCGTCGAGCGCCCCCACCGGGAAAGCTCAGTGACCAGGATTGCATCAATTTGTCTGGACTGGGCAAGCGCCAGGACTTTCTTTCGCTCGGCCCGGTCGAGTTTAGTTCCTGAACCTGTTTCCTTAAATATTCCCACCACGTCGTAGCCGGCACGGCCGGCGAAGGCTCGCAGATCAAATTCCTGGCGTTCACAAGACTGATCCGCTGTTGAAACCCGGCAGTAAATGGCGGCACGATGTCCCAATTGAACCCTCCTGGATTTTTGTATCGGAACGCCCTGATTTATATGGGCTGGCTGTTGTCCAAAACAGACTATACTTCAAAAGGGACGAATTTGTATGTCACGACGCCATATTTTCACCGAACGGCAGCGAGCAGCGCTGTTCGATCTGCCCACGGACGAACTGTCGCTACTGAAGTTCTACACGCTGGGCGATGATGACCTGGAAAACATTAGGCAGCGCCGCAGACCGGAAAACAGGATTGGCTTTGCCCTGCAACTTTGTGCCTTACGATATCCGGGCCGTGCACTGGCTCCTGGTGAGATGATCCCGCGTGAAGTCCTTTCCTTCGTCGGTGCTCAGCTTGGAGTTCCGGCTGATGCGCTTCTCACTTATGCCACACGGCGCCAAACCCGTCAGCAGCACATGGACACGCTGCGCGAAATTTACGGCTACAAGACCTTCACGGGCCGTGGTGCCCGTGATCTGCGGGAGTGGACTTTCGGCCAGGCCGAAGATGCCAGATCAAACGAGGATCTTGCTCATCGTTTTATTGTGCGGTGTCGGGAAACTTCCACCATTCTGCCCGCAGTATCGACAATCGAGCGCTTGTGCGCGGATGCTCTGGTCGCCGCTGAGCGGCGGATTGAAACGCGGATTGCGGAAAATTTAACAGCGGATGTTCGCGATCACCTGGACAAACTTCTGAGTGAAATGCTCGCCGGCAATATCAGTCGTTTCATCTGGCTTCGCAACTTCGAGGTTGGTAACAACTCGGCTGCTGCTAACCGTTTGCTCGACAGGCTCGAATTTCTGCGTACCCTGAATATCAATCATAGTGCTTTGGCCAGCATACCTGCCCATCGCATTGCCCGGCTGCGTCGGCAGGGTGAACGCTACTTCACCGACGGTTTGCGTGACATCACTTCGGACCGCCGCTGGGCGATCCTTGCCGTCTGTGTTGTGGAGTGGGAAGCGGCGATTGCTGATGCCATAGTCGAAACCCATGACAGGATCGTAGGAAAAACCTGGCGGGAAGCGAAGCGCCAGCATGACGAAACAATTTCCGGCTCTAAAGCCACACTCACGGATACGATCCGTACCTTCACCGCGCTGGGAGCTTCGTTGCTTGAGGCCCGCAGTGACGGAACCCCGCTGGAGATGGCTGTCGCCAGTTCGGTTGCATGGGACCGGCTCGCTCAACTGGTAGCGACAGGGACTCAACTCAGCAACACGCTAGCCGATGAGCCTCTTGCATATGTCGGGCAGGGATACCATCGCTTTCGTCGTTATGCGCCCCGCATGTTGCGCTGTCTGAAGCTCGAAGCCGCGCCGGTCGCCGGACCATTGGTAGCAGCAGCTTTGTCGATCGGAGAGATGAAAGGTGTTGCATCGCCAGAAAGGCGTTTCCTGCGGCCCAGCTCCAAATGGAACCGTCATTTACGAGCTCAGGAAAAAGGAGATACCCGTCTTTGGGAAGTGGCGGTACTCTTTCACCTCCGGGATGCTTTTCGTTCCGGAGATGTCTGGCTCGCTCATTCGCGCCGCTATGGTGACCTCAAGCAGGTACTGGTGCCGATGATCGCGGCGCAGGAAAATGCAAAACTGGCCGTGCCTTCCAACCCACAGGATTGGCTGGCAGACAGAAAGGCGCGACTCACGATCGCTCTTAAGCGGCTGGCCCGGGCTGCCCGTAACGGCACTATTCCGCACGGTAGCATAGAAGATGGAACGTTGCGGATCGACAGGTTGACAGCAGACGTGCCGGATGGTGCCGAGGCACTCATACTGGATCTGTATCGCCGAATGCCGTCCGTTCGGATTACCGACATGCTGCTTGAAGTTGATGCAGCCCTTGGTTTCACAGATGCGTTTACCCATCTGAGAACCGGGGCTCCATGTCGCGACCGGATCGGTCTGCTCAACGTCCTGCTCGCTGAAGGGCTCAATCTGGGCCTGCGTAAGATGGCGGAAGCTACAAACACGCATGATTACTGGCAGCTCTCACGCCTTGCCCGCTGGCATGTTGAAAGCGAAGCCATGAACCAGGCATTGGCAATTGTGGTGGCCGCGCAGGGTAAACTGCCGATGTCACGCGTCTGGGGGATGGGCACGTCAGCATCGAGCGATGGTCAGTTTTTCCCGACAGCGCGGCATGGCGAAGCCATGAACATGGTCAATGCCAAATATGGTTCTGTTCCCGGCCTCAAAGCGTATACTCACGTAAGCGACCAGTTCGCGCCATTCGCTTGTCAGTCGATCCCGGCGACCGTGAGCGAGGCACCGTATATTCTCGATGGACTACTGATGAACGAGGTCGGTCGCCATGTTCGCGAACAGTATGCCGATACAGCAGGATTCACCGACCATTTGTTCGGAGCCAGTAGCCTGCTCGGCTACAATCTCGTTCTGCGAATCAGGGATCTGCCATCGAAGCGGTTGTACGTATTTAATCCCGATACGACCCCCAGGGAGTTACGCAAGTTGGTAGGTGGAAAAGCCCGGGAGGATCTTATCGTTGCGAACTGGCCTGATATTTTCCGTTGTGCCGCGACGATGACCGCTGGCAAAATCAGGCCCAGCCAACTCCTGCGCAAGCTCGCTTCTTACCCACGACAAAACAACCTTGCAGTTGCGCTTCGTGAAGTTGGTCGTATTGAACGGACCCTTTTCATTATTGAGTGGATCCTGGATACGGACATGCAGCGGCGTGCTCAGATCGGTCTTAACAAGGGAGAGGCCCACCATGCGCTCAAAAATGCGCTCCGTATCGGGAGGCAGGGGGAAATTCGCGATCGCACGACAGAGGGGCAGCACTACCGAATCGCTGGGCTCAATTTATTGACTGCGGTGATCATTTACTGGAATACCGTCCATCTTGGTCATGCCGTCACGGAGCGGCGGAACGAAGGGTTGGATGTTCCCCCTGAATTTCTTCCCCACATATCCCCATTGGGCTGGGCGCACATTCTACTGACTGGCGAATATCTTTGGCCCAAGGAACCGAAAGCTTAGGGTGTCATTTCGCCCTCAGCCGGAACCGACCCCTTTCACGTTGTTTTGCGGGCTGGGACTGGTGGTGGCCTACGCCCTGCTGGGGGCAACATGGCTGGTGATGAAAAGCGAAAACCCGCTACAGGATAAAATGCGCAGTGTGGCAAAAAAACTGCTGCTGGCGATGTTGGCTGTCATTGCCATTATCAGCCTGTGGACGCCGCTGGCGCACAGTGCCATTGCCGATCGTTGGTTTAGCCTGCCAAATCTGTGGTTCCTGATGCCGGTGCCGCTGCTGGTTGCGCTAATGAGCCTGTGGCTGTGGCGTTCTCTGGGCCAGCAGCATAGCCATGCCCCGCCATTTATATTGACGCTGGGTTTAATTTTTCTCGGTTTCAGCGGGTTGGGGATCAGTATCTGGCCACACATCATTCCACCGTCTATTACCCTTTGGCAGGCGGCGGCTCCGGCGCAAAGTCAGGGCTTTATGTTGGTGGGCGCACTGCTGATTATCCCGATAATCCTGGTGTACACCTTCTGGAGTTACTACGTTTTCCGCGGCAAAGTTCAACATGGTGAGGGGTATCATTGATGGAACAATCAATCTGGAAACGTCTGATGTGGCTGATCATTCTCTGGGGCGGCAGCGTGCTGGCCCTGGCGGCCGTCGGTTCATTCTTTCGCTTACTGATGACGGCGGCGGGATTTAAGTCCTGATTTTCCCCCCCGGTAACAACCGGGTCGCGCTGCGCTTCCCGGTTTTAACAAATCCTAACGTTGACTAAACAAAAATGTAAAAAACATCGAATTGGCAAAACAGAGATTGCCATTAACCCGATTAAAATATTGAATAGTCACCTGACGAAATTATCGCCAATTCCGCAGCTAACGTACCAGAGGGTGCATGATGTTTAAGAAAGGGTTAACGGTGTTATTGCTGGCCAGCGCGCTTTTTTCGGGTCAGCTTTTCGCTACTAATCAGGGACATGAATATCTTCAGGTGCAGGATGCCGATCACCTATTACGACACACGGCCGACAGCGATGAGCTGCGAGTAACGGCGGAAGAATCCGCCGCCGATCTTCGCGAGCACCACCACTGGCAGAAATCACGCAAACCCGATATCCATATGAGTTAACCGTCAGCCTTTACGCTTCGGCAGCGTCTTCATCAGGTCTTCGGGGCTGACGGAAGCCACTACGCTGCCCGGCAATGGCATCTTCAGGATGTGATGTTTCATCTTGCCGATCACGTGCATTTCGCACGGTCGGCAATCAAATTTCAGCGTCAGCACTTCATCGCCATTTACCAATTGCATCGGCGTGGCTTTCCAGCTCTTGATATTCCCTTTCGCCTGTTTCGGACACAGATTGAATGCAAAACGCAGGCAGTGCTTGGTAATCATCACTGGAACATCGCCCTTTTCTTCATGCGCTTCATAGGCTGCATCAATCAACTGGACGCCATAACGGTGGTAAAACTCACGCGCTTTATGGTTATAGACGTTAGCCAGAAAACTCAGATGCGTCTGTGGATAGACCGGTGCCGGCTGGGCAACAGGTTTACGACTGCCACGCCGGTAGTTTTCCAGACGCGCGGCATCCAGCATGTCGATGGCTTCACGGCGAAACTGATTCAGTTGACCATTCGGTACAAACAGCGCGCCCGGCAGATTCACCTGAATATTGCGGGCGTAGTACATCGTCTGCCCAAGTTTTGCCAGTCCGTCCTGTAGGTTACTCAACGCTTTTTCCGCATTGTTCGCTTCCTCAAACTGACCATCCAGCGTATGGGTGATACTCACGCCGTCTTCACTGGTCAGTGTCAGGATCAACTCTTCCTGCCAGCCGCCCAATTCAATATCAACCGCGACACGGCGTTCGCTGGAGGTTTTGGTCAGCGCCTGTTGCCAGTTATGATCAAGGTTGCGATTCAGCGGATGGTTAGCACGAACTTTGTGCAGATCGGCAGGCATTTCATTCGGCCACACCCGATAACGATTGTGCCCGGTTTTTTCAACGGTATTAGCGCGAAATCCCACGACTTCACGCTTGATTAACACGTTCAGGCCATCCCCGTTTGCCAGCGGTTCCGTCACGTCGACATCAAGATAATCCTTCGCCACCTTCAGGACTTCACCCACTGGCAAGCCAATGAATTTAGGTGAGTCGAATGCACCAATGTCGCCTTTACGGGCATTTACAAAATAGTCAGTGCTACCGCGGTGGAAGGTTTTCTCCGTAGATGGCGTGAAGAAATGCTCAGTGCGACCTGCAGATGAACGAGCCAGATCGCCGCGTTCTTCGATGATGGCATCCAGCATCTGCCGGTAATGTGCAGTGATGTTTTTCACATAGCTCATGTCTTTGTAGCGCCCTTCAATTTTGAAGGAACGTACTCCGGCATCAATCAACGCACCGAGGTTGGCGGTCTGATCGTTATCTTTCATCGACAGCAGGTGTTTTTCATACGACACCACCCGGCCCTGATCGTCTTTCAGGGTATACGGTAGTCGGCAGGCTTGTGAACAGTCGCCGCGGTTAGCGCTGCGCCCGGTTTGCGCATGAGAGATATAGCACTGGCCTGAATAAGCAACGCATAACGCACCGTGGATGAAAAACTCGATCATCGCGTCCGTCACCTGATGAATCGCGTGAATCTGCTCAAGACTCAGTTCGCGCGCCAATACAATCTGCGTGAATCCGACATCAGAAAGAAACTTCGCCTTCTCGACGCTGCGAATATCACACTGGGTGCTGGCATGCAGTTCAATCGGTGGGATATCCAGTTCCAGAATCCCCATATCCTGCACAATCAGCGCATCAACGCCAGTCTGATACAAATCGGTAATTAACCGCTGAGCAGGTTCCAGCTCATCATCATGCAAAATCGTGTTCAACGTCACAAAGATTTTCGCCCCATATCGATGAGCGAATGGCACCAGTTCGGCGATGTCTTTCAGGCTGTTACTGGCGTTATGACGCGCGCCAAAACCCGGTCCGCCAATGTAAACGGCGTCAGCACCGTGCAAAATGGCTTCACGCGCAATGGCGGTATCCCGGGCCGGGCTTAACAATTCAAGGTGATGAGGTTGCTGGCGCATACAGTTGTTACCATCCACAAGCGGTAAAAATGGCGGCTATTGTAGTCAGAAGCGCGACATTTCGGAATAGTTTTCCCGATTAACCGCGTGGGTAATGGATCAGGGAATGAAAGTGAACCGTCTGTTCGCTGCTGTTACGGTAACTATGTGCAGTATCACCCGCAAAACGGACACCCTCACCCGATTTGATGGTTCGCCACTGTCCGTCAATGCACATATCCAGCAGGCCACTAATCACCACTACGTGCTCAATCACACCGGTTTCATGCGGTGTAGATTCACTCAACGCCCCCGGTGCCAGCAATATTGAAAAATGGTCAAAACAGAGTTGTGGGTCCCATGGAAACAGCGGTGTCACTACCATTGCCTGCTGTTGGGGATCAAAAGTCGCTGTGCCTTCTGACTCTGGTGGTGAAATAAACGTCGAAAACGGCACGTTCAGTCCGGTGGCAATTTTCCATAGCGTCGCCACTGTTGGGCTGGATTCATTGCGTTCTATCTGCCCCAACATGGCTTTAGAGACACCCGTTTCTTCTGCCAGACGCGACAGACTCCATTCCCGCTGGTGACGTAATGTCCGGAGCGTGGTAGCCAGATAGTGGGTTAAATTGTCCATTGTCGCCTTCCTCTATCTCCTGTTTCTGTCCATCAGCTTATCACTTGTACGCTATAACGCACAGTGCTACAGTGAATGACCGTTATAACGCACGCGGAGTCGCTATGCGCACATTATTAATCCCTTTGCCCACCGTTTTATCGGGTTTTGTTGCCGTGCTGGTCGGCTATGCCAGTTCAGCAGCCATCATCTGGCAAGCGGCGGTTGCCGCAGGCGCAACGACCGGGCAGATTGCGGGCTGGATGACCGCACTGGGAATCGCGATGGGCGTGAGTACGCTGGCATTGTCAGTGTGGTATCGTGCTCCCATCCTGACCGCCTGGTCTACGCCCGGTGCTGCACTGCTGGTTACGGGTCTGCAAGGCGTGACCATTCAGGATGCTATCGGCGTTTTTATTGTTGCTAACGCGCTGATAGTCCTGTGTGGTGTGACGGGGTTGTTTGCACGTCTGATGCAGATAATCCCACACTCACTGGCGTCGGCAATGCTGGCTGGGATCCTGCTGCGTTTTGGTTTGCAGGCATTTAATAGTCTTAATAATGAGCTTCTGCTGTGCGGCAGCATGCTGCTGGCGTGGCTGGTGTTAAAAGTTGTCGCGCCCAGGTACGCCGTCATTGCTGCCATGCTGGTGGGTACCGCCATCGCACTGCTAAAAGGTGACATTGTCACTTACAACATTAATTTATCTCCGGTGATGCCTGAATTCATCACCCCCCACTTTTCTCTTGCACACAGTATAAGCATCGCATTGCCGTTCTTCCTGGTTACCATGGCGTCACAAAATGCTCCTGGCATTGCCACCATGAAAGCGTCAGGTTATTCCTTGCCCGTTTCACCGCTGATTGTCTTCACTGGTCTGTTAGCGCTGCTGTTTTCGCCTTTTGGCGTTTACTCTATTTGTATTGCCGCCATAACCGCGGCAATTTGCCAAAGTCCCGAAGCACATCCTGATGCCAAACGACGTTGGCTCGCCGCCGCATCGGCAGGCGTTTTCTATCTTCTGGCTGGTGTATTTGGTGGTTCGGTCACAGGACTGATGGCGGCCCTGCCCGTAAGCTGGATCCAGATGCTGGCTGGCCTTGCTTTACTCGGTACGATTAGCGGTAGTCTGTATCAGGCATTGCTTCATGAAGCGGAGCGAGATGCTGCAATCGTCACCTTTCTGGTTACTGCCAGTGGTTTGACCTTAATGGGGATTGGCTCTGCTTTCTGGGGATTAATCGCCGGAGGGATATGTTATGCCACGCTGAGATTATCGCGACGCACGTAATTGCGTTGGCGTCTTGCCCGTCATCTGCTTAAACCGATTGCTAAAATGGCTTGCTGAACTGAATCCACAAGCCATCGCGATATCCGACAAGCTACGTGAAGAATAACGGACCAGTTGCTGCGCCAGCGCCATACGACGCTGCATAACATACTGATGCGGAGCCATATTCATCGACTGGCGAAACATTCTGGCAAAGTGGAAATCGCTCAGTGCCGCTTCGCCTGCCAAATCGCTGAGGGTCATTGGGTAGGCCAGATGCGCGTCAATATAGGCCAGCACATTGCGCAATGTGGCTGGCGCAAGCCCACCGGTTACCACCGGCGGCCGCCATTGAACGTTGCTGTAATGTTGAATCAGATGCGTCAGCAACAGCGAAGATGCCGCGCTGAGCGTTAGATGATTAGCCGGTTGCTGCCAGTCATTACCCAGTAAAAACTGGCGATAAACCGCCGTGATCCCCGGATCGCTGCCGAACGTATGTTCGTCCAGCGTGAAGCTGTAAGGGCTTTTGTCCCAAACTTTCTCACCCACTTCCCGCAGATGCGCGTCGGTACAATAAAGATGTACAAAGGAAAGATCGTCACGAATATCCCAACTGGATTCGCTCTCTTTCGGCATCAGGCAGAAGCGATCCGGGCCGCCGCCGTTTTTCCAGCCCCCTGCCGTCTTGTGATAGCTTTCGTAGCCATCCGCGATATATAAACTGAGCGTGTGGTGATCGCAATACTGAGTGATGGTGTCGCGCTTGTTCGACCACGCCGCCAGTTGGATCCCCGAATGTAACGCAACCGACTCATGCAGCACGGCATTATGTTTGCGTAAGTTTTCAAAGGCGCCATAGGGCTGAGACATACCATCACATTCAAAATAAGTTAGCAGGCTTTCAGTCTATATCAGCTACATGTTGTTAACAGCCTCCTTTTCACTTTCGCGAGAAAAAAAGCGCAAGATTTTGCAAGTCTGCCGCAATCAGATGAAAGCCAGCCCCGGCCAGCCATGACACTGTGTGCGCTTAAATACAAAAATGAGAGAGATGTATGAACGCATTGTTGTACTGCCTGGTGGTCGTGATATGGGGAACGACATGGATTGCCATTTACCTGCAGCAAGGTCCGGTAGCTGCCCCGGTCTCTATCTTTTGGCGCTTTGCGGTCGCCAGTTCGGTGATGATCCTTCTCCTGCTGTTCAGCGGCAAATTGCGTAAGCTCTCCGGACGCGACCACCTGTTTTGTCTGTTACAGGGCGGGTGTGTTTTTTGCTTCAATTTCTGGTGTTTTTACACGGCCGCAGCGTGGATTAATACCGGTCTGGAGTCGGTAATTTTCTCGATGGCCGTGCTGTTCAATGCGGTGAATAGTTTTGTATTTTTTGGTCAAAAACCACCGATACGCTTTTATTTCGCCGCGGCGCTGGGGTTGACGGGTATCATCACCCTGTTCTGGCAGGATTTGGTCAATAGCGGCCTGAATCATACGCTGCTGTTGGGTATTGGTTTAAGCGCTCTGGGAACGTTTGGTTTTTCCCTGGGCAATATGATCAGCCTGCGCCATCAGAAAAAAGGGCTTGAGGTGATGACCACCAACAGCTGGGCCATGCTGTACGGTACCTTGCTAATTGCCATCATTGCACTGGTGCGCGAGGACAACTTCACGCCACAGTGGACGTTCAGCTATCTTAGCGCGCTGTTATATCTGGCTATTTTTGGCTCGGTGATTGCTTTCGGCGCCTATTTCACACTGGTAGGACGCATCGGTCCGAGTAAGGCCGCCTACAGTACGTTACTTTTCCCGTTGGTCGCGCTGACGCTGTCAACATTGTATGAAGGATACGTCTGGCAGGTTAACGCAATTGCCGGATTAGTGCTGATTTTGCTGGGTAATCTGGTGATGTTTGCACGCCCGGAGGCGTTAGTGGGGAAACTGCTGTACCGTCGTCGGACGGCATAAAAAAAGCGCACCATCAAAAGATGGTGCGCTCAGCATTACTGTTTTTTGTTGACATCAAACATGGAGGCGTCTGTCGCCATGTCATCAACAACTTTCTTCAACGTTTCGAACGCCATCGGCGTACTTTCGTTGTTCAGGTCCTTGCCTTCACCCTGACGTACCACTTTAATCACCGGCTTATTGGTTGCCGCATCGATCAATTCACCTTCAAAATAGAGGTGAGTATCCATGGTGCGGTGACCTGTCGCCATTTGTGTCCCCGCTACGAGTAACGCAACCGGAACGACTTCATAGAACTGCAGCCCTTCCTTGCTGGTTGCGACACCGGTAATCGCGCCACGGAAAATCAGGCTGCGCGGGCCGGGGGTCGTCACCAGGGGTTTACGTTTACTAATGGCGGTTTTCATTTGCGTATTGGTATAGCTCAACAGTTTATCCAACACCTGTTGCCCAACCTGAGTTGTTGGTTTAGGAATCGGATAATAGGTTATCGGGTTATACACAATACTGTCATATTTGGACTCATTGAAGTTGGGATCAACCCAACGCAGCACAGGCTGTCCTGTTGCCGATTTCGTTTCCTTCAGGCCAGAGTAATCTTTTAAAAAACCTGAATATTTATCTGGCTGCGTGATTTTTGACGCACAGCCTGATAACGCCAGTAAACCCGTAAGCACTGCAACTTTAAATAAAGTTTGAGCACGCATGGAACGATCCCTTAGTATTTGCAGATATGCATCTGAAATAATAGCAAAAGGAAATCATTTTGGATGTGCGAAAAATGGTAAGCGCCGCACAATTTTATTTTTGCGCTCAGCACAAAAAATGCTGAACGCAGAGCGTGGGCCATCAGCCGATTTTGCGGGCCAGCATAGTCGCAAAACGCAGTTTAATGCGATTGCCGTTTTCGTCTGTACGATGCAGTTCCCCCACGTCTTCGTTATATTTCAGCAGCTCCCATCCGCGGTAATAGTTGCGTAATTCCCCCGCTTTAAACGCGAACGGGAAGCCAACTGTGCACGGGAAATCATCGGTATCCATCGCCGCAACGATTAAGTTATATCCACCCTGTTTCGTGCAACGTTGCATATTTTCGATAAGCCCCGGAATGGTTTTCGCTTCGAGGAACATCAGCACTACGGTAGACAGGATAAAGTCGTATTCACCATCAAAACTCAACGCATTAAGGTCCGCGACGCTTGCCTGCAGATTAGTCAACCCTTCGGCTGCTTTGATACGCTCAAGGTTAGCGATGCTCATGGGATTTTTATCCCATGCTGTCACATCATAGCCGTTTGCCGCAAGGTACAGGCTGTTTCGACCGTTACCGCAGCCCAGGTCTAACGTTTTGCCTGGCTTAACAATTTTCGCCGCTTCAACGACATCGGAATGCGTACGGGTTAGATCGTATTTCTCAGTAAAGTAGTTTTCGTCGCAAAGGGTCATTATTTATCCTCAGATTTCAGTAATGCAGCACGCTCCGTGCGGATGAGCAGTTTCCCCTGCATCAACAATGCAAACGTACGTACCAGTAATAATGCAATGATAACATTGGTAAAAATAAACAGAGGGATCGACAGCATATGAAAAAATCCTGATTCGCTGCCGTGTCCCAGATGCAGCCCCGTTGTCGCCAGGGCCGACACGCCGAACGAAAAGCTCCAGAAAGACGCATTAAACGGCTGAGACAGATACCACGGCATGAGGCGTAGCATAAACAGCAGCTGCAGCAGACCATAGCCAAACAGCATTTTGGCCAACGTATCGCCCTCGCCGCCGTTGACGCTAAGCCAGGCGCTGCAGGCGACCAGCGCAGGCGCCAGCTGAATGCCAAGCGAGGTACGTAATGCCGTTGGCAGCTCGCCGCAACTGCGTAAACGCTGCAGGATCACCGGCTCGAGGCTGAGCCAGGAAAATACCCCTGCGCCCAAAAACACCAGTCCTGCGTCGTTGAAACCCAGCGCACCACATGCCATTGCGCTAATAAAGTTATTGGCGACAGTCGGCAAATACAGCCCCGGTGTGGTGGCTTCTTCTGGGTGATCTCCGCGCCATAATCCTGCCGTTTGCCAGGCCGCGTACGCCAGTTGGATAACGACCCCAATGCTGAACAAGCCAAGCGCCAGCGGTCGATACCACGGGACAAAACCAATCGCGACCAGCATGGTTGTGGCCGGAAACAGACTGACAAAGCTACTCATCACTGGATGACGAATCTCCGCCAAAACGCTATGCGGAAAACGCAGTAAACGACTAAAAAAGGCCAGCGTCAGCAGCCCCCAAAAGACCATGGCCAGGATGACTAACCCATCGCCTATCCAGTGGCTCACAGGCCACGCCTGACTGGCATATCGCCACGCAAATCCCATCCCGATGATGCCCAGCACCATGCCAAAATAACCGGCCGGAAGATTAAGGACCCGATCACTATGCTTGTTATTACTCATTTTGTTTATTTTTTAAAGTATATTTGAAATGCATTTTATGGAAATTATGGCGATTTAGCCAGTACGGAAAACTTTGCTACGTTTAACTAAGGTACGCAACACGGAAATGAGCTATGACCAAATACCGTCTGAGCGACGAACCTCGCTCCTTCAGTTATCAGGATAATGGCAACAAAAGAAGCGTATTACTACGCCAGATAATTGCACTGATCGATTTTAATGATGTTCCGGCCGGCACGCCTGGTGGCTGGATTGATAATGAAGCCGTACTGGCGCAGTGCGGTGATTGCTGGATTTACGATGAGAACGCGATGGCATTTGCGGGGGCAACCATTTCTGGAAATGCCCGCATTACGCAGGCCAGCGTGGTCAGAGATGGCGCACAGATTGGCGGTGCCGTATGGATAGATCGGGCTGAAATTAGCCATGGCGCGCAAATACGTGACAACGTCACCATTCAAAATTCTGTTGTACGTGGCGAATGTTTTTTGTCGGGCGATGCACGTGTTCTGGGAGGCTCCGAAGTCATCGCCGCCAAAGGGTTAACCCGTGAAAGTGACCAGCCCCTACAAATATATGATCGCGCAACCGTAAACCATTCACGCATTGTGCATCAGGTGCAGATCTATGGCGATGCAACCATTGACTACGCTTTTATTGAACATCGCGCCGAGGTTTTTGATTGTGCCCGCATCGAGGGTAATGAGGAAAATAACGTTTGGATCTGCGATTGTGCGAAGGTATACGGCAACGCCCGCATCATCGCTGGTACCGATGAAGATGCGATACCGACCCTGCGCTATAGCTCCCAGGTGGCTGAGCATGCGGTGGTTGAAGGTAACTGTATCCTGAAACACCATGTGCTGGTCGGGGGGCATGCAAAATTACGCGGCGGGCCACTCTTGCTGGATGGACACATCCTGATTGAAGGCCACGCCTGTATTCTGGGTGAAGTGCTGATCGAGCATCATATTGAGATAACCGGTCAGGCCCACGTTGAAGCCTTTGATGGTGATGCAATCCATCTGCGCGGGCCAAAAGTGATCAACGGCGAACAGCGTATTACGCGCACCCCCCTCGCCGGTTTATTCTGAAACGCTATCAATGATACGGGCATAGAGATTCACATCATGATAACCATCATTGAGAAACTCTGCCTGCTTTAAACACCCTTCCAGCTGAAAACCGTTGCGCAGCGCCACCTGGTTACTTTCCAGGTTATCGACGCGGCATTTAATAATGAACCGACGGATCTCGCCACGCTGAGCATAATGATGAATCAGTGCCTGTAGCGACCGGGACATAATACCCTGTCCCTGATGAACTTCATCCAACCAGTAGCCAATGTAAGCCGCTTTATTCAGCGGTTCTATTTGGTTAAATGAAATAACGCCAACCACTTCACCTTGTTTGAAGATAAGGAACATTTTGGCGTAGCCACGCTGGTGCAACATCATATTCCCCTGCACATTCTTACGCGTATCGTCCTCAGATTCGACAAGCTGCGGCCAGTTCAGCGACCGCTGGAGCCATACTTTATTTTTGAGCACCAGTCGATGCAAAGGCGTGACGTGTTGTTCTTCTACTGCCCGCAGTTCCAGCGTGTCACTGACGGTAATAATTTCTGACATGTTTATCTCCTTGGCGATTGTAAACGGGGAATTTCTGGCTGGCAGTAGCCGATATTAATCTGCTTAGCGCCGTGGATGTCATATTTTTATGCTGTAACAGCAATCACTTAGAAACAATCTCTGGCGCGGAAGCCGTTACTCTGGATGTCCGGTTATCCCATGCCTGGATAGGCCGTAATGATGACAACAACACTTTCATTCTATTGCTAAGGAGCAAGCATGGCAGCACCTTTGGGTCGTTTAGCACTTATTCCGCTTTTACTGATTACCGCCTGTCACCAACCCGTCCCCACCACGCAAGCGGGTCCTGTCCCCTTTGCCGTTAACAAACAACCGGTTGTAGATAATACCACGCTGGAAATTTCCCGTAGCGCGCTGGAATATAACATTCATAAGGTTCAGCAGCTGCTGGGAGACAAAACCCGGATGTGCGCCATTCTTAAAGGCGATGCGTATGGCCACGATCTCTCACTGGTTACGCCGGTGATGATGCAAAACGGTGTGCAGTGTATTGGCATCGCCAGCAACGAGGAGATTAGCATTGTTCGTCAGTCAGGCTATACATCGCAGCTGATGCGCGTTCGCAACGCGACGGAAAAAGAGATGCGCCAGGCGGCGGATTTTGATACCGAAGAGCTGATTGGCAATCTGGATATGGCTAAACGTCTGAGTGCAATTGCCCAGGAGAAAGGGAAAACGATTCGTATTCATCTGGCCCTGAACTCTGGCGGTATGTCACGAAACGGTCTGGAAGTCAGCACCGCGGCAGGTCTGGAAGAGGCCCGCGCCATTTCCACGTTACCCGGTCTGAAAATTGTTGGCATCATGTCACATTTCCCGGAAGAAGATGCGGCGGTGGTTAAACGCGATCTGGCCCGTTTCAATACGCAATCGGCCCAGGTACTCAAAATTACCGGGCTTAAGCGCGAAGATGTCACCCTGCATGTCGCGAATACGTTCGCCACCCTGACCGTTCCTGAATCCTGGCTCGACATGGTGCGTGTTGGCGGTATTTTTTATGGCGATACCATTGCCAGCACCGAATACAAACGCGTCATGACGTTTAAATCCGCAATCGCGTCGGTAAACCATTACCCCAAAGGAAATACCGTCGGCTATGACAGAACCTATACCCTTAAACGTAATTCCGTTCTTGCCAATATTCCGACGGGTTATGCTGATGGTTATCGTCGCGTGTTCAGTAACGTGGGGCACGTATTGATCCACGGCCAGCGGGTTCCTGTACTGGGTAAAACATCCATGAATACCGTGATTGTTGATGTGACCGATCTACCGCAGGTTGCCTCCGGCGATGAAGTGGTGTTATTCGGTAAACAGGGAAATGCGCAGGTGAGCGCAGAAGAAGTCGAAGAAATTAGCGGCGCGCTGTTCACTGAAATGTCGATCCTCTGGGGGGCGACAAACAAACGCGTGATGGTCGATTAACGCCTAAAACAGGAAGGGCTTCCTTTTCTCGCTGGAAGCCCTTTTACACAGTGAGCACAGTACTATTTAGCTCTCACTGACACTCTCTCTTTGCAAAATCTTGAGCAAATCTTCCTTCAGGTGAAGTTTCTGTTTCTTAAGACGAACAATGTCCAAACTGTATCCCCGACCATCCGAACCTTCCAGTCTGGAAATCTCATGATCAAGGCTGTTGTGTTTTTCGAATAAGGACAGAAAACGAGGATTCTCGGATTTCAGTCGGGAAATAAGGTCTCTGTATTCTGGAAACATACTTTCTCCCTGTTAGTGGTAAAGAATGTGTATAAGAAATACACACCTTCAGCTTATCGGTTTGAGTCAGGGAAAAATGCGAGCAGGATCGAGTAAATAGTGTACAGAATTTTTTAAGAAAATGACGAACATGGCTCCCCGTCAGGAGAGCCATAACGGTGAGGATCAACGCATTTCGCGGTCGTCAACGTACTGACGTTTATCCGGCGCTGGCGGGAAGTACTGATACAGCCAGGTTTCACTGATGGCGTCGCCCTGACAACGCAGGAACATACGCATATCTACCGGATCGGTTGAGTCAGAAGTCGGATACCAGTCAAACTGAATGCGGTAGCCGTCGATAGGTTCAACGTAGAGGATCTCAATCTGTTTCGCTTCACCACTCGAAAGCGTAATTACCGGTTCAATACCTTTCGGCGCGGCGGCTTTTAAATCTCCACCAATGAAATCAACGGCAAAACGTCGTGCCCATTTTTCCGGGTAGTGCTCGCCCGGCGCCCATCCTTCCGGGAAGCCGCCCATACCTGTACGGGTCGCCATCACGCGAGCCAGCGGAGAGCGCACCGGCGGCTGAGCGCTCCAGTACAGGCGATATTTGAATTCCAGTTCATCGCCGGCTTTGATCTTCTTCTCCGGCTGCCAGAAGCAGACGACGTTATCCAGTGTTTCCCCGGTCGTCGGGATCTCCATTAAGCCAATGGTTCCCTTGCCCCACTGGTTACGTGGCTCGACCCACAGGCTGGGGCGCTTGTTGTACCAACCCATAATGTCCTGATAGTGGGAGAAGTCACGATCCAACTGCAGCAAGCCAAATCCGCGCGGGTTGTTATCGGTATAGGCATTAAACTGCAGTTTTTGCGGGTTATTCAGCGGACGGCAGATCCACTCGCCATTGCCTCGCCACATCGCCAGACGGTCGGAGTCATGAATTTGCGGGTGAATGGTGTCACACATCCGGCGTTCATTGTTACCACAGCTGAACATGCTGGTCATCGGCGCAATACCGAGTTGCTTGATGTCTTTACGTGCATAGACATGATTCTGTACATCCATGATCACCTGCGTTTTCTCACAGTGGATCACAAACTTAAACGCGCCGGTCACGCTTGGGCTATCGAGCAGTGCATAAACAGTAAATGAAGTGGCGCCCGGTTTAACCGTTTCGAACCAGAATGCGGTAAAGTCCGGGAACTCTTCTTTGCTGTCGGTATACGTATCAACCGCCAGACCACGCGCCGACAAACCGTACTGATAGGTGTCATCTACGGCGCGAAAATAGCTGGCACCGAGGAAAGACACGACATCGCGACGAGCCAGTTCAGGCGCTTTGAACACGCGGAAACCGGCGAAACCGAGATCGGTTTGCCCTTCCAGCTGTTTGGTATCCACACCGGCATCGTTGTACTTGAAAAGCTCCGGGCGGAAGTGGATCTCACGCGCCATATGCGTACTGTCATCAACCGAGTACATGCGTACGCGGCGACGGAAGCCCATTCCCACATGGAAGAACTGCGCGTCAAGTTGACGATTTTCAACGTTGTTCCACAGTGACTGTTCTGCGTCGTACTGAATACTGTTGTAAGCCTGCGGCGTCAGTTTAGCCAACGTATCCGGCAATGCGCGCGGCGCGCCGCCCCAGGGTTTCTGTGCTAAATCATGGGCCATCGATTGCAGAACGGAAAAATCAAAACGTACGGTTTTTCCGTCTGCAATGTCAGACTCTGCCGCATAGGCGGCGCGGGAAAAGAGTGATGCAATACCACTGGTTCCGCACACGGCGGCCACTGCCATTGAACCTTTAATAAATCGTCTGCGATTCATGCCTGAAAGTGAGTCCTTCTGGTCGTGTAAATGGTCCCGCGCCGGTCAAAATCTGCGGCAAGAGAGTGCACATTTCTGACCGCTCACTCTAGACAAAATTCATTAATAATCCAATTGTTGGTCGACGATTATCTGTACAAAATCGAAAATATTTTATGTCGATGAGAACAGGCCGAATCCCGTGTAAATTCAGTTAAAGTAAACCACACCGCCGTTTACTACGTTCTTGCGCCTCCTGATACAACGCAAACTCATCATATACTGCGCAGCCCAGCGCCTGTTCAAAGGCATCGCGGCTGGAATTACCGTGGCTGCGCGCCTGCGTTTCATTACCCAGATTAGACTGGAAAATCCCTGCGGCGCTCACGGGCAAAAAATCCTCGTAGGTGATGGGTTGCGCAACCAGCCACCCTCGCTCAATGAGCAGCTGCGGGTCGTCATCCGGACGGATAGCCTGCCGATGCGCCTCGCCCGACGGCGTCAGGCGATAACGGAACCAGGCAAGCCCTTGCTGGCGCAACAGAAACTCGCTGTCCGGGAACGCCTTAAACACGTCCTGAAGATGCAACTGGTGCGTCAGGTTATCTTTCCCCGTCCCCGCTTTACTCAACAGTTCGTCGTACAACGCCCGGCCCTTTGGCGTCAGCGCCACACCACGTTGCTCGATTTCGCCAAAACGAGCTGTGTGAGTTCCACGCATTTCGCCGGCAAACAACACTGGTTCTTCCAGCGCCTTAAAGCTGGTCTGGCGCAGCAAGATAGGCACCTCGCGCCGTGGTGGGCCTTCAATGAGAATTTTCGGTGCAATACCGCACTCCGGCATCATCGACTGCACCCGATCGATATCCAATGTACGCGGCGTCAGATGGTTGATATGACAACCAGGGAAGCACACCACATCGGCAATCAGTCGATGCTCGTTATGCAAGGCATGATACGTTTGTTCATCTACGGTGGCGTGTTGATGCCAACGGAACGTTTCCAGTGCCTCATGCACAAATTCCTGAGCTTGTGCGGGTGTGAAACTACCCTGTGCATCAAACTCATCCAGCAGTTCGTGACAACGACGCGTGAAAATATCACGCTTTGCGAGGATCTCCGCTGCCTGCTGGCGCAACACCGCGTTCTCGATTAATTCGAGGCGTAATAACGAGGTAAATACCCGGAACGGGTTGCGCGAAAGCGAAGCATCGTCGATGGGACGAAACGCCGTGGAATGGACGGGGACGCCGGCCTGGGAGAGATCGTAATAGCTAACCGGATACATCCCCATAATGGCAAACATCCGCCGCAGTGTAGACAACTCCTGCGCAGTACCGACCCGAATTGCCCCATGGCGTTCAACATTGAGCCGTGCCAGTTCATCCGCATTGGCCAGTTTTTCATGCAGCGTCGGATTATTTTCCAGTACCGCCAGATTCACATCAGCGACAAGTTCCAGCAACGTGCCATACTGCGGGACTTCCTGCTGGTACATTGCTGACATTGCCTGCGAAAATTGTTCCCGAATCTCATCAGCCGTGATGGTGTTCGCCATAATGTCATGCCTCCAGTGAATATTACCTGGAGTGTAGAAAACGCCGCTGAGTCCGGTGGGAAGAATTTACAAACTGTGATCCCGCATAAATTCCCCCCACCCACAAAGGCAGTGAACTGAAGCTTACTGACGCGGTTTTAACTGACGTTCCAGCCATGGCAACATCTGTTTTTTACGACTGAGCATGCCTTCGACCTTGCAGGGTTGCGGTAACTCTGACAACTCAGATCCAGCGAACCACAGGCTGGTATCGCCAAGATTGATGTCCGTCAGCATCAGTACCACCAGCGCAGCCTGATTTTCCTCAGCATAACGGGTCATCTCCTCGCGGAGATCGTCCAGCATACCGTCAACCTGGCGCAATGCATACAGCTCGAGTTGCGCCACGCAGACTTTATGCCCATGAATGGTGAACGTTTTAATGTCTTTATGCAGCAGCTCACGGGCACTCATGTCTTCGACGCTGGTTTTGGCCGACAACAGATCACGGCTAAAAGCGTCCAGATCCACACCCGTTTTTTGGGCCAGAGCCCCCACCGCCTGGCTGTCATCCGGTGTAGTAGTCGGCGAGCGAAGTATGACAGTGTCACTTAAAATAGCCCCCAGTAGCAAAAAAGCCTCCGCAGACGACAGCTGACTGCGCTCGTCATCCGCCATCAGTTGCCACAACAACGTCGCACTGCTGCCAACAGGTTTGACCCAGACCTCTGGAGGAAGACGAGTCACTAATCCGCCGAGTCGATGATGGTCGATGATACCAACGACATTGCTCTCAGACAGCGATTCCGGCCCCTGTGTCGGTTCGGTGAAATCTACCACCCAAACATCCTGATCGGTCAGCGGAAACGTGAGTCGTTCGGGCATGTCCAGTCCTGCATGCGCAAAGATAAATTGCGTTTCGCGGTTCGGTTCTCCCAGACGCCATGCCGTCGCCTGCCGGCCGCGTAACGTAAGCCAGCGAGCTGTCATTGCCGCGGTGCAAATGGCATCGCTATCGGGGTTAAGGTGCCCTATTACATGGATCATGGTCAGTGCCTTGTGATGATGGATGATGAAAAAGCGAACAATTGTCCGAGTATAACGACTGGCTACATTCCCTTCCATGATCCCACTACGCGGTCATGCTGTACAAAACATAAGCAAAATAAATCAGTTGTAAGTAAAACGCGTTAAATGTTAATAATATTTTGCTATCAAGTTATCAAAAACAAACAACTTCACTTGTCACCAATACGGCTCTGTTTTTAACATCGCTTATGGAAAAAAATGTTCTGTTCAATCAGCGCATTCGCTTGCGCCATCTTCATACTTTTGTCGCCGTTGCCCAACAGGGAACGTTGGGACGTGCGGCCGAAACCCTTAACCTGAGTCAACCAGCCCTCTCCAAAACACTGAACGAACTGGAGCAACTGACCGGAACCCGACTCTTTGAACGCGGTCGCCTTGGTGCACAATTAACGTTGCCCGGCGAGCAGTTTCTTACCCATGCGGTAAGAGTGCTTGATGCACTCAACACTGCCGGGCAGGCATTAAATCATCGTGAAGAATCTCAGAATGATGTCGTGCGTATTGGTGCCTTGCCAACAGCTGCGTTGGGTATTCTTCCGGCGGTAATCGGTCCGTTCCATAAGCAGCAAATGGAGACTACTCTGCAAGTTGCCACCATGAGTAATCCCATGATACTGGCCGGTTTAAAATCCGGGGAGATCGACCTCGGTATTGGCCGTATGGCCGATCCGGAATTGATGGTCGGTCTGAACTACGAACTGTTATTTCTGGAATCACTCAAACTGGTCGTGCGTCCTAACCATCCATTGTTACAGGAAACCATCACACTTAGCCGGGTGATTGAGTGGCCAGTGGTGGTTTCGCCGAAAGGAACCGCCCCTCGCCAGCATGCTGAGGCATTGTTGCAAAGTCAGGGCTGTAAAATGCCGCCGGGTTGTATTGAAACGCTGTCAGCATCGCTCTCCCGTCAACTGACGGTTGATTACGACTATGTGTGGTTTGTCCCTTCAGGCGCGGTTAGAGAAGATCTGCGCCAGGCAACGCTGGTGTCATTGCCAATTCCCACCCACGGTGCGGGTGAACCCATCGGTATTCTTACTCGTGTCGATGTGCAACTCTCTCAGGCCGCCCAGATCCTTATCGCCGCAATACGCAAAACCGTACCTGTTTAATCGTATTGATGATTGGGTCTATTATTACCGGCAGGCCCACCCCATGTAAATGTTCAATATATGGACGGTAAAACCGTCATAAAACACAGCTAAAAGCGTATTTTTCCTTACAAGTAAATTAAGCAATGCTTATTATTGATGATATCTCTATCGAATAATGGCGGATGAAATTCTCTACACAAACTTACATCTATAAATTTTCTTTTAGAATTCAATGAGGAATAAAAAATCAATCTAATTAAGTTAATACTATATTACATTAAATAATTAGCTATTGCCCCTAATCTAACTCTTAAAAAAAACCAACTACAACTTCACCTGCTATCCAGTCAGAATCTCGGGATATATAATGTCTTCGCTATTTAATTTGTTATTAAGGAAAATAACATGAAATTTGTTAATTGTATAAGTGCAGCAGCGCTTCTGATCGCAGGGGCTGCTTTTC
Organism: Citrobacter sp. Cy070; assembly: GCF_030332245.1. NCBI lineage: Bacteria > Pseudomonadati > Pseudomonadota > Gammaproteobacteria > Enterobacterales > Enterobacteriaceae > Citrobacter > Citrobacter sp. Cy070. The sequence goes on from NZ_JAOWIG010000072.1 coordinate 22,346, forward strand.
AGGCCCAGGCGGCTGGTTCTGACTCTGCAAACATTGACTTTGCAGGAAACATTACATCATCAACCTGTGATGTCAGTATTGATGGTATTTCTGCTTCCAAAGAAGTCAAACTGCCAGACATCACCGTTTCTGCGATGCAAGCGGCTGTCAGCAGTCCTGCGATGAAAACCAAATTTCAGATCACCGTTAAGAACTGCGCCACTGAACCAGCAGGCGGTAAAGTAAAAGGCCAATTTTCAACAACCGGTAATTACAACAGCACCAGCAAAGCATTGTTAAACGCTGCAACAGGAGATAAAGATGCGGGTTTCCAGGTAGAAGATACCGCAACCAGTACTATTATCGATTTTACATCAGCCACACCGCAATCTGAAGCCACTTACGATACCACCAACGGTGCAGAATTTAATTACACCGTCGGTTATATCTATTCAGGTTCTGGCACGCCGACCGTTGGTGTAGTGAAAGCGAATACCACCTTTGTAACAACCTACCCCTAACAAGCTGTGTAAGATCAAGAATAGTTAATAACTCTGCTGCAACTTTTAATTCAAGGTTGCAGCTATTTAACCAAGATATAAATGATATGAATCTACAAAATACATTCAGAATAATTATACTTTCTACCACTATCTCTTTTAGCTATTCGTCAGTCGCCAGCATAGTGATTAACGCTACCCGTGTCATTTACCCTTCCGACGCGAAAGAGGCGCTCATTAAAATGGTGAATCAGGGGCAACAACCTTTATTAGTCCAGTCCTGGTTAGACGATGGTCATGAAGATGTTGATCCGCAAACCTTAAACGTTCCTTTTATCGCCTCCCCCCCGGTAAGTCGGGTCGATCCTAAACAGGGATTGACCGTACGCTTAAACTGGGACGGTCAACCGTTACCTACCGATCGTGAAAGCGTGTATTGGTTTAATGCACTTGAAATCCCCGGCAAAAATAAAGATGCCGCCAAATCGAATCAACTGCAGATCGCGCTGAAAACCCGCATCAAAGTATTTTATCGCCCGGCATCCCTTCCAGGTTCGGCGGATGACGCAATCCAACATCTGAAATGGAGCCTTGCTAACCAAGGTAAACAAGTTTGGGCGACGGCGAAAAATGACTCTCCTTATTTTGTTTCGCTTGTTGGCGCTAACATCACTTCCGGAGGGAAAAAATACAAAATTGAGCCCGACATGGTCGCCCCTTTTTCCAGCGCCAGCTATGAAGTGAAAACGCTCACCACTCCTCGGCTAGAATCCGTTTCATGGACAGCCGTCAATGATTACGGGGCTAACGTTGACGTAACGGATAAATAAAGAACACGTGCAAGGATTGCTCTATGTCGATGTCAAAACACCGGTTAGCGACCTCAGTATGGGTATTACTGGCTATTTGTCAGACAGGATTTGCTGACGATAATTACATTGAATTCAACGATGACTTTATCTTCAGCAATGCAGGTAAAAAATCGACAATCGACGTGTCACAATATGCGCGCGGCAACCCGGTGAAACCCGGTATTTATACCGTCTCCGTTTGGATTAACGGTGAGCAACAGCAAACTGCAAAGATCCAGTTTATTGACAACCACACCCCGAACGCGTCTCCCTGCCTGACTCGTGAGGTGCTCGATGAAGCAAACGTTGATGTAAACAAACTCCCCACGGCAGATGCGGACGAAGGTGAATCGCAATGCTATATACTGGCGGATTATTACCCCTCATCCAGCGTGAGTTACGATCCTAATTCACAGATCCTGATGCTCACAATTCCGCAGCTGTTTCTCGTCAGCCACCCTGCGGGTTATGTCAACCCCGCACGTTGGGATGCCGGTATTCCTGCTGCAATACTGAACTGGAGCTTCAGCGGCTATCACAGTGAAAACGACGGTAGCGCTTCTGACAGTGGTTATCTGGGGCTCGGCTATGGTCTCAATTTGGGAGCATGGCGGTTACGTTCCAGCGGCGCGCTGAACTGGGCAAAAGACGATAGCGCGACCTGGGACAACTACGACCTCTATTTGGCACGCGATTTACCCCCTATCCGGGCACAAATGGAACTAGGTCAGGTCACCTCTCGCAGCGAAGTACTGGATAGTATCGGCATTAAAGGCGTACATCTGTATAACGACAAACGTATGGATCCACATGACGGTCGCTACGTTCCCGTCATCAACGGCGTGGCTAACAGTAATGCCAAAATTACCGTACGACAGCAGTCTCGCATCATCTATGAAACCACCGTTCCCCCAGGTCCTTTTGCCCTGAAAGATTATTATGTGGCAATCAACGGCGCTGACCTTGACGTTACCGTGGAAGAAGCTGATGGGTCAAAACGGTTATTCACCGTACCGTACGCCTCTGTTGCTCAGTTAATGACCAAAGGTGAAGTTGACTGGGATTTTGCCGTTGGGACATTAGACAACGATGGCAACAGCGATTCTCCCTGGGTGCTCACCACTAACGGTAATTATGGACTGAGCGATATTTTCACGCTGTATGGCGGCATACAATCAATGGAAGAAGACTATCTGGCGGGGATGCTGGGTCTGGCGATGAATACGCGTCTTGGTGCTATCGCAGTCGATGTTATCCACTCTCGCGCTTCACTTGAAGATATTGGCGCTCTGCAGGGGCAGAGTTACCGTATAAGCTACAGTAATGTGCTGGACGCAACACAGACCAATTTCAGCTTTAGCGCCTATCGATACAGCACCAAAGATTACCTCTCGCTTAATGACGTCATCTCTTTGCAAAATAGCATCGATAGTTATAGCGACGATCACGATACTAACCGTAACGATGCGTATCGCAACAGCTACAGCCATTCCAAGAATGAGCTTCAGGCTAACGTCAATCAACCGATCAACCTTAACGGCGAAGATTACGGTTCATTTTATCTCAGCGGCACCTGGACGAGTTACTGGGGTAGCTCAGACAAAACGTCTCAGTATTCGCTGGGCTACAGCAATACTTTCCGCTCCATCTCGTGGAATATCTCGCTGCAGCGCAGTTATAACGAATGGGGCGATGAAGATGACAGCCTGTACGTTGGGTTGAGTATTCCTTTTGGTAGCAACGCTCAAAACGATCAACCAGCATTCTCCAGTCTGAACCTCAGCGCCAATAGCGACTTTAGCGGCAACAACGGTTTCACCAGTACGGCCAGCGGCAACAGTAGCAACAATAAATGGAACTACAGCCTCAGCACCACCGCTAACCAGGCCAGCCAGGGAGAAGACACCTATTCCGTCAGCGGATATTCCACTTATAACGGCGCGCATGGATCGACCAGCGTTTCCGCTACAGTCGATAAAAATCATAACCAGCAGTATTCCCTAAACAATAACGGCGGTGTGCTGCTACACAGCGGTGGATTGACGCTCTTACCGGGTAATGTCAACGCACAAAGCGCCATAGCCCTTATTGAAGCGCAAGGTGCAGATGGCGCGACCACCGCCAATGGGTATGGTGAGATTGACAGTGCCGGATACGCAGTTGCCACCAGTCTTTCACCTTATGCCGAGAATACCGTCGGACTGGATCTCAGCACCATCAAGGCGGACGTCGAAGTGAAAAATACCTCCGCCGCCGTGGTTCCGCGCGATGGTGCCGTGGTGAAAGTCACCTTCGCCACCCAGCAAGGTCAATCGGTGTTTGTCACGCTCAGACGTAGTGATAACAGTTTCATTCCATTGGGCGCGAACATTCTCAATGAGCAGGGAAAATCCGTTGGCGCAATGGGTCAGGCGGGCCGCGCCTTTTTACGCGGGATCGAACAACGTGGCAGCCTGAAGGTTATTTGGGGGAGCGACGCGGCAAGCTACTGCGATGTGACCTACCAGATCCCTGACGCGCCCGCGATGATCGGAAAATCAATTCATCTGGAGACGTTAGTTTGCCAGATGCCAGGAGCCGGAAAGTAGCTTATGCGCCAGGTAATGCTTGTTTCTTTTCTATTATGCAGCCCGCATCTCTTTGCGGCGGATGTCGTGGTTAACTTTAAGGCCAATTTGCTTGCTATGACCTGCACCGTCAATATTGTTGTTGGTTCAAGCAAAGCGGTGAACCAAACCATCGATTTTGGTGTATTAACCCGCGCAGAACTTGAGGCTCAGGGCGCTAACACGCTGAAAGATTTTTCGTTGCAGTACAGCAACTGCACGATCGGCTCCAGTACAAACCAGACAGTGACCTGGATGAAAACGGGAATTAAGGCCTCATCTGTCTACAGCGGTTATCCAACCGAACTCAAGGGTGGGGATAACGGGGCAGCAGCGGTTTTGTATCGTTCTGGCTCCCCAAACTCTCTGTTGGTTCTCAATAGTAGTACTCCGCTTGACTGGACCTCGACTGAGCGCACCAATAAAGCCCTGAATCTGGTCTTATCTCTGCGTCCGACGTCTTATGCAACCTCTGCGACAAGTGGCACTTTCAACGGTTCGTTGACGTTCACTACCACCTATCAGTAGGAGCCACCATGAAATTTATCCCAACAGTCTTATTGCTGATATCCACACCGCTATGGGCCGCAATCAGTACCAATACAAATGTATTAACGGTTAAGGCGGAGCTGGTTACCGGTAGCTGTTATATTGCCGCTTCTGATATGGATTTAGGTGACCTGGACGCAAGCGAATTCTCTGCGGGTGGCGCATGGGCGGATTTATCTGCCACTGCGCAGGGAAACGTAACCTTAGCAGGGCAAATGCTTACTCTGAGCTGCGACTCAGGGTCCGTTGCCAAATCTCTGGTAATGAGCATCAAACCGCAAAAGGCGCAGCTAACCGGTAACCAGATCTTCCCTAATGAATATACAGGGCCAACAGGGCGAGTTAAATCAACAACCGCAGCAGGTAATGTTGGCGTTGTCGCTTTTTTTGACGGAAAAAATGTTTTAAATAAAGACAATACTTCCGAAGTTATTATCGATAGTAACTATATTGGTACCGATGACAATAAGGTCCTTCCTATCCTTCGCGCCCGCTTCCAGAAAATAGATTCATCAAAACCGGTCACTCCAGGTGGAGTATTAAGTCAGGTGCAAATCAGCGTGAGCTACAAATAATGGATAAATGGCAGGTTAATATGAGCACGATGATTTCACGATCAATTTCTTTTGTGGCATTACTGCTGAGCGGAATTTATTCATATCAGGTGCAGGCCAAGGAGTGTTATTTTGAAACAATTAATACCAGCACGGTAAGCGCGGGAACGTTAGTTGTTAATAGTTATAACCCATCCAGTACAACACCCGTGTTATTGGGGACATTAAGTGCAGGAAAGTATGGTAACTTAGTCTGTAATACAGGTAATGATGGTTCTGATTTTTATGGAATGACCACAGTAACAAGCGGTACGCAATCCGATAGTTATACCAGTACCAGCGGCAGTACAAAATATAGCTACAATAGAGTTTTTTTTCCAACGAGCATACCCGGAATATATTATAACATTTACATAGCTAATTCTATTAATGCTAATTATACAGCTTATATTCCGTCTAATACGAGTTGGACACGTGAGATCGATAATGCTGCAGATGGAAGTTTTCCTGTTGGATTATACGTCGAGGTTTGGCAACGTGGGGTGGTTTCCTCAATAGGTAATGGTGAAGCGCATCCGGTCATAAATGGTGAGGTAGGTAGGTTTAAAGCAGGAGATGAAAATATAACCAGTCAACAGATTGTCGCCACAGTAAACGCTTCTTCATTCACCGTAAAATTCGCCGCGCCAACCTGTAACCTATCCGTTTCCCCCACCACCATCGACTTTGGCGATGTGGGTAATGACAAACCACGAAAAACCTTCACCTTGAAAAATAGCAACTGCGTTAATGCTTCAGGGGTTACCCTTAAACTGACGTCGACCAAAGCGGCTTATGATAATAGCGGGTTGTCTATTCTCGCCAATACCACGACTGGCACCTCAGCAGCGGGCGGACGGGGAGTGGCGGTTTCTTACGAGGGATCGTCCCGGCAATATCTGTCGGCGAATGACACAAATTCTTCAGTGTCCATCGACTTTGGTTCCATCGTAACGGCGAAAGATATCACCATGGCCGGATTACTCACCTGTACCTCCGCCAGCAACAACAGTACCTGTGATGACTACACCCCCGGAGCCTTCACCGCCGTAGGCACCCTCAGCGCGACGTACAAATAAATAAGAAATCCGGTAATACAAAGAATCGTATTACCGGATGACTGACCTGTCAGAATGTTTCCCAGTTATCCGTATTTACCGTGTTTGATTTTGGCAGTGAAACCGATGGATTAACGGCAGGTGTAACGCGTTTAATTGCGCTTGTCCCGGTTAAACGGAATGTGCCGACGGCTTCCGTTAAGCGTGCGGCCTGCTCTTCAAGAGAGGCCGCAGCGGCCGATGCTTCTTCAACCAGTGAGGCGTTTTGCTGCGTGACCTTATCCATCTCTGAAATCGCCTGGCTTACCTGGACGATACCCCGGCTTTGTTCATCAGAGGCCGCCGCAATTTCCAGCATAATGTCGGTGACACGTTTTACCGCATCGACAATATCCGTCATCGTATTGCCTGCCGCGACCACTTCTCCGGATCCCTGGTCAATCAGTCGGACTGATTCGCTGATCAATCCTTCTATCTCTTTTGCCGCCTGGGCGCTGCGGCTTGCTAACGTACGTACCTCACTGGCTACGACGGCAAACCCTCTCCCCTGCTCGCCTGCCCGCGCCGCTTCGACCGCTGCGTTCAGCGCCAGGATATTGGTCTGGAAGGCAATGCTGTTTATAACGGCGGTAATTTCGGAGATTTTCTTCGAACTTGTTGAGATATTCCCCATGGTTTTAACCACGCCAGAGACCATCTGACCGCCCCGACTGGCCTTGCCGGAAGCATCTTCCGCCAGCGTGCTCGCATGATGTGCGTTGTCGGCGTTTTGCTTCACCGTAGCCGTCAGTTCTTCCATGCTGGCCGCCGTTTGTTCAATCGCCGCGGCCTGTTGTTCAGTTCGTGAAGAAAGATCGGTATTGCCCGCAGAAATCTCACTGGTACCACGGTAGATTTCTTCCGCCCCCTGACGTACCGTGCCCACCGTTTTCCCAAGCGATCGTTGCATTGTTTGCAGATGACGGCTCAGGCGACCAATTTCGCTGCGCCCGGTTGGTTCCTCCGGCATCGTCAGATCGCCCGCTGAAATTTGCTCAATGCGCTGGGCCGCACGTAACAAAGGATGAATAACGGTACGGCGCAAAACAATGAACGTCATCACGGTCAGCGCCAGCGCAAGAACGAATGCACCCAGCATAAAGGCCATGCCAAGCTGTGTACGTTGGTGCGCCTGTTCGCTTAACTGATTCGCCCTGGCGGTACGAATATCGATCGCCTTTAACAACACCTTGTTGTAAGCAGAGTCCAGCGGTCTGGCCTGTTCATTTTCATGGTTGATGATCGCCTCGAACATACCGTTTTTAGCGTACTTCAGCATAGGCTGTAAGCCGTCGATATAGGCTTTGAAATTGGCGCTCAGTTCAGCGTCTAACGCCTCTCCGTCAGTGGTTTTCACCGCACGCGCCATATAGGTATTAAAACCGTCCTGCGATTGCTTAATACGTTTTTCTGCCTCGGCAATATTGGCCTTCATGTCATCCATTTCAGCAATACGGCTCGCCGCACCAGCATGGATCATGTTGATACGCGCGGTGCGTAAGTGGTTAGAGCTGTTAGATAACCCCATCCGAACCTGAATCTCATCGGTTACATCGCGCTGATCGCGATCGGCCTGCATAAGAAAATAACCTGCCAGCCCGGAACTTAAGGCGAACAGCAGAAGGATGCCACCGAGAATGGAGGAAAACAGCGGAACCAGCCGGATTTGATGCAGAAAGCCCAGTTTATGCTGGGCTTGCATCGATGTAGTGTTGTCCATGACCGTCGACTCTCTTGTAGGGTTTATGCGTGAAAACACGCCCGTTAGATAGTCATCGGCAATCCGGGAAGTTTACTTACCGTGAAAAGCGCCGGATTCGTCACACTTTCACAACATCATTCAAAGAAATTCAGGAAAGTGCCAGCGGTGAAATCCGCTGGCCAATGAATCAGTTATCACCAAAATGGATAACGGTACGGATGGATTTACCCTGATGCATTAAATCAAACGCGTCGTTGATCTGCTCCAGCGGCAGGCGATGCGTAATAAACGGATCTAACTGAATTTTTCCGCTCATTGCTTCTTCGACCATACCCGGCAACTGGGTGCGCCCTTTTACACCGCCAAACGCGGAACCGCGCCACACGCGCCCGGTTACTAACTGGAACGGACGTGTTTTGATCTCCTGACCAGCACCCGCCACGCCAATGATGATGCTTTCACCCCACCCTTTATGGCAACACTCCAGCGCCGCACGCATCACGTTAACGTTGCCGATACACTCAAAGCTAAAGTCCACGCCACCGTCGGTGAGCTCAACAATCACGTCCTGCACCGGCTTATCGTAATCGTTCGGGTTGATGAAATCGGTCGCGCCCATTTCACCCGCCAGCTTGAATTTTTCCGGATTAGTATCAACGGCCAGAATACGCCCGGCTTTCGCCTGTACCGCGCCCTGAATCACCGCCAGGCCAATACCGCCCAGACCAAATACGGCCACGGTATCGCCTTCTTTCACTTTCGCGGTGTTATGGACCGCTCCGATCCCGGTGGTTACGCCACAGCCCAGCAGACACACTTTATCCAGCGGAGCCTGCGGGTTAACCTTCGCCAGCGAGATCTCTGCGCAAACGGTGTATTCACTGAAGGTACTGGTGCCCATATAGTGATAAATCGGCTCGCCGTTATACGAGAAGCGCGTTGTGCCATCCGGCATCAGACCTTTGCCCTGTGTCGCACGCACGGCCTGACACAAGTTAGTTTTACCCGATTTACAGAACTTGCACTCGCCGCACTCTGCGGTGTACAGCGGGATCACATGATCGCCCGGTTTCAGGCTGGTGACGCCCTCACCCACTTCAACCACGATGCCCCCGCCTTCATGGCCGAGTATCGCCGGAAACACTCCTTCCGGATCGTCGCCAGAGAGCGTAAAAGCGTCAGTATGGCACACGCCTGTGTGGGTAATTTTAACCAGCACTTCACCTTTCTTTGGCGGTGCGACGTCGATCTCGACAATTTTTAACGGCTGACCGGGGCCGAATGCAACTGCTGCGCGTGATTTCATTTGTCTCTTCCCATTATTGCGAGGTGATGGTGTTATTTTAGATAAGCGCGCAGAAGATGGCCGATTTCAGCCATGCGCACAGCACGCTGGTCTGGGGTAGTCTCCCCGCTGACCAGTTCATCTTTCAGGTGGATCTCAACCATTTCGCCCATCAGGCCATTGGATGCGCCGCGCACAGCGGCAATTTGTTGCAGGATCGCCAGACACGGCTCGCCGGACTCCAGCGCGCGCTCAAGCGCATCAACCTGGCCGCGAATACGGCGTACACGGGTGAGAATGCGTTTCTTATCTTCAGGTGAATGCGGCATACGCCCTCCAGATACCATACCCCCCTATAGTATCAGTAATTTTACATCTTTGTAAAATCCACTACCCCACGCGCAATAAATCACTGTATCTCGTCGTATAGCGAGGCGAAAGCATGTCTCGTTTCATTGCCCACGGTTGCTGTATCCCTTGTCCGGCAAACCAGAGCGTCCCTTTACCATTTTTAGCATTAAGGGTATCCAGAACCGTCATAAGTTTGTCGCTATTATGCCGCGGGACGTTTTCATCAAAAAGATTTAGCTGCGCCATACCGGAACTGAAAAAATCCCCTAACATCACGCCTGCTTTTTGATAATGCCGCCCCTCTCGCCAGATGGCGTCAAGGCAGCGCGTCGCCGCACCAATAATATCCCGACTGTCCTGGGTTGGTGTCAGTAGTTTTACCGACGCGTTGTTACCATAGTAAGGTTCGTTATGGGCAAATGGACTGGTTTTAATAAACGCAGAAATGAAGCGGCAGAACTGGTGCTCTCCGCGCAACTTCTCCGCCGCACGTGAAGCATAGGTACAAATCGCCTCTCGCATGGCATTATAATCCGTGAGCCGCTCACCAAACGACCTTGAGCAGATGATTTCCTGCTTAACCGGCGCAAACTCCTCCAGTGCCAGGCACGATTCGCCGCGCAATTCCCGTACGGTTCTTTCCAGCACAACGCTGAAATGTTTGCGGATAAAGCGAATATCGGTTTCAGCCAGGTCGCAGACCGTTTTAATGCCCATAGCGTCCAGTTTTTTACTGATACGGCGTCCAACACCCCAGACTTCATCAACCGGAACTGCGGCCATCAGCTTGCGTTGGCGCTCGCTATTCGATAAATCGACCACACTGCCGGTCTGATCCTGCCACTTTTTAGCCGCATAGTTTGCCAGCTTAGCCAGTGTTTTGGTCTGGGCAATACCGACACCCACTTTAAGATGAGTTTTCTGCAAAATAGTGTCCCTCATCTCGCGACCAAAATCAGTAAGATCTCTGCAGTTCCTCACCCCCGTCAAATCACAGAACGCTTCATCAATACTATATCTTTCCACGCGCGGAGAGAGTTCCTCCAGGATGGACATGACTCTGCTACTCATATCCGCATACAGCTCGTAATTTGAACTAAAGCACGTCACGCCGTAACGTCGAAACAGATCTTTTTGTTTGAAGTACGGAGCCCCCATTTGGATACCCAATTTTTTGGCCTCCGCGCTGCAGGCAATAACACAGCCATCGTTATTTGAGAGAACCACCACCGGTTTATCACAGAGATCAGGCCGGAAAACGGCCTCACAGCTGGCGTAAAACGAATTTACATCGCAGAGTGCAAACATCAGCGCAGAGCCTTCACGGCATAGGTAACGACACCGAATACATTCAGTGATTCTTCACGACCGATAACGATCGGTGCATAAGCGCTGTTCATTGGAACGAGCTGTACCGTTGGACGAAGCTGCAGCCGCTTAACCGTGAACTCACCATCAACGGCAGCGATAATAATGTCGCCATGTACCGCCGTCAGCGAACTGTCAACAACCAGCAAATCGCCATTATCGATCCCCCCTTCAATCATTGAATCCCCCGCGGCTTTCACGAAGTACGTGGCACTGGGATGCTGAATTAGCAATTCATTCAAGTCGATGCCCCGCTCGACATAATCCGCAGCCGGGCTGGGAAACCCGCACTGAACAAGGTCACTAAACAAGGGGGTTGTATTGATTTCGCGGAGATCCGCTGGCTTGAGAAACAACATAATGACTCATCCAATATTAACTGTATTTATATACAGTAGTTTTATCTGAGCAGTTGTTCAAGCGGCTTTTTGTGGCGCTATTGCTATTCACCTGAATTATAACGACTAGTGTCTGTACAAACGTATCGCGACATGAAACCGGGTATAGTAGCGCCATAACATCATCAAAACGGACACACTATGACTACCGCAGGGAAAAGCAATCCGCTGGCCATTGGCGGCCTGATCGCGCTAACGCTCATCTGGAGCTATAGCTGGATTGCCATGAAACAGGTCACGCACTACATTGGTTCATTCGATTTCACCGCACTACGTTGTTCTTTTGGGGCATTGTTATTATTTATTGTCCTGATGCTACGCGGACGCGGAATGCGCCCGACCCCGTTCGGTTATACGTTGGCGATAGCCTTGTTACAAACGTGCGGCATGGTGGGATTATCACAGTGGGCGCTGGTCAGCGGCGGTGCGGGAAAAGTCGCTATTCTGAGTTATACCATGCCCTTCTGGGTGGTCATTATGGCCGCCCTTTTTCTCGGTGAACGCATGCGTCGTTTGCAGTACGTCGCTATTGCAGTGGCGGCGTTTGGCCTGATACTGGTATTACAGCCGTGGCAACTGGACTTTTCGTCAATGAAGAGTGCGCTGCTGGCAATCCTCTCGGGCATCAGTTGGGGAGCCAGTGCGGTTGTCGCCAAACGTATGTATGTTCGTCATCCCAGTATAGACCTGTTAGCACTCACCTCGTGGCAGATGCTGTATGCCGCGCTGGTGATGAGTCTGGTAGCCTGGCTGGTCCCACAGCGAACACCTGACTGGCAGCCTGTCGTATTCTGGGCATTAGGATATAGCGCCGTACTGGCAACCGCGCTGGCCTGGAGCTTATGGCTGTTTGTGTTGCGTAACCTGCCTGCCAGTATCGCCAGTTTAAGCACACTGGCGGTGCCGGTTTGCGGGGTACTATTTTCCTGGTGGTTGCTCGGCGAAGAACCTGGCGTTGTCGAAGGTAGCGGGATTGTGCTGATTGTTCTGGCACTGGCCATCATCAGCCTGAAGAAACGCGCCACGCAGGTGCAACGCGTTGAAAAAGAGATCTCATGCGAAAAATAATCACAGAGAAATAAAACACCCCGCATTACGCGGGGCGTTTTATCAGGAACGTTTTCGCGGCATCATGCGCAACAACGTATTATCCTTCCAGAAATAGTGATGTAGCAGAGCCGCGGCGGCATGCAGGCCAATGACAAAATAACCCAGGTTTGCCAGCGTTTCGTGCCATGATTTCAGCATATCGGCCAGTTCAAAATTGGCTTCTGCCGCATGTGGCATAACAATGCCGAATGCAACCCACGGATTTCCCCGGTTATACATCATCACCAGGCCAATAATCGGCAGCGCAATAAACAGCAAATAGATAACCAGATGCCCCAGATGCGCCATGCCAATCATCATCGGCTTCGGTTTTGGTTCAATCGGTGGTGCCGGATACTTAAGTCTGACCAGCAGACGCGCCACCATCAACGCTAAAATCGTGATACCACAGGAAACATGCACCATGTTGAACCCGGGACGATAGCTGCGCGGGAAAAATCCGCGAAACTCCATGGCACTGTAGGCCACAATGACCAACAAAAAGACCAGCCAGTGAATGCCAATTTGCAGGCCAGAATACTTCTTCCCCATAACACTTCTCGAATCAAAACAATAATGCGTCAACATAACGGGCTTTTGTTAAAAATTCATTAAGTTTTGTTCACCCATTTTCAGTCAGTTACGTTTAACCGCAAAAACAGCTATTGCCGCGGATGCCTGACTGGACTATGCCTGGTAGGGAAAATATGTCGTACCGTCTCATCCTGACAGGAGAAAACCATGAATAAAATTGGCATTAACGGTTTTGGTCGTATCGGTCGTCTGGTATTGCGTCGGCTACTGGAGGTCAAAAGCAGCGTGGAGGTCGTCGCTATCAATGACCTCACCTCACCGAAAATCCTCGCTTATCTGTTAAAACACGATTCAAACTACGGCCCGTTTCCCTGGAGCGTCGACTTTACCGAGGACGCACTGATTGTCGATGGTAAAAAAATTGCCGTTTACGCCGAAAAAGAGGCCAAAAATATTCCGTGGAAAACGACTGGCGCAGAGATCATCATCGAATGCACCGGTTTTTATACCTCAACAGAAAAAGCCAACGCGCACCTGGATGCCGGGGCCAAAAAAGTGCTGATATCCGCCCCGGCTGGGGATATGAAAACCATTGTCTTTAACGTCAACGACGACACGATGGATGCCAGCGATCGGATTATCTCTGTCGCGTCGTGCACCACCAACTGCCTGGCGCCGATGGCAAAAGCGCTGCATGACAGCTTCGGTATTCAGCTTGGCACCATGACCACTATCCATGCTTACACCGGAACGCAATCACTGGTTGATGGCCCTCGCGGGAAAGATCTGCGCGCCTCACGCGCGGCAGCAGAAAATATCATTCCTCATACCACCGGTGCGGCGAAGGCGATTGGTCTGGTGATCCCGGCCCTGAGCGGGAAATTAAAAGGTCACGCCCAGCGTGTTCCGGTAAAAACCGGATCCGTTACGGAACTGGTGTCGATTCTGGGTAAAAAAGTCACTGCGGAAGAGGTTAACGACGCGCTGAAAAAGGCAACGCTGAACAATGCATCATTCGGCTATACCGACGAAGAAATTGTCTCGTCAGATGTCATTGGCTCACATTTCGGTTCAGTATTTGATGCAACACAAACCGAGATCACCGAAGTGGGCGATCTGCAACTGGTAAAAACCGTGGCCTGGTACGATAACGAGTACGGTTTTGTCACCCAACTTATCCGTACGTTGGATAAATTTATCACGCTTTAGTGTTATGGCGGAGGATCGCCTCCGCCTCGTTTCATTTCCCGATAATTCAATACGTTGTGAGTCTCTCCCCGTTTTCAACCCATTAAGTGTGCTATAGCTAACCTTTGCCACAAAGGGAGCACAGTAATGGAAGCACTGAGTCGAGAAACGTTAGAAACTATGATCGCGCAAGCCGTTGCCCACGCCACCACCGTCTCAGTCTGGCCAATGGGTGAAGCCCCCGGAGCAAAAAACAGCGATGCGGTATTTACCCCCGAACCCAGACATACAGGAACCTCTCATTACGATCGTGCGGTAACCGGTATTCGTGCCCCAGAAATCACCGTCTACGCCCCCGCAAAACCGAATGGTGTGGGAATACTTGTCACCCCCGGCGGCTCTTATCGACGCGTAGTGCTGGACAAAGAAGGCAGTGCGCTGGCGCCCTTTTTTAATGCCCGCGGTTATACTCTGTTTGTCATGACCTATCGCTTGCCGGGGGATGGTCACGAGGAAGCGTCAAACGCACCGTTGGCCGATGCCCAACGCGCTATGCGCTACATTCGGGCTAACGCACATGAATGGGGAATCGATCCTTATCGTATCGGTATACTGGGCTTTTCCTCCGGCGGTCATGTGGCAGCCAGCCTGGGAACACGTTTTGCTGAATCGGTTTATACGCCCCTCGATAGCGTAGACGAACAACCCGCCCACCCCGCGTTCATGGCGCTGGTCTATCCGGTGATTAGCCTGCGTGAGAATATCGCTCACCCAGGCTCTCGCCTTGAATTAGTTGGCACGACCCCCGAAGAAAAGGACCTGCACCGCTATTCACTTGAAGAACGGGTTGAGAACACAACGCCGCCGACATTCCTGCTACACGCCATTGACGATCCGGCGGTGAAGGTAGAAAACAGCCTGGTCTTCTTTAATGCGCTACGTGAGCAGGGCGTTCCGGTCGAAATGCATCTGTTTGAACGCGGTAAGCACGGATTTGGTATTCGCGATGCGCAAGGGTTACCGCTGGCCATCTGGCCGGAAATGATGATGAACTGGGTAGCCACTAAAGTGTGAGGATGGCGCCGGGTGGCGTACAGACTCACCCGGCGAAAAACTTAGGACTGCAGATACACCACTTGCGTTTGCAGGTATTCGTTCAGACCATGTTTACCATCAGCCCCGCCAATCCCGGACTTACGCCAGCCAGCGTGGAAGCCCTGCATCGCCTCGAAGTTTTCTCGATTAATATAGGTTTCGCCAAACTTCAGCCCCTTAATCGCTTTCATCGCCGTATTCAGATTCTGCGTATAGATCGATGAGGTCAGACCGTAGTCGCTGTCATTGGCCATTGTCAACGCCTGTTCCAGCGTATCAAACGCCACCACCGGCAGCACCGGACCAAACGTCTCCTCGTGCATAATCGCCATCTCCTGACGTACGTCTAACAGTAAGGTCGGTGGATAGTAATAACCTTTGCCGGCAACGGCTTTACCGCCCAGAACCACTCTGGCCCCTTCCTGCACTGCGCGCGCCACTTTCTGTTCCACACGTGCCAGCGCAGCCGCATTAATGAGCGGCCCCATCGCGATGTCATTACGCTCGGCCGGATTGCCAAACTGGACGGCTTTCATTGCCTCTCCCAGACGATTCACAAACTGGTCATAGATACCTTTCTGAACGTATACGCGCTCAGCACAGTTGCACACCTGACCGGTATTGATCACCCGCGAGTCAACAATAGCCTTCACTGCCAGCTCAAGGTCAGCATCGTCCATGACGATTGCCGGCGCTTTGCCACCCAACTCCAGACAAACTTTGGTGATGTTTTTGGCCGCTGCGGCCATAATTTTCTCACCTGCACCGACGCTACCGGTCATGCTCACCATCGCCACCTTCGGGTTTCCAGCCAGCTCCTGACCGACCGTTTCACCGCGTCCCAGCACCAGATTAAAGACTCCGCGCGGTAAACCAATGTCATCAACAATTTTGGCAAAGGCGATGGCGTTATTCGGTGTGAATTCACTCGGCTTAATGACAATGGTATTCCCCGTCAGCAAGGCGGGAGCCAGTTTGCGGGCAATCAGGAAAAACGGGAAGTTCCACGGCAGAATGCCCGTCGTCACGCCCAGTGCACGCTTAAACAGCAGGATATTCTCACCCGGGCGATCGCTTTGCAGGATCTCGCCTTCATAGCGACGCGCCCACTCAGCCATGTAATCGATATAGTCGGCGGTAAATGAGACTTCGACCTCGGCCAGTTGCTGTATTTTTCCACCTTCCGCCACAATCAACGCACTGATTTCAGCGGCTCGCTGACGGATGCCCGCAGAAATTTTGCGTAACCAGTTCGCCCGTTCAATAGCAGGCAGGGCTTCCCATTGCGGCTGAGCACGCTGTGCGGCATCGATCGCTTTACGCGCATCTTCAGCGCGTCCATCGGGAATACGCGAGATCAGCTCTTCGGTCGCTGGATTGATGACATCAATCCAGGCATCGTCGTGCCAGGTCACAAACTGCCCATCAATATACATAGGATGTTGTACGGGTACTGACATGCGCTTCTCCTGTGATTGATTTGTTTTTAACAAGTAAAACTATTGTTAATTAATACCAATCATGCATGACGCATTACTGCTGGAATTGTCGTTCTGTGAGCCGCTTCATAAAAGCATCTGGTAATGTCATGGCGGAGGGAAAAAACAGGCAGGATTTATGCCCGTTTGCGGCAAAACGCCGACAAACGGGCAGCAAAGATTACAGCGATCGGCTCGCCAGCAGGTCAGTCAGCGCCGTATCGTTTTGCAGATGCAACCATGCATCCTCAACATTCTGCGGAATATCAACATGGGCGATAAAATCACGACCACGAGGGCCATAGCCGGTTGCATCATCGCGCAGTCTCGGCAATTCGCCGGTAATCAGTGAAAGATAGCGATCCACAGACCACAGCCCCTCCGCAGTTGGCGCGAAATCCACACCACCGTTCTGTAGAGTCAACTCAGGGATAAAACCGGGAAAACTCAACCAGCGCGGCGCCTGCAGAAAATCACGGGTTACACGCTGAAACGTCGCCATCGTGCGGCGTTGCATTGTAGGGTCCTGCACCACAATGACCGTGTGAATATTTTCTGTCGCCTGGTTCAGTAAGGCACAGCTAAAGCGTGCATTCTCACCGCAGTTTGTTGACTGGTCTTCCACCCAAATCGTCTCACCCGGAATTTGCCAGAACTGGTGCGCAATATCAGCCAGGATCGCAGCTTCTGCTCGTCCGCTGGTGCGGATGATGTTATAGCGAGGATGCTCTGCAATCGCGTCATACAGAAAGCGCGTAGAATGACCGATGCCACCGCTAATCAATAAGGGAACCTGTTGTTCTTTCGCGATCCGACAGGCGGCGTCGATGGTCGGAATAACCGCGTTGCCCGCCAGAATCACGCAGTCTGACTGAACGGTGATGTTCTCCATAAAATCATTCTGCGCCAACCATCGCCCTACGGTATTTATCGCCGCAAGGGTGGCTGCGGAAAGTATCGGGAACTGACTCATACTCATAACTCCTGGTGTTTATTCTTTACCGGGTACAGATGCCGGATGGCGGCTATGCCTTATCCGGCCTACGGTCCAGCATCGCGTCACCCCGTAATCTGCTCCATCGCCTGCAGAATACGTTTATCGGAGATCGGATATGGTGTGCCAAGCTGCTGGGCAAAATAGCTGACTCGCAGCTCTTCTATCATCCAGCGGATCTCTTTGACATCATCATCTTCACGCCGCGCGGGCGGCAGTTTATTGAACCACTGCTGCCAGGCCTGCTGCACACTATCTACTTTCAGCATCTGCGCCCGATCGCGATGTGGATCAATCGCCAGTTTCTCCAGCCGTTTTTCAATGGCCTGCAAATAACGCAACGTATCGCCCAGGCGTTTGAATCCATTGCCGGTGACAAATCCACGGTACACCAGCCCGCTCATTTGCGCTTTGATATCCGAAAGCCCCAGCGCCATGGTCATATCCACACGCCCTTTCAGACGTTTGTTGATATTAAATACCGCTGTCAGGATCTGTTCGACCTGCTTCGCAATATCGACCACTGTGTCATTCAGCTCAGCCCGCACTTTTTCGTGCAACGCCGCAAAGCCCTCTTCCGTCCACACCGGGCCGCCGTTAGCGTCGATAAGTCTATCCACACCGCAGGAGATACAGTCGTCAATCAAATCCAGCACTTTGCCATACGGGTTAAAATACAGCCCCAGCTTCGCTTTATTAGGCAGTTTCTCGTGTAAATATTTGATAGGTGATGGAATATTCAGCAACAACAGGCGGCGTAAACCGCACCACATCGCCTGCTGTTGCTCCAGCGGATTATCAAACAGTTTGATGGCAACGCTGTCACGCTCATCCACCAGCGCAGGCCACGCTTTGACTTTATAGTTGCCGCGTTTTTGCTCGTAACTTTCCGGTAGTTGACCGAAGCTCCAGATGTGCAATCCGCTCTGTTCAATACCGTCATCCGCCACCGCAGACAGCGTTTCCTGAACTTTGCCCTTCAGCGCATCTTTCAAATCCTGCAGCGAACGCCCTTCCTGCAGCTTCCTGTTCTTATCATCCACGACCCGGAAGGTGATTTTTAGGTGATCGGGCACCTGATCCCAGTGCCAGTCGTCACGGTCAACGGTGACGCCGGTCATGCGGCGCAGTTCACGCTCCAGCGAGTCCAGCAGCGGCAGTTCCAGCGGCGTCACTCGGCCTAAAAACGCTTCCGCATAGTTCGGTGCCGGCACAAAGTTGCGTCGTACCGGTTTTGGCAGTGATTTAATCAGGGCGATCACCAGCTCACGGCGCAGCCCCGGAATTTGCCATTCAAAACCGCTCTCTTCGATCTGGTTAAGCAGCGGCAGCGGAATATGCACGGTCACGCCATCCGCATCAGCGCCGGGTTCAAACTGATAGCTCAGGCGCAGTTTGAGATTGCCCTGATGCCAGAAGTTCGGGTAATCCAGCTTGCTGATTTTCTCCGCGCCCTCTTTGATGAGCATGCTCTTTTCAAAGTTGAGCAGATCCGGTGTCTCGCGGCTAACCTTCTTCCACCAGCTGTCAAAGTGGCGGGCGGAAACCACATCATGGCTGATGCGCTGGTCGTAAAACTCAAACAGCGTCTCATCATCGACCAGAATGTCGCGACGGCGTGATTTGTGCTCCAACTCTTCCACTTCCGCACGCAGCTTGAGGTTGTCACGGAAAAACGCATGGCGAGTTTGCCAGTCGCCTTCCACCAACGCATGGCGGATGAACAGTTCACGCGACAGGACTGGATCGATCTGGCTGTAGTTCACCTTACGGGCGGCCACAATCGGTAAGCCGTAAACGGTGACCTTTTCTGTCGCCATTACAGCACCCTGCGCGCGTTCCCAGTGCGGTTCACTGTATGAACGTTTGATCAGATGCTGGGCAACCGGCTCCACCCACTCGGGATCGATACGTGCGGCAATACGTCCCCACAGGCGGCTGGTTTCCACCAGCTCAGCAACCATCGTCCATTTCGGTGGTTTTTTAAACAACCCAGAACCGGGGAAGATCGAGAAGCGGGCGTTACGCGCGCCGGTAAATTCCTGTTTATCGGCATCTTTCATCCCGATATGCGACAGTAACCCGGTCAACAGCGCAACGTGAATTTCCCGATACTCAGCAGGTTCGCTGTTAACCGGAATACCCAACTCTTTCACTACCTGGCGCAGTTGCGTGTAGATATCCTGCCACTCTCGCACGCGCAGGTAGTTTAGAAAATCAAGTTTGCACTGGCGACGGAACTGGTTTGACGACAGCGCTTTTTGCTGCTCGCCAAGATAGTTCCACAGGTTCACAAACGCGAGGAAATCAGACTCTTTGTCGTGGAAGCGGCGGTGTTTCTCGTCAGAAGCCTGTTGCTTGTCCATTGGACGCTCGCGCGGGTCCTGAATGGACAGCGCCGAGGTAATGATCATCGCTTCACGTACGCAGCCATGTTTTTGCGCTTCCAGCACCATGCGCGCCAGACGCGGATCCACCGGCAGTTGCGACAGTTGACGGCCCAACGGCGTTAACTTGTAAGCGGTTGCCTGTTCGTCGGTGGTTATCGCCCCCAGCTCTTCGAGCAGGCGTACCCCGTCCTGAATATTGCGTTTATCCGGTGCTTCAACGAACGGGAATGCCGCGATATCCCCCAGTCCCAGCGCAGTCATCTGCAAAATAACGGATGCCAGGTTGGTACGCAGGATCTCCGGGTCGGTAAACTCCGGGCGCGACAGGAAATCGTCTTCGGAATACAGGCGAATACAGATCCCTTCCGAAACACGACCGCAGCGGCCTTTACGCTGGTTCGCAGAAGCCTGCGACACCGGTTCAATCGGCAAACGCTGGACTTTAGTACGGTAGCTGTAACGGCTGATACGCGCAGTGCCCGGGTCAATTACATATTTGATCCCCGGCACGGTTAGCGAGGTTTCCGCCACGTTGGTAGCCAGCACGATACGGCGGCCGCTGTGCGACTGGAATACGCGGTTCTGCTCGCTGTTAGAAAGACGCGCATAGAGCGGTAGCACTTCGGTATGGCGCAAATCCAGCTTATTCAGCGCATCCGCAGTATCGCGGATTTCGCGCTCGCCGCTCATGAAGATCAGAATATCGCCCTGACTTTCACGGCCTAACTCATCTACAGCATCAAAAATTGCCTGCAGTTGGTCACGCTCGGTGTCATCTGCATCTTCAACAATCGGGCGATAACGCACTTCCACCGGGTACGTTCGACCGGAGACTTCGATAATCGGCGCGTTATTGAAATGCTTTGAAAAACGCTCCGGGTCGATGGTCGCCGAAGTGATAATAATTTTGAGATCCGGACGACGCGGCAGGAGTTCTTTCAAATAACCGAGCAGAAAATCGATATTCAGACTGCGTTCATGCGCTTCATCGATGATGATGGTGTCGTACTGCATCAGCAGCCGATCCTGTTGGATTTCCGCCAGCAGGATACCGTCAGTCATCAGCTTAACCATGGTGTTGTCACTGACATGATCGCTGAAACGCACTTTATAACCGATACAGCCGCCCGGCTCGGTTTGCAACTCTTCCGCAATACGGTTCGCCACGGTGCGCGCCGCCAGACGGCGCGGTTGAGTATGGCCAATCAGCCCTTTCACCCCACGCCCCAGCTCCATACAGATTTTCGGTAACTGGGTGGTTTTCCCCGAACCGGTCTCACCGGCCACAATCACCACCTGATGGTCGCGAATGGCGTCCAGAATATCCTGCTTTTTCTGGCTGACTGGCAGGTTTTCCGGATAGGTAATCTCCGGACGCGCCGCTTCGCGCAGCACGACTTTACCTGCTGCCTGCGCGATCTCTTTCGCCATCTCCTGGTAAATGGCCTGTTGTGCATCAGGATTTTTAACCTTCTTCACGCCGTGCAGGCGGCGGGCAAAACGCTGTCTGTCGCGCAGCATCAGTGAGTCCAGCTGTTGCTGCAGCATGTTGAAGGTTAATTTTTGTTGTTCTGTCATAGCGTTAGAGGGCAGTGCTCTGCCGGGTTAAATCTCTTGTAGATGATAGGTATAGAGTACCACATCGGCGCTTTTCATGTGTTGTTCAATAATTTCGAACATAGGATTCGATATATTGCGCTATCACTGCGGCAGGATTGTGAATAAAGTGTCAACAAGCAACGGGGCACATCCCCTTCAAACACATAAAAGGAAACACCCATGAGCAAGGTATTAGTTCTTAAATCCAGTATTCTGGCAGGGTACTCTCAGTCTGGTCAGTTGTCTGATTATTTTGTTGAACAGTGGCGTGAAAAGCACTCCGCTGATGAAATCACCGTCCGTGACCTGGCTGCAAATCCTGTTCCGGTGCTGGATGGCGAGCTGGTGGGTGCGATGCGCCCGAGCGATACGCCGCTGACGCCACGCCAGCAAGAAGCGCTCGCGCTGTCCGATGAACTGATCGCTGAGCTGAAAGCGCATGATGTGATTGTTATCGCCGCGCCGATGTATAACTTCAACATCCCAACGCAACTGAAAAACTACTTCGACCTGATTGCCCGTGCTGGCGTGACCTTCCGTTACACCGAGAAAGGCCCGGAAGGTCTGGTAACTGGAAAACGTGCGATCGTGCTGACCAGCCGTGGTGGTATCCATAAAGATACGCCGACCGACCTGATCACCCCGTATCTGAATGTGTTCCTGGGCTTTATCGGTATCACCGACGTGAACGTCGTCTTCGCGGAAGGCATTGCTTACGGTCCGGAAGTGGCATCTAAAGCACAATCCGATGCAAAAGCGGCAATCGACAGCGTCGTCGCTGCCTGATGATTGACCCTCTCACCATCCGGTGGGAGGGTTTTTACTTCTTTGCCTGCTTCCCGTGAATGCGATTAATATCACGCCAGATGGTTGCGTAATCCCTGCACTTCGCCAGATTTTCTTCCCAGCAATGCTGTAAAAATTGTTCCGGCTCCGCGACATCCCGGCTTAACAGCTTGAATACCCAACGATTCCAGACATACCACTTGAAAAGCCACATGATTTCACCCCAGGACGCTACCGGAGGGGAACTATATCAACATCGATATCATGCAGTGTGGCAACTATTGCGATATCGATGAATAATTCATGTGAATGCAATACTTGTCAGCTCCTGCTCAGAAATGAATTATTATTTCCTTAACCATTTCCCATTTATGCCCTGTACATACTCGCCGGGTTTAGCGCGGGCGACCAGCTTTTGTCCGGCCATTTTCGCCACTTCATCTGGCGGAATGTTGTTACTCTCAGCCAGTTGCTGATAGCTGGCGCTGCGCGCTTTATTAATCTCATTCACCAGCGCCTGCGTTTCAGCATCCGTTTTCAGCGCTACAAGATAGCCGTTAAGCGTTTCACCTACCCGTCCCTGCGTTCTGGCTTCATTCAGCGTCAATGCCCATACGTTGCCGCTCAAAAAACTTAACGCCACCAGGATCGCTACAAGCTGTTTTTTCATCGTGACCTCAGAACAGATCGCTGCGCGATTTCAGTAAACTCTCGACGTCTTTATCCACTTTGATATGGATCTCGTGCTCGATTTTGACGTTCATATTGATAGTGATGGGCTCTTTAGGCGCAGCCACTTCGATTCTGGGGGTACACCCCGCCAGCAGAGATGACGCAAACAGTCCCAGCATGGCAGCTATCGTTTTCATTGTTGTTCCTCACATTCCTTGCCTTCCGGGCAATGGGTTTCTGGCAGCGCTGCATTTTGTTCAAGCCATGCCTGTAAATTGTCGCCAAAACGCAAACTGCGCCATAGCGTAAAGACGTTTTCCTCGTGGGTGTAATTCAAATTAACCGTTCCCACTTTGCCATCCACCCGACTGTTGCCAGTCACCGTTGCCTGCATGGTTAAAACACCGAGGTTATCCAGATTTATTTTCGTCCAGGAATGACTTATTTCCATATAACGCAGCCAGTTAATGGCCGCACCAGCCGCCATATTATCTTTGACAACGGCATCCGCCGTGTCCTTATCAATACGCAACGTCATTGGTCCTGGGTTGGTCAGCCAGCCGTCTTTGATGATCCACTTTTCGTTATTCAGCCATAACGGTAACGCACCGCTGACCGGACCCGACATAGCAAACTGCTTCGGATTTACCGCACTGATGAGTTCGCTGGAGGAGATATTCTGCACCCGTAACAATGCCGGATCGTGCTGCGGCATCCGCAGTTGTTGCATAACCACTTTGCCACCCAGTAGTTCGGCGCTGACATCGCTTAACAGCAACGGATTGTCTTCACTCCAGGGATACCCGCCCTGCAGATCGGCGGTGATGTTTGTCGCAGCAACCTGATTCACAACTTCTGCAATACGTAATGACACCGGCCCCCGCGTACCCAGTTGCCATACGCCTTCGCTAAAACGAAACGGCAGCACAAAATCGACACCGTTAATTTGGTTATCAGGCATCCAGGCACTACCCCCTTTCAGTACACCGTGCCCCCCCGCCTCAAAGCCCTGCTCCGGCGCGGCGGAGAACGCCACCTGCGCATAAAGTTCACCTTCGCGCAGATTCATTTTCCAGTCCGGTGGTACCAATGGCTGGAAAACGGTGAGTGATTGTTTTGGCCACCAGGCCTGGCCACGCAGACGGATCCCATCCCAGCGCCCATTCAACTGTACAGGACCAATTGCTCCGGCATGAAGTTGACCTTTGAACTGGAAAATCGTCGGATCAGTTCCTTCAACACTGAACTTCAGCGTTGAAGGAGGTAAGACGCTGCCCCCGCTAAAGAGCGTATTTCCGGCATCGAGCGAAAGCGCACCGCTAAACGTCGGTTTTTCGGCATCACGGACCCACACAATCGGCGCATCCATCACCAGACGCGGGTTTTCCACCTTCATGGTGCCGTATTGCAGTTGGTCAAACCCGGTCGAGAGGTCGAAAAGTCTCAGGGTGTTGTCGTGCCACTCCCCTTTGCCCGCGACATCCCAAAGCGCATGCATCGGTGTAAAACTGCCTTTGCCCCAATACCGCCACTGCCAACGACCGGCATCAGGAAGAAAATCATTGGCCAGACCATCAAGGTGTAACTCAAAGTCACCCATCTGGTTCTCATGCGCTCGTAAAATGGCCTGCAGACGCCCATCCACACCGCGCTGTGTCACCTTAACGCCAGCCAATGGCCAGCGAATTTCGTCAATATCGAGTGAGTCGATGACTCGCCCACGGGAACGCAGCAATGCCCCTGGCTCGAAAGCGAGCTGCGGATCGATCAGGCTTCCGGTAAGTCTGGCGGGTAACTTCGCGTAAAAGATCAGGTCATCCTGTTTCGCCTCACCGATCAACTGTAACGGCATATCGCTACTATCCACACCGAGCCTACCTGGCCCTAACGTTAATACGGCGTTTCCTTTACCGGCATCGCCTTGCGTCAGAATGTTCAGACGCCCACTCACCACGGCATTTTCCAGACCGGCCTGCCAGTTTTCAACTTTCACCCCCAGACGCCCACTTAACGGGAACCCCTGATAAGGCCAGTTCCAGCGACCGTCACTGATAGTCAGTTGCTGACGCGTTATTTCCCATGGCAGATCGAGAAGCGGATCGACCGCATCCCGTGCCATGACGATCAGTTGTCCGCTGTTTTCTTGCCACTCAAGTTCGGCGTCAACCAGCGTTGGCTCCTGCGGCAAGCTCAGAGTAGCAACCGCATGCCCGCTCACTGGTAGTCCATCAGGAACCAGCGGCATGGTAAATTCACCGACCAGTTTTATCGGCGGCTGCCCTTCAAATGCTGCAACATCCAGCTCATTTACCGTCAGATTCTGTCCGTGCAGACGCCCCTGAAATTTAACTTTTTCACCCTGGTAGCGCAGCTGCTGGGTAGAGGGCGTTAGCGAGAGCGACAGTTTCCCCTGCCACTCCTGCCATGGAGAGAGAATAACGTTGTCGATGTTAATCCAGGTATTGGGTAGCATTGATTGCCATTCAGCCAGCGTTTTTGGCGCTACCGGCGAGGGTTCTGCCTGCGGCAATTTGGCCAGGCAAGCCGAGTCGAGCTCAATTGTCCCAACATTAAGCAACCAGCGACTGGGGTGAGAGAGCTCTGCCTGAGTAATGCGCGCTAGCGGGCAATCATCGACCAGATAGCGAAGTTCCGGGATATGCAGCCCATGCCGTGTCAGCCGTGGGCTCTCATCCAGCGCAATACGCGTGCCGACAGGCAACCAGACGCCCACCAGCGTGGGAACCCACAGGCCAAGGGTCATGACCAACGTCAGCGGCACGAGAATCAATAATAAGAGGAGTGCCAGAACGGCTTTATATTTACCCTTCATGGGTAGTTAATATCCTGATTTAGCGAAAATTTAAGCCGGTTTAGGCCAGTATTGTGGCATGTTTAGCTAAACATGCCCACCTTAAGAATAGATACCATTGAAATATATGTAATATTTATAGGTTGTGGGTAATAAAAAATAGTGGTCTCTCAGTGAGATACCCTGTACCACATCCGTCAGTGCCGCAGAAAACCGACCATTTTTTCGCCCTATTAGCCCTATGCCGTGCCTCATTTCTGATGAAAGGCAATGCCCAATAATTTGTCGAGCACAATATTAACCAGCGAAATAGCAATCTTCTCAACCTGAGCTCTTGCTGCAATTTCCACCGTGTTTTTATATTGTCGCAGCAGTTGATCTCTGGCGTAGAGCAACGCCTCCAGTTCACTGTCACTCAGTTTTCCCTGCCCACGAAGACGCAGCCAGTACGCAATTTTCTTACCGGTATCGTTTATTACCTCATTCGTATCTTTTGCTGCCGAGAGCAAGAGCGCTTTCAGTTGTTCTTTAATGGATTCAGCAACCTCATTTTTAATCGCATTCATGGCATCATCAATATCTGACATTTTTCATCCCCTATTTTACAACAGACCCCACACGGGAACTTTCTCCCCGAATGGCCAGATCGTAGTTCAACTTAACTACATCGGTTTTTTCATCCGCATAGACGACGCTAAATAACTTTTTATCCTTCATCGCCATTCGGCAATCACTCTCAAAGACATTATCGAGGTAATGAATAGCCCGTACACGTGAGTCATCATGTTTGCCTGCAGCATATTCCGTCGCCTCACGGAACTTGAGGTCCCCGGTATCGCAAGTAACCTTTACCTTAGTTTCATCAAAGGTATTCCCGGGTTTAGCTGTATTATCTTCGAGAAATTTAAGGTGGAACGCCTTTAAATTTGTGAAGTTCTGGTACGCGCCTGCATCGTAGTGTGAAACGAATAAGGCACACCCACTCAGTAAAAGGAAAGTGCAAAACATTAGCGGGGCAGCGTATTTAAGCACTATATTAGATCGTTTCATTTTTCACTCTCCGCGATACCCCATGATGGCAAACAGCGTTTCCCCTCCTTGTACATCGCTGGCAAGGAATCCGTCGGCGGTGAGCGCCAACGGGCGTCGTGTCACAGAATTACCAACATTACCGCCAATAATTTCAATCTCATTAGTGCCTACGGAAACAACTAAGTCGGTGTGACTGCTGTAGTTGCCCAGATGCTGATGATCGTAATCAACGACTTTGTCGGGGTCTCTGTCCCAACAAACCAAATCCCCCACCTGCGGTTTACGCTCATTCAGCCTGTATCCCCAGTACAACGCTTTAGCATTACCCTGATTTCTGTCGCGGATCGATTTGCTGATGTACGTCGCATGCGAAGCAGAGTAGGAAAAACGCTCCCCCGCGCCAGCCTGACGTATGGCCCATGAAATGAACGCCGCCGACCACGGCCAGTCATGATCTCGCCCGTCCAGATCGTCCCGCCCGATTTTTGCCCAATACAGGCCAACACGTTGCCACCAGCCATCCTCACCCTCTTTGTGCCCGGAATGAAGAAGGCCACCATTGCGGTTGTAGCGCTGCTCGCCAAAAAAATGCCACTCGTCAGCGGCGATCGACGCGGCGTTATCCGCAAAACCAGAAACGGGTGCTTCCTCACCAAAATACGGAACGCTGGGTTGTTCCACCGGAGGTATCGATGTCTGAGTGATTGATATATCAGGTAAGGGCCCGACGGGTATACCGTTAGCGTTAATGGGGACCTGCGAAAGATCCCAGTTGCCGCGATCTATTTCAAATCGCAAACATTTTGTACGATAAACGGTAGGATGAAGTTCGGGGTTGCTATGGTTGGCTAACCATGAATTTCTCACTTCAACATACTGGGAAATCCAGGTGTGTTCATCACCGCCACTGGCTGGAGGCACCTCACGAAACTGGGCGCGCAAGAACGTCAAAATAGTGCCGCTATGAACAAATGAGTCATAGATGACCAGAAATGAGAGCGCATCTTTAAAACCAAAGTCCTGTGCCCATTTCAGCGCAGGCAGATAGTAGCGCTCATCAAAGAACCGATCCTGTACCGATTTCATTATCGGATCATCGCGCCCTGCTCGTCGTAATAAGTCCTTAAACGGTTCATTGTCAACCAGTGCGATATTGCCTATCTTTGCAACATATGGAGCAAGATCGGCACTGAATCGCCCATTTGCATTAACGTAGCGGGTCACCAGATCCTGCAGTTTGCTGTATTCCGTAGTTTGTGAACGACCGTAAGTGATCTGCCTGATCCCGTGAGGACCATCATGGAATATCGCGATAGCCGAGTAATCGCCTTCGGCCGAGCCGGTTTCAAACGCATTCAAAACTCGTTCACAGAGATTTTTCTGTGCGGGTGTAAGTATCATGATGCCCTCTCTGTCGATAGTTAACCGTTACACTTCACTTACTTTTCGGACTGTCGGATTTACCCGGTGCTGCTGGTTTTGGGCCAGTTGAACGGACCTGCATAACCCGTTGAAGAATATCGAACCAGAAAGGTCCGCCGAGTGAGACGGCGAAAATAGTCACCAGCAGGCCCACCACTTTTGCCAGCCATTCAGCCCCCCCTTGCGGCCATCCTTTCCAGCCCAGTTCGAAGCCTGCAGACTGCATAACGGCAATCGCGTGGTTATATTTGCCTTTAGCTGTCGCGATGCGCTCCTTGTCCTGAGCCTGATTTTTCGCCTCATTGACTTCCTGCTGCGCGATCGCCACCATTTTTTCTCGAACATCAGGATTGGAGGCCAGCACAGTCGCAAGGTTGAGGGTGTCAATATTCCCCCCAAGAACCAGAACGGTGGCGACAATCAACGTGATGGTCTGCATTTTTCGTTTATACCAACCCGAGGCGCGATCCATTACCGCATCAAACTGTTTTGCAACCGCGTTGCGAAACGTGGCTGCGTTATTGCCCGTCTGCGCCACCACTGTTTCGAGGATGCCTTTGATCCGATTATTTTTGGCATTTCCCGGCATGGCATTCACTCCAGCGGAGAGCGTTGCCATCGCACTTTTGCTGACAACTAACGCCTCCACGACTTGCGCGACAATGTCTGGGGGAATATAGGAAGGACGCCCCTGGTTTCCTTTACTTAGGGACTGAATTAACGGATGTTCAAAAAACTGAGTAATAAATTGCTGATTTTGCGACAGATCGCCTGAAAGGAACTCGCGCAGCGCCACGTCAAGATTTTGACTACGAATACGGGTCCACGCAGAAATAGCTTCAACAATCGCGGTACATGCTATCCCAAACATGAAATACACAGTCATTATCCCAATTAATATATCAAGCGTTTCAAGTCCAAACATATTGTCTCCCTCACGGTGAAGAGCGTTTGGTCAACCGATAGCAGAAACCATGCGGGTTGCTTCCTGAAAATATGAGTCAGAAACAGTGAGTATTCGGTAAGAGGTTCGTAGTAATTACTAGCGCGGTATCAATCAGAAGTCTGATGCCCTTTGGCTAACCACATGCGTTATCTAATAAACAGTCACTAATAAAATATTACTATCCTGTCAGTCCAAATTAAAACCATTTTATTAATGCCACTCCCTGCGGAAATACGTAAATCTTAATTACCCCGATTAATTTTAGTTGGTAATATTCAGAAAAAATCAATAAAGGAAAGACACTCCAACCATGTTTAAAGCAAGGTCAAGCAAAATGAAAACATTAAAATACATAGTTTTCAGTATTTTTATAGCCATACTAAGTGGTTGCGGCATGTCCAACACAGGTGTTACCAGTATGGCATCTAGCAGCAATGAAATAAATATATTAGCTCAAAAACCAGATTATGCCATTGTCAAGGTTTTGTACGCCACCGATAGAAATTATAACAGCGGCGCACCACCCAACCAATCATATGGAATCAATCGAGCCTCAATCTCCTATGGATTCTGTGAAGTTAGCATTCCTCGACACCACATTATAGGAGTAACTGAACAACCTTCATTTTTAAAGCTTGAGTTCAAAGAGGATCCCAAAAAACACGTGGCCTTACTTGGTGTAACGCCTTTAGCTAAAAATGTTTTTTTCAATTACCTTGTATCCACAGTAAGCAATATACCAGAGAAAAAGACCTTCATTTTCGTTCATGGGTATAATGTCTCATTCGCCGAGGCAGCCAGAAAAACAGCTCAAATATACTATGATTTAAACATCGATATGGTCCCTGTTTTTTATAGCTGGCCTTCACAGGCCAGAACTTCTGCTTATACCATCGATGAGCAAAATGCTGAGTGGACACAAACCAACCTAAAAAATTTCCTTATCGACTTTCTTGAGAAATCCGATTCAAAAAATATTTACCTGATAGCCCACAGCATGGGTAATAGAATTTTATCGCGGGCGATTATTGATGTATTGAATACAAATACAGATTATCGAAATCGCATAAAAGAGGTCATTCTAACTGCTCCTGACATAGATGCCGATGTTTTCAAACGAGACATTGCCCCTGCACTGGTGGCACAAGGAGAACCTGTTACTTTATATGCTTCATCAACAGATAAGGCGTTAGCCGCATCCCAGACGATACACCGTTATCCGCGAGCGGGTGATTCGTCTACTGGTTTGATTTATTATCCTGGAATAGAATCGATTGACGCAACTAATGTTGATACTAGCTTTATAGGCCATAGTTACCCAAGCGAAGAACGTTCTGTGCTTTCAGATATTTTTTATCTTATTAATGATAACAAGCGAGCATCCCAACGCATCGGGCTAAGCTACATTGAAGCTGGGCAATACTGGAAAATCAATGATTGAATAAATAATGAATTCAAACATTCTGAATAACACAAGTATACCCTGTTCGGCGATAGTAGACTCCTGGAGACAAGAGTCTACTATCAGTACGAATGTCCATAACCAGGAACGACCAGGTAAAAGCTAACACTCATGTGTCGAACTACATTTAACCTTATGTATTTGCTATATATCTAGTTATGTTAAGACATCCCCCAAGGAAGAATATGACTGTGCCACTTTCGTCTGTCCCTCATCCCTCTGCTCACGGCATTTTGCCTGCTCACGTTAGCCCATCAGGCAACGTTGAATAAAGTCAAAGAAGCAGAAAGACAGCTCACCGCACGCGTTTATGCCGAGCTGGATCTCACCAGCGGCGCTGGTGCTATCACCCGTTGACGCCGGGCAAGAGCAGCTCAAACCGTCGCATTAAGTACGGCCTGCCTGACCTGGTCGAGTACTCGCCGGTAACGGAAAAACATCTTGCGGACGGCATGCCCATCGGCGAATTATACGATGCCACCATCACCCTATGCTGAGTAAAGTGGTTTAAATCCAGCAATGTGCCCACATTAAGAAGAGATACTCTAGAATTATTCATTATATCTATGACTACCAATAACTTTTTAGATTTTGTAAAATAATTTGAACTGAATTAATGTGACGTCAAAATCACTGGAGAAAGTCTTATGAAACTCGCCATCTATAGTACAAAACAGTACGACAAGAAGTATCTGCAGCAGGTTAACGAGGCTTTTGGTTTTGAACTTGAATTCTTTGACTTTCTGTTGACGGAAAAAACAGCGAAAACCGCCCATGGCTGTGAAGCCGTGTGCATTTTCGTCAACGACGATGGCAGCCGCCCTGTTCTGGAAGAACTGAAAAAGCACGGTGTGAAATACATCGCGCTGCGCTGCGCCGGGTTCAATAACGTCGATCTGGACGCTGCGAAAGAGTTGGGCTTGCAGGTTGTACGTGTTCCTGCCTATTCACCTGAAGCCGTCGCCGAACATGCAATCGGTATGATGATGACGCTGAACCGCCGTATCCATCGTGCTTATCAGCGTACGCGTGACGCCAACTTCTCTCTTGAGGGGCTGACCGGCTTTACCATGTATGGCAAAACGGCTGGGGTGATTGGTACAGGTAAAATCGGTGTTGCTGCACTGCGGATCCTGAAAGGATTTGGTATGCGCCTGCTGGCGTTTGATCCCTACCCAAGCGCTGCTGCGCTGGAGTTAGGCGTTGAATATGTCGATCTTAAAACACTGTTTGCGGAGTCTGATGTTATTTCCCTGCACTGCCCGTTAACACCAGAAAATTATCATCTGCTCAATCACGAAGCTTTTGAGCAAATGAAAAATGGCGTGATGGTTATCAACACCAGCCGCGGGGCGTTGATCGATTCTCAGGCAGCAATCGACGCGCTGAAAAACCAGAAGATCGGTTCCCTGGGGATGGACGTGTACGAAAATGAACGCGACCTGTTCTTTGAAGATAAGTCCAATGATGTGATTCAGGATGATGTGTTCCGTCGTTTGTCAGCCTGTCATAACGTCCTGTTCACCGGGCATCAGGCATTCCTGACTGCCGAAGCGTTGACCAGCATTTCTGAAACAACCTTGCAGAATCTGGCTCAAATCGCCAAAGGCGAAACCTGCCCGAACGCCCTCTTCTAATCATTCCGCTCCCCCGCCTCCGGGGGAGCATTTTCAGATAACCCCCGATGATAAATCTGGCGATATCATTACCATCATGAATGCAATTCCGCCACGAACGTAGAGAAAGTTAATGAAGAAAATTGTCACGCTGATTGCGCTCAGCATGCTTATGGCTGGCGGTGTGAGCAATGGAAAAATTTCCGTCAATCGCGAACAGTTACAGCACCACCGTTTTGTTTTACAGAGCGTCAATGGCAAGCCGGTAACCGTCGCCAATAACCCACCTGAATTAAGTTTCGGTGAAAATATGACGGTGTCGGGAAAAATGTGTAATCAGTTCCACGGTCAGGGCAAGCTGTCCGACGGTGAATTAAAAGTGAAAGACATGGCAATGACGCGCATGATGTGCGCCGATCCACAGCTTAACGCGCTCGACGGCATCGTCAGCGAGATGTTTAAGCAAGGCGCACAGGTTGATCTGACTGCTGACCAGTTAACGCTGGCCACGGCAGAACAAACGTTGACGTTTAAACTGGCAGATTTAATGTAGTAAAAGCAGTGGCTCAATAATTCCCACAGCTTCCGGCGGCAAGCGACTGCTCACTACAGCGTTTGCCGTTAGGTAATGCACACATCCCGATAGCAGAACCATCCAGTTGACGTGCAACGGATAGCGAACCGCCAATCATGGCACAGTTGGCTTCTCCGGAGCTGGACATTGCGGCCTTCATGCCCGGTGCAACGTGTGCGGCGGTTGCCTGCTGAACAGGTTCACTGCTGCAAGCCGATAATAATAACGCGGCACACCCTACCCAAAACGCTGCGCGCATCTTACTCCCCTCTGAATATTAACCAAACGACACAGCCATAAATAATAGGCAGCGAAAACACCGCCGTCGAGAGGCAAAATGCGCATTTATGCGTGCTGTTTACATTTTCTGGCAATTTTTTGGCTACTCCTTTGATCAAACCATTCATTCTGATTATTCCCAGGACACAAAAGCGAAAATCTGTCTTTAGCGCTTTTGCTAAAATAGAAAGATATAACTACAGGATTCGCCGCGGTTACGCGGGTCCCTCTTTTTGCGCAATGTAAGGGTGTCAGTATGCAAACAATTGACGGTAATGGTGCGGTTGCTTCGGTCGCCTTTCGTACCAGCGAAGTTATCGCCATCTACCCGATTACACCGAGTTCGACGATGGCGGAACAGGCAGACGCCTGGGCCGGGAACGGGCTTAAAAACGTATGGGGGGATACCCCTCGCGTCGTAGAAATGCAGTCGGAAGGCGGTGCGATCGCGACCGTTCACGGCGCGTTGCAGACCGGCGCGCTCTCGACGTCGTTTACCTCATCGCAGGGTTTGCTGCTGATGATCCCAACGCTGTACAAACTGGCCGGTCAGTTGACCCCATTTGTGCTGCACGTTGCCGCGCGTACCATTGCTACTCATGCGCTGTCTATCTTCGGTGACCATTCCGACGTAATGGCGGTACGCCAGACGGGTTGTGCGATGCTGTGTGCCAGCAGCGTCCAGGAAGCACAGGATTTCGCACTGATTTCACAAATCGCCACCCTGAAAAGTCGGGTGCCGTTTATTCATTTCTTTGATGGTTTCCGTACTTCGCATGAAATCAATAAAATTGTGCCGCTAGCCGATGACACGATCCTCGGACTGATGCCGCAGGCGGAAATCGATGCTCACCGCGCCCGCGCGCTTAATCCAGAGCATCCGGTTATTCGCGGCACATCTGCGAACCCGGATACCTACTTCCAGTCGCGCGAAGCGACAAACCCCTGGTACAACGCTGTTTACGAAAACGTCGAACAGGCGATGAACGACTTCGCCGCGGCGACGGGCCGCCAGTATCAACCCTTTGAATATTACGGTCATCCGCAGGCAGAACGCGTCATTATCTTGATGGGTTCTGCGATTGGTACCTGCGAAGAAGTCGTCGACGAGTTACTTGCTCGTGGAGAGAAAGTTGGCGTCCTGAAAGTTCGACTGTTCCGCCCCTTCTCCGCCAGACATTTACTGCAAGTATTACCAGAAACGGCGCGTAGCGTTGCCGTTCTGGATCGCACCAAAGAGCCTGGCGCCCAGGCAGAACCGTTGTATCTGGATGTAATGACCGCGTTGGCAGAAGCCTTTAACTGCGGTGAGCGGGAAACCCTACCGCGCGTGATTGGCGGACGTTACGGGCTTTCTTCTAAAGAGTTTGGCCCGGACTGCGTGATGGCGGTGTTTAATGAACTGAGCAGCGCTAAGCCCAAATCACGTTTTACGGTCGGTATTTATGACGACGTCACCAATTTGTCGCTACCTCTGCCAGAAAACACCCTGCCCGGTACCGCGAAGCTCGAAGCGCTGTTCTACGGTCTGGGCAGTGACGGTAGCGTGTCGGCCACCAAAAACAATATCAAGATTATCGGTAACTCCACGCCGTGGTACGCGCAGGGTTATTTCGTCTATGACTCGAAAAAGGCAGGTGGCCTGACCGTTTCTCACCTGCGCGTCAGTGAGAAGCCTATCCGTTCCGCGTATCTGGTATCGCAGGCTGATTTTGTCGGCTGCCATCAGTTGCAGTTTATCGATAAATATCAAATGGCCGAGCGTCTGAAGCCTGGCGGTATTTTCCTGCTCAATACCCCGTACAGCGTGGATGAAGTCTGGGCGCGTTTGCCGCAGGAAGTTCAGGCGGTCCTGAATCAGAAGAAAGCCCGTTTCTATGTGATTAATGCGGCCAAAATCGCGCGCGAGTGCGGTCTGGCTGCGCGTATTAACACCGTGATGCAGATGGCATTCTTCCATCTGACGCAAATCTTACCTGGTGACAGCGCGCTGATTGAATTACAGGGTGCGATTGCGAAAAGCTACAGCAATAAAGGTCAGGATCTGGTGGAACGTAACTGGCAGGCGCTGGCGCTGGCACGTGAATCCGTTGCCGAAGTGGCACTGCAACCGGTTGATCCACACAGCGCCAACCGTCCGCCGGTAGTTTCCGATGCCGCGCCTGATTTCGTGAAAACCGTCACCGCAGCTATGCTCGCCGGACTCGGCGATGCCCTGCCCGTTTCAGCGTTACCGCCGGACGGTACCTGGCCGATGGGTACCACGCGCTGGGAAAAACGCAATATTGCCGAAGAGATCCCAATCTGGAAAGAAGATCTGTGTACCCAGTGTAATCATTGCGTTGCCGCCTGTCCGCACTCGGCAATCCGCGCCAAAGTGGTTTCACCAGAAGCGATGGAAAACGCGCCTGCCAGCCTGCATTCGTTGGATGTGAAATCACGCGATATGCGCGGTCAAAAATATGTCCTGCAGGTTGCACCTGAAGATTGCACCGGTTGTAATCTGTGCGTCGAAGTGTGCCCTGCGAAAGACAGGCAAAATCCGGAGATCAAGGCCATCAATATGATGTCGCGCCTTGAGCATGTTGAAGAAGAAAAAGTTAACTACGACTTCTTCCTCAATCTGCCGGAGATTGATCGCACTAAACTGGAACGTATTGATATTCGTACCTCGCAGTTGATAACGCCGCTGTTTGAATATTCCGGCGCCTGCTCTGGCTGTGGTGAAACGCCGTATATCAAACTGCTTACGCAGCTGTACGGCGATCGTATGCTGATCGCCAATGCGACCGGCTGTTCATCGATTTATGGCGGTAACCTGCCCTCAACGCCGTATACCACCGATGCCAATGGCCGTGGCCCTGCATGGGCGAACTCACTGTTTGAGGATAACGCCGAGTTCGGTCTGGGCTTCCGTCTGACGGTAGATCAGCATCGTGTGCGCGTCATGCGTTTACTGGAACAGTTTGCCGATAAAATCCCGGCTGAGCTGAATGACGCCCTGCACGCGGAGGCAACACCAGAAGTCCGTCGTGAGCAAGTTGCCGCGCTGCGCCAGCACCTGAAAGATGTCGAAGGCGCACAGCAGCTGTTAACCGATGCCGACGCGCTGGTCGAAAAATCCATCTGGCTGATTGGCGGCGACGGCTGGGCTTACGATATTGGCTTTGGCGGCCTGGATCACGTCCTGAGCCTGACCGAGAACGTCAATATTCTGGTGCTGGATACTCAATGTTACTCCAACACGGGTGGACAAGCATCGAAAGCCACGCCGCTCGGGGCCGTCACCAAATTTGGCGAGCACGGTAAGCGCAAGGCGCGTAAAGATCTTGGCGTCAGTATGATGATGTACGGGCACGTGTATGTTGCACAGATCTCTCTGGGCGCACAGCTAAACCAGACGGTGAAAGCGATTCAGGAAGCGGAAGCCTATCCAGGTCCGTCGCTGATTATCGCCTATAGCCCATGTGAGGAGCACGGTTACGATCTTGCGCTAAGCCACGATCAGATGCGCCAGCTCACGGCTACCGGATTCTGGCCGCTGTACCGCTTTGATCCGCGTCGTGCAGACGAAGGTAAATTGCCGCTGGCGCTGGACTCTCGCCCACCGTCAGACGCGCTGGCTGAGACATTGATGAACGAGCAGCGCTTCCGCCGCCTGAATGCTCAACAACCCGAGGTTGCGGAGCAACTGTGGAAAGACGCAACGGCTGACTTGCAAAAACGCTACGATTTCCTGGCGCAATTGGCAGGAAAAGCAGAAAAAAGCAGCACTGATTAATACGCTCTGTCAGGTATTAACCAGGAGTCAAAAAAAAGCCCGAACAATTGTTCGGGCTTGTCAATTTATTCGCTGAGTAGTGAGCATTCCTGCCAACATACCAACGACAATAAATTAAGTCGTGACAATAAAGGCATATAACCCGCGCAGAATAACGCAATGAGATTCACTTGTATAATTTTTATTTTATATATTTTAACAACAAAACATTCATGATAATTATCACCATTTCAGCAGAATTATTTATTTAAGGTTTTACTTAAGGCGTAACAATTCATATTTATCTCTTTACGGAACTTCTCCTTTAGCATGCTTTTACTCCCTACACGGGTAGTCACAGGTTAATAAAAAAACTAAAGGATTATTTCAATGAACAGAAAAGTATTGGCACTTGTAATTCCTGCACTGTTAGCGGCAGGCGCTGCTCACGCTGCTGAAGTTTATAATAAAGACGGCAACAAATTAGATCTCTATGGCAAAGTAGACGGCCTGCATTACTTCTCCGACGACGCCAACAGCGATGGCGATCAGACTTATATGCGTATGGGCTTCAAAGGTGAAACTCAGGTTAACGATATGATCACCGGTTATGGCCAGTGGGAATATCAGGTTCAGGCTAACGGTACTGAAAGCGGCGATAAAGGTGATTCCTGGACTCGTCTGGCCTTCGCCGGTATTAAAGTTGGCGACTACGGTTCATTCGACTACGGTCGTAACTACGGTGTACTGTACGACGTAGAAGGCTGGACCGATATGCTGCCAGAATTCGGTGGCGACTCCTATACCAAGGCTGATAACTTCATGACCGGTCGTGCTAACGGCGTAGCGACCTACCGTAACACCGACTTCTTCGGTCTGGTTGACGGTCTGAACGTTGCGCTGCAGTATCAGGGCGCGAACGAAAGTCAAAACGGGCAGGAAGGCACCAATAATAGTGGTGACCGTAATGTGAAGAACTCCAACGGTGACGGCTTCGGTATCTCCTCTACCTACGATCTGGGTATGGGCGTAAGCTTCGGTGCAGCATATACCTCTTCCGATCGTACCAACGAGCAGGTAAATCAATCCACTGCTGGCGGCGACAAAGCGGATGCGTGGACTGCCGGTCTGAAATACGACGCGAACAACATCTATCTGGCAACCATGTACTCCGAAACCCGCAATATGACTCCGTATGGCGGCTCAGACGGTCACGACAATACTATTGCCAACAAAACTCAGAACTTTGAAGTTACGGCACAATATCAATTCGACTTTGGTCTGCGTCCGGAAGTGTCTTTCCTGATGTCTAAAGGTAAGGATCTGACCATGCCAGGTACTGCAGCAAGCCCAGCAGGAACCAGCACAGACAAAGATCTGGTGAAATATGCTTCTGTAGGTGCAACTTACTACTTTAACAAAAACTTCTCCACCTATGTTGATTATAAAATCAACCTTCTGGATGAAGATGACCAATTCTACAAAGACAACGGTATCTCTACCGATGACGTTGTAGCACTGGGTATGGTTTACCAGTTCTAATCTGTCTCTGATAGCCCGCTGGCAACAGCGGGCTTTCCTTTCTGTTATCGCAATTCTGTTTTATCCAGATCAAAACATTATATCTGTTGCGTTAAAATACACCTTTGATAGATGATATCTTGCATTAATACCTGTAGTAGAGGATACCTGCAATGAATCATCACCCCGTTAAATCATCCCGTATTGCATCCGTCGGCTATGACGAATCCTCTCGCACACTGGAAATTCGCTTTCATCAACTCACTACATTGCAGTATCAGCATGTCCCGGCGCGTATTTTTCGTGATTTCCTTAGCGTGGTCTCTAAGGGCCGATTTTATGATGGGGTTATAAAAGGGAAATTTCCTGAAATCAAAATAAAGTGATGCCAAAATGTGATCTTTGTCATTGTACATAAAGTGCCATTACGCGGTAAGCTTTAGATGGATACTTAAACAGGAGGTTTTATGAACAGAACGATTCTTGTACCCATCGATATTTCAGACTCAGAATTAACTCAACGCGTTATTGCCCATGTTGAAGCAGAGGCAAAAATTGACGATGCGCAGGTCCATTTTCTGACCGTTATTCCGTCACTGCCCTATTACGCTTCTCTGGGACTGGCCTACTCGGCAGAGTTACCGGCCATGGACGATCTGAAAGCCGAAGCAAAATCTCAACTGGAAGAGATTATCAAGAAGTTCAATATCCCAACGGACAGAGTGCATGTTCACGTTGCTGAAGGTGCACCAAAAGATAAAATCCTGGAGATAGCCAGGAAATTACCTGCAGACATGGTCATTATTGCGTCACACCGACCGGACATCACCACTTATCTGCTGGGCTCTAACGCCGCAGCCGTGGTGCGTCACGCGGAGTGTTCAGTTCTGGTGGTTCGCTAAGCTGTCTGGCCCGCACACCGTTGCGGGCTTTTTTGTTTCCTCTCTTTTACCCCGCGACTCCTGACCTAAATGTGCTGACATTTTTCCCGCTTATCCGTACCACACATGCCATAGTTTTTAGATCAGACTTTTTTAATACTTTCAGTCTGGCATCTGGCTGGAAGTTTCTGTGTGTGGGCGTTTTTCACAGTCAATGACGCGTGAAGATTATCTCGCCCTTCTCGCTGAAGAAGTCGAACGAGACATTCCATATGGTCCGTAACCGAGCGGGCATTTCAACGTAGTACCAGGGACCAAAGTTCTGCTTCTGAGCGGACGTGAATTGCAGCCGACGGCTCCGTGACGGCTGATAAATTTATATGGCACGCCATGACGCGTGCCGTTGGGAATGTGAATAATCAAGGTGCCATACTTATTGACCTTTTATAACTACCGTTATGTCTATTGGATCGGCTCGCTGGTTAACGTTTACATAACCGAGGATGCGTCCATGTCCAGTCGTCATTGAATCTTCCCCCTTTTCCGACGTTGTTACTATAATCCGGATTGTGCATTATCCAACCTACCACTCCCTGGCTTGTCCAGCCATCTGGACAGTTCTCTGCATTAGTAACTACCACAAACTTCAACGCAACTTTTTCTTTATTCGAATCATTTTCTAAAGATAATGTTTTTGCGGAAAGTTCAAAGCTACTCGCCTCAAGCTTGTCCACTCGGTTCGAAATGTTTTGAGCCATATCTATTGGCATTCTTTCATCTTGTGGTAAAAAAACAGTGTAGTTACCTAGATTGGTGGCCAGTGTTATTACTTGCTCTTCATACGTTTTACCCCCTGCCCCCTGTGCCTTAGCAATTCTCGAACAAGAAATGCTAATACTTGGTTCAACTTTGGTGTACGTCTCTTCAGTTATATTTTTAAGCTGTCCATCAACTTGTGATTTACATAAAACACCATCATCAGGAGCAGGGAACAATCCTTTTAACTCTAATTTCGTTGCTGAACCGCTTTGCAAATAAAACACGACGGATTTTGCGTTTGGTATTTCATGCGTCACCACTGCTCCAGTCGCAGCGATCCGCAAGCATGAGTCTATTGTTTCCAAAGACTTGGTGGCGATTTTCTCTTCGTACGAGAATTTTCTCTCGGCAGCAGTTGCTACTGACGAGTAATTTTTACAAAAGTTTCTAAAGCCTTCTTCTGTCGAAGAATAACTTCCAGTAAATTTAATTGGGATGGCTTTTATCACCATATCCAACCCAATCCCGCCACCAGATGCTTTTGTGGAGCCACTCTGGTCACAATATTGGTCAAATGCACTATTTAGAAATGCTGACGACTGGCTCGATATATTATATTCTTTTAGGGTGTTGGCTAACCCGACACAGCTATTCATATCTGCAAATGAAATTAATGGGATGAAAGCCAGGCTTATAGAAAATATTTTTTCTGTTTTCATCGACTCACCCACGATATTGATTGCAAATTTAAAAACACTTAATTATATAATCGTTCACATTTCAATTACTGGAATAGTAGTTTTGTATGAATTTCATGAGCACCTTAAATACTCACGCGCTATCTAATGCATAATAAATCAGAATATCTCGGCGTATACCGTAGCGAGAGCATCTCCCTCTTTATCTGCCATTTATGCTGTATTCCCTGCCCGGCAAAGAACAAAGTCCCCCTGCCATCTTTCGTATTGAGGTGATCCAACACCTCCATCAATTTTTCACTCCCGGCGTGCGGCACGTGGTCGTCAAACAGGTTGAGCTGAGCCAGACCCTGACTGAAGAAGCCACCAAGAATAATTCCCGCTTTCTGATATTGGTGGCCGTCGCGCCAAATCGCATCAAGGCAACGCGTAGCCGCGCTGATGATGGCCCGACTGTCTTATGCTTCATTGAAGAGCTGTTGCCATAATAAGGTTCGTTAAGGGCAAACGGCGAGGTTTTGACGAATGCTGACACAATCCGGCAGTATTGATGTTCACTACGCAACTTCTCCGCTACACGCGTAGCATAGCTGCAAATAGCCTGGGAAGTTATTTCATGCGATCAATGGTTAATTCAACTTTCATAATAGCCTTCATTGCATTTACTGTGTTTTTATACAGCATAACTGTACACAAAAATGATCAACGTTTTAAGAGCACAAATTGTTAATTTCCTGTCAGTAGTAAAAAAAGAAAACACGCCTTAGCGGGTTGAATTATCTATGCTTTAGTAAGGAGCGATTTCTTTCAGCTGGCAAAATCCAGGTAAATTAACACAAGCATGGGTTTCGACGAATGAAGACTAAATTTTCCAACTGCAGGAGATCATCCTCGTGGAACCGAATCAAGATCCAGATAGGGACATAGTAATATCAAGGCAGCAAGTCATTCTTTACCCTGCGGTGGCATAGCCGGTGGCATATACCAGCTATCTTTGGGCACCATCACACTGTTTTCCGGTTGCAGCACAAAGTTCGGGGACATAATCTGCACATTAAATTCATTGAAGACATCCTGAATATTGCTGTGCAGTTCGTTACGGGCATCTGCCAGCGACACGCCCGGTAACAGACATACTTGCAACTCGTAGGCGATATACCAGTCCATCAGATTCAATTGACGAACCAACGGTGGCTGTGAAAGATCAACGCCTTTGGCTCGCTTGCCCGCCAACTCGAGCATTGCATGGACCTGGCGCCAGGGAGTGTCATAACCAATAGTGACACCAACAGTCAGGTTGACACCTCCGTTAACGCTTTGTGAGCTCAAATTAGTAATTTTCCCGCTTACCACTACCGCATTAGGTACCGTGACCACATAATTTTCACGGGTGATGATCTTTGTCGCCAGCATACCGATTTCGCTTACCAGCCCCTCGTTATCAGCCACCCGGATCATGTCCCCTTTTCGCAGAGCGCGAGAGTAGATCAATACCAGCCCACTCATGGCGTGGTTCATAACCCCGGCCGAACCAAGTGTGAGCATCAGTCCAAAGAATACACTGATGCCTTTAAATGCCAAGGAATTAGCTCCGGGTAAAAAAGGGTAAGCTGCTGATAATGCAAAGAGCCATACCACCACAGATATCAACTTACGGGTGGCTCCTACTGTCTCTGGATGAATACCCGGCAATTGTAAACGCCCTGCTTCCACTTGGTTGAGTATCGCCTTTAACAGTTTCAGGATTAATGCTGTGATGAAGAAAATGATCAGTACGATCATTAACCCCGGCAGGGCCGAGACGATGGACAATGCAATCCCTTGCACCACGCGTACAGGCCAATCACCTAATGATTCTCCCCAGACGCGTGTCCAGGGAAACAGACCGAACACCCAACTGAGCCAGACATACAACGCCACGATGCCTATCAGAATTATTAGAATGGCATATAAGCGTGTTTCAATTGCGCCAATAAACCGTCTCCAGTGTTGGGGGATCAAGCTACGGTTCTCAATAATACGCCGACGATAAACTCGGCTCACCCAGCGACAGGAACGGTATGAGCAGTACCAGAAAAGAACCAGTCCCAGGAATCCCACCGCAGTCTTCACTGCTGAAAGTACCAGCCAGCCACTGTTAAACTGATCGTTCAGCGCTTTTCGCTGCTTCTCCATGCGCCCCAGTACACGATGTGCCGCCTGATCGAGTGTGAGATCATCCCCTTCATCCAGGTCGCCTGCGCTAAGCAACATCACTGGTTTACCGTTCATCACGATAAGCCTTCCAGGTTGGTTATAACGGGTGACAGAAACGATTTTTAGCGGCTCACGCACATCGGTTTCAGTGAAGTTTCGCAATGTGTTACGGATACGTAGCACCCGCTCCTCCGGAGTGCTCAAACCGAACTTTGCCTGCAGCATCACTATCGGTTGATGGAAGATATATACTGTGCGTGCGCGTTCTTGCTCGGAGGGTTCCTGCCGGGGTTCAGCGGCAATCGATGTGAAAGCTATGATGGTAGTAAAGCAGGTTAAGAAAGCGAGCAGGACCCTTTTCATCACAAGCACCCCAAAGGCTAATTATCTTGTTATTGTCTGAATCAAAATAAGGTTTCACCCTCTCTTGAGCATAGACTAGCGTTTTGCTTATGCTACGCCTGTAACAAACGGTTTTATTTGTATTATCGATGGAGTTAACTCAGCATTTTGGCTGGATTTAACGCAACAATCCCGTACAGTCATTCAACCTTATTGTAATTCAAAGCAACGCATACCTCCGTCCTTTCTGATACACACAGAGAACGCTCCTACCATTCCTGGGGAGCCGTAACGCTAAAAATTAATATGGTGATCATTATTATTTATGTATTTTATTTTCTCCAGCAAATATCTAAAAAGACAAGATTTTAGGGGCGTTCTTATGTTATACAAATAACATCCAAGTGATTATATTATTCGACGCCGCATTGTTACTTTAATGTTTCAATCAAATATAATTAATGTTTACGCAGAAAGTAAACATTAATTATATGTTATTTATTAAAGGAAATGAGAAGTGAGCGTTAATGTAAAAGTTAAAAGACCATGCTTAGGTATTCTTATTGTTTGTGCAGTCATTGCTGTTTCCGGATGCAGTTCTCTAATTGCAAAAGCAGAGAGAAATTCTGACGAACGTGCACAAAAATGTTGACCAGAAAGCACAGGCAGCAAAAAAAGCAGGCGTGAAACACTGGAACGGCATGAAACTGGAAATGACACCGAACGGCCTTGTCGTTGATGGTAAGCCAGCAGCAACTGCTGAAGAAACAAAAGAAACTACAACTTACCAACAAGGATTGTATACATTTATCGCTTATAAAAACGGTAAGCTTGCTGTGATGGATGATAAAGGCGTATTTAAAGGTTATGCAAAGTAAGTAATCAAATTAATGTCTTTTGATTCAAGTTATGTCGCACACTAAACCTCGCATTGCGGTTTTTTTTATAAAAAGCCGCATACATTGTATTTAGAATTAATACTACGAATTATCAATCCTGCTTACTTTCACACATATGCCCTTTTCTATTTTTCGCGGGTTTCGAATTTCTCAATAGCGACCTGTATGAGTTGGGTTGATTTTCCGATCTGCATCATTATTTGCCATTACAACCACTTAATCTGGTGAACCAACTATCACGGTTTGTTTCAGCTCAGTTCTGAGACAACATCAGACATAAAGATCCCCTTGTGCTAAAAGGGGATTGTATCGCTTAGGTATTCTTATTCAGTGATGGGTATTATGTTTTACTGCGGTGCTTCTGAAGGGCCGACCCTATAAGGGTGCAGCAAAATGAAAGAGACATACACGGTGAGCT
This sequence comes from Citrobacter sp. Cy070, assembly GCF_030332245.1. Taxonomy (NCBI): domain Bacteria; kingdom Pseudomonadati; phylum Pseudomonadota; class Gammaproteobacteria; order Enterobacterales; family Enterobacteriaceae; genus Citrobacter; species Citrobacter sp. Cy070. Next base: position 67,067 of record NZ_JAOWIG010000072.1, read on the forward strand.
GGCCGCTCTGACTTGGGAAGATGTAGACATGGCGGTGGGTACTGTCAAAGTCTGCCGCAACCTGACCATCATTGGGACTTTCGGACCACCAAAGACAGATGCCGGGATCAGGACGATAAACTACTGGAGCCAGCACTGGATGCGCTCAAAGTTCAGCGCGAAATGACTGCACGACAACCCAGGACAAAATAGTGTTCCACCATAGAGAGTACGGTAAGACTGAAAACCAACGCGTACACTTTTTATGCCCCGGATGCGAAAAGAAGAGCAAAAACCTTACTACTCTATGAGTAGCATCAGTGCGAGATGGAACGCCGCTGTAAAACGTGCTGGTATTCGTCGCCGTAATCCGTACCATACGCGGCATACTTTTGCCTGCTGGCTATTATCGGCTGGAGCGAACCCATCATTTATAGCTAATCAGATGGGGCATGAAAACGTGCAAATGGTGTACGAAGTCTACAGTACATGGATTGAAGAAATGAATGGCGATCAGGTTGCAATGTTGAATAACAAACTAGCCCTGTGATGGAAGTTTGCCCCTTATATGCCCCTTTTGTTTTTTGAGAACGGTAAGAATGCAAGATAATCAACAAGTTACAAAGAAAGAACAATACAACCTGAACAAATTACAGAAACGCCTGCGTCGTAACGTAGGTGAAGCTATTGCCGATTTCAATATGATCGAAGACGGCGATCGCATTATGGTGTGTCTTTCCGGTGGGAAAGATAGCTACACCATGCTGGAAATCCTGCGGAATTTGCAGCAAAGCGCCCCAATCAGTTTCTCTTTGGTCGCCGTAAATTTGGATCAAAAACAACCGGGCTTCCCGGAGCACATCCTGCCGGAGTATCTGGAACAACTGGGTGTTGAGTATAAAATTGTCGAAGAAAATACCTACGGGATCGTCAAAGATAAAATTCCTGAAGGCAAAACGACCTGCTCTCTCTGTTCTCGTCTGCGCCGCGGCATTTTGTACCGCACGGCAACCGAATTAGGCGCCACCAAAATTGCGCTCGGACACCATCGCGACGACATCCTGCAAACGCTGTTTTTAAATATGTTCTACGGCGGGAAAATGAAAGGCATGCCGCCGAAGCTGATGAGCGATGATGGTAAGCATATTGTGATCCGTCCGCTGGCCTATTGCCGCGAAAAAGATATCGAGCGCTTCTCTGAAGCGAAAGGTTTCCCGATTATTCCGTGCAACCTGTGTGGTTCACAGCCTAACCTGCAACGTCAGGTGATCGCTGATATGCTGCGTGACTGGGACAAGCGCTATCCAGGTCGTATTGAAACGATGTTCAGTGCGATGCAGAATGTGGTGCCTTCTCACCTGAGCGATATTAATCTGTTCGATTTTAAAGGCATCAAACACGGCTCAGAAGTGGTAGATGGCGGTGATCTGGCATTCGATCGTGAAGAGATCCCACTGCAACCAGCAGGCTGGCAGCCGGAAGAAGATGAAAACCAGTTAGATGAGTTGCGTCTGAACGTGGTGGAAGTGAAGTAATAGAGAGGATGCCGTATCCGGCCTACTGGACAAGGTATTACGTCAGTACCAGTAGGCCTGATAAGCGGAACGCCATCAGGCATTCCTACGGGCATTTATTTTAATAAACGAACCCGGCAGTTCTTACCTTTGATCTTACCGTTCTGCAGTTGCTTCCACGCTTTATGTGCTACAGCCTGGCGAACGGCCACGTAGACATGCGCCGGATGAACGGCAATCTTGCCGATATCTGCCCCGTCCAGCCCAATATCTCCGGTCAACGCCCCTAATACATCACCAGGCCGCATTTTAGCTTTTTTACCGCCATCGATGCACAGTGTCGCCATCTCAGCCTCCAGCGGCAGAATTGAACCATTACCCGGTGCGGATAGCCAGTTCAGCTTCAGTTGCAGCATCTCGGACAAAATATTGGCACGTTGCGCTTCTTCCGGTGCACAAAAGCTAATCGCCAGGCCACTGTTACCCGCACGGGCAGTACGTCCAATACGGTGTACATGAACTTCCGGATCCCATGCCAGTTCAAAGTTAACCACCAGCTCGAGCGATTTAATATCCAGGCCACGCGCCGCCACATCGGTGGCAACCAGAACACGAGCACTGCCGTTGGCAAAACGTACGAGCGTCTGGTCCCGATCGCGTTGCTCAAGATCGCCATGAAGCGATAATGCGCTTTGCCCGGCTGCGTTCAGTGCATCACAAACAGCCTGACAATCTTTTTTGGTGTTACAGAAAACCACACATGATGCCGGCTGATGCTGGCTAAGTAATTTTTGCAACAGCGGAATTTTGCCGTGTGAGGAGATTTCAAAGAATTGTTGTTCAATCGCTGGCAACGCATCGACTGTATCAATCTCAATCGTTAACGGATTGTTCTGCACGCGACCACTGATCGCGGCAATCGCTTCCGGCCAGGTTGCGGAAAACAGCAATGTCTGACGTGACGCTGGCGCAAAGCGGATTACGTCATCAATTGCATCACTAAATCCCATATCCAGCATCCGGTCGGCTTCATCCATCACCAGCGTATTCAACGCATCAAGGGAGACGGTGCCTTTTTGCAGGTGGTCGAGTAAACGTCCCGGCGTGGCAACAATAATATGTGGGGCATGTTGCAGAGAATCACGCTGTGCGCCAAAGGGCTGGCCACCGCACAGCGTCAAAATTTTGGTATTTGGCAGAAAACGCGCCAAACGACGCAATTCACCGGCGACCTGGTCAGCCAGTTCGCGGGTTGGGCACAGCACCAGCGACTGAGTCTGAAACAGCGCAGCATCAATGTGTTGTAACAGGCCAAGACCAAACGCGGCCGTTTTGCCACTGCCGGTTTTTGCCTGCACACGAACATCTTTTCCTGCCAGGATTGCCGGCAACGCAGCGGCCTGAACAGGCGTCATTTCAAGATAACCCAGCTCATTAAGATTCTCGAGTTGGGCGGCAGGCAAAACATTCAGGGTTGAAAAAGCGGTCACAATTTAATCTCGCGGTAAAAACTCACATTCAGCAGGCGCGTATCCTCGCAGATCTGCGCCCGTGATGCGACAATTTAATCGGCTCTTCATCCGGTGACGGGTCCGGCATAGGTTGCGGACGAGGTATGGAGTCGGGAATCGGAACCGGATCGGTGGGAACAGTATCGGAATGGGGACGTTGCAACTGCAACGGGGCGAATAAGCAGGTCATATTACCCTCCAGTGAGTCAGACTGACCCTTTTAGGGTAGACGCTGGTTTCCTGCAGGCAAAAAAAAAGCCGACTAATCTAAGTCGGCGTCGTACGAATCAATTGTGCTATGCAGTAATTCAAAAAAGGAAGTAAGACAATATGGAGCGCAACGCCCATCGCTTGACGTTGCATTCACCTGCGAGAGAGATATTGCCCCGAATAGGTAGATGGTTTATTGACCTCGCTCAAAAACTTCGCCGTTTTCACTCACGAAAGTCGATGAAAAACGTAGTTGTTACAACCATTTACTACGATGCAACCATAAAGTAACACCACCAATCAGGACAACTAACAGAATACAGAATAGCGAAAAACCAAACTGCCAGCCGCCACCGGGAATCCCCCCGAGATTGACGCCAAACAGTCCGGTTAAAAATGTGCTGGGCAGAAAAACCATTGCCATCAACGACATGGTATAGGTTCTTCGCGCCAGAGATTCCTGCATAACCTGAGCAATTTCATCCGCCATAATGCCGGTCCGGGCGATGCATGCGTCGATCTCATCCAACCCTCTTCCCAATCTGTCGGCGATATCCTGCATCCGACGTCGGTGATCGTCAGTCATCCACGGTAAACGTTCACTGGCCAGGCGCGCATAAACATCGCGCTGAGGGGCCATATAGCGCCGCATGACTATCAGTTGTTTGCGCAGCAATGCCAGAAAACCGCGAGGCGGGATCTGCTGATCCAGCAGGTTGTCTTCCAGATCGATAATTTTGTCATGCAATTGTTCGATAAACTCACTGGCATGATCGGTTAAGGCATCACAAACATCCACAAGCCAGCTACCACAGTCAGACGGTCCCGTCCCTTCCTGCAAGTCACTTACCACATCATCCAGTGCCAGCACTTTACGCTGACGTGTTGAGACAATCAGGCGTTCATCCATATATAAGCGCATGGCGACAAGCTGGTCAGGGCGTTCGTCGGTGCTGCCATTAATACAGCGTAACGTAATCAGCGTCCCTTCCCCGACCCGGCTTACGCGCGGGCGAGTACTTTCTCCCGCCAGTGCATCACGCACATTATTAGGAAGCAGAGGCGTTGTCGCCAGCCATTGCGCGCTATCAGAATGGGTGTAATTAAGATGCAGCCAGCACGGATGCGCACTGTCGATAACATCGTTGTCTTCCAGCGGTTTCACGCCACCGCGACCATCCAGCAGCCAGGCAAACACGGCATCCGGCACATTAACTTCGGTTCCCTTAATGGCTTCCACAGCGCCTCCATAAACATTCAAACTTTTCGTTAGTCTAGTCTTCAGTATATGTTAAGCAATATCGCATTGTCCCATTATGCTGAAATGATTCATAAAAGTGTTCAAGAAAATAAAAAGCGCCGACGGGTTCGGCGCTGTGGCGAGCAGATGTTGAATCTTAATATGAAGAACTGCATTTAACCCGTTGACGTAGTCCGGAGACAGGAGAATCTCGATGCAAGATCGTGGTTGTTTCGACAGATATATTTTTACTTAAGCGAAATTTATGTGTGCGTGACAGAAGATCATTCACCTGACTTTTCAGGATACCGGACGAATCAGATAACTCATCGACCATGCTGACATTACTTTGCGTCACGTTTTCCAGTTCGGCAAGAGCCTGGGTAATTCTGGTGATCCCGTTTTCCTGTTCCCGTGTGGTTGTTAATATCTCCGCCATCAGCTGATTTAATTGCCCTGCACCACCCACAATATCCTGCATGTTTTTTTCGGCTTCACGTACAACCGCCGCACCCTGCTGGACATTGTGATGCGTTTCATCGATAAGCCGTTTAATACTTTTTGCCGCTTCTGCGCTACGATGTGCCAATATTCTCACTTCACCTGCAACGACAGAAAAACCTTTGCCATGTTCACCAGCCCTCGCCGCCTCAACCGCCGCATTCAATGCCAGAATATTCGTCTGGAATGCAATACCATCTATTAACGCGATAATTTCAGTCATCTGCTGAGCGCAGTCGGTGATCGAGCGCATATTGGTGGCGACCTGCACCATTAAATCGCCCCCCTGGCGAGCAGATTGTGTCGCAATATTTGCCTGGGCGCTCGCCATGTGCGTATTGTCTGCATTATTGCGCGTACTAACCGCTATCTCATCCATATTCGCAGCTGTTTGCATTAACGCGCCAGACTGCTGTTCCGTTTTTACTGACAGTTCAGCGCTACGCTCCGCGAGTTGTTCAGAAAGCGTCATCACGGTCCGCGAAGAGGATCTGATCTCACTGACTAACGTGGAAATATTACTCGCCAGACTGTTAATTCCCGGAATAAGTCTGCCAGCACAATTATTACCGAACTCAGGAATACTCATTGCCAGATTCCCTGCAGTCACCTCTTCAATACTTTCTTTTACCGTATTAATCGGCACGACGAGATATTTTGTCATATACCACCATAAATATAATAGTGAAATAGTACAAACCACATCAGTGCCAATAATGACATTAAATCCTGCAGATAATATTACCTCTACGATATTGAGGGCCACTACGGTACATACCAGAAATAAAGTAATAAACGTCCTGACGCTTATATTATTTAACATTTTAATCCTGCCTGCCAAAGAATAACGCGGAGTATTATTTTTTATAGCACCTGCAATGCAGATTGCCATTCCGCGATACCGAAAGTTCCACTTTCAAAGAGAGCATGCCGCCTTTTCACTTAAAGCACACTATCGCACCACCAGTTTACATTAGTTTGGTTATTTATCCCGCATAAGCTGGCGTTCACGCCAGTTGCCAGACTATTGTCACCCAGTGCACAATGCGAACAAAAATACGCCAAATCATAAACTCGGTGAATGTTTTCATAAGCAAACATCACGTACTCCACCGTTATAGCGGCTCAGACTAATACTGCTGACAGGAAACTAAGAACGCGCCTGGTTTTACCAGGTTAACTGGACAGAATCTGCTAGATTTATCATCACGGTTTTTTATCGATGGGTAGTAAGATGTTGCACGTGTCATGGGACCCTGTACTGATTGGGATTTCCTTTGTTGTCGCATTCATTGCTTCGTTTATTGCCCTCGATAGCGCAGGGAAAGTGGCGATCTCTAGTCGTCGGGAATCGACTTTCTGGCGTTTATCTGGCGGGGCAACGCTGGGGATGGGGATCTGGTCGATGCATTTTATTGGCATGCTGGCCATGAAAATGAGTATGCCAATTAATTATCACTTTTCACTCACGGCATTTTCTTTTTTGATCGCACTCATTTCCGCGACGCTTGCCATCAATATTGCGATATCAGGTCAAACGCTTTCGGCCAGGCGGCTTATTGTTGCAACAAGCCTATTAAGCACCGGTGTTGTGACCATGCACTACGTTGGCATGGTCGCTATCGTTGAACATGTTGCTATCCGCTGGCAGTTCTCACTCATTTTGCTTTCCGTGGTCATTGCCATTATCGCGTCAGGGATCGGCCTGTGGTTAGCTTTTCATTTGCGGCAAAATACCCGACGCGCATTAATAAACCGACTTATTGCCGCTCTGGTAATGGCGCTGGCGATCGCCTCAATGCATTACACCGGGATGGGGGCGGCCACCTTCACGCATTTCGGTCACACTGCGCATGACGGACTGAGCACGCTGGAACTCTCTATCTGGGTCTGCGCCGTCACGCTGGTGATTCTGGGTATTATGCTGGTCATTTCGATGGTGGATTCTCAGCTACGCACCTCAAGACTGGCCGATAATCTGCATCAACTGAACTGCCAGCTTGAGCACCAGGTCCACTTCGATGCGCTGACCGGCCTTGCCAATCGAACGCAAATAGACGTCTGCTTACAGACCTGCCTGCGTCATTCCAAACTGCATCAACAACACTTCGCCCTGGTCTTTATCGACCTTGATCGATTCAAAATCGTAAACGACACCTGGGGCCATCACATTGGCGATCAGTTGCTTATCTCCAGCACACAACGCATATACAACTGCCTTGAGGACACCATGACGCTGGCGAGGCTGGGTGGTGATGAATTTATCCTGCTGGTGCCAAACAGCAACCGGGAAGCAATTTCAGTGCTGATGACCCGTATTGCCAGCGCCGTCAAAGAACCTTTTACACTGTTTGGACATACCATTCGCGTTTCGTTAAGCGCGGGAAGCAGTCTTTATCCCGAACACGGCTCAACGTTACATGAGCTAAAAGTTAAAGCCGATACTGCGATGTATCATGTCAAACAGGCTGGCAGAAACGGCTGGGCGATTTATACCCCAGAGATGGAGGCTATCGCCGATACGCCGCCAACGTTCTTGCAGGAACTGTCGCAAGCGCTTGAGCGGAATCAATTTGAATTATGGTATCAGCCTAAATACACCGCTGGGGATCGCTCTCTGACGGGTTTTGAGGCGTTGTTACGCTGGCATCATCCTGAACGCGGCATTCTGCTGCCAGCTGAATTCCTGCCCGCACTTGAAGAAACAGGCCTGATTATTCCTGTCGGCACCTGGGTTCTCCAGCAGGCATGCAGTCAGTTATATCAATGGGAGTCACAAGGCCACACGGAGTGGACCCTTGCCGTTAATCTGTCACCAGCCCAGTTTGAACAACCTGATATTGTCGATATAGTCTGCAACGCCCTGGCACAATATCAGCTTTCACCAGCACATCTCACGCTGGAACTGACTGAAAGTACGGCACTTAAAAATTTAAAACGCAGCGTAGAAGTCCTGAACGCGTTTGCCGATTTGGGGATCACCGTTTCTATTGATGATTTTGGCACCGGTTATTCAAATATATTGATGCTGAAATCACTTCCGGCACGAGAATTAAAAATCGACAGAATATTTGTCAAAGATATTAGTGAGAACAGCAAAAATACAAAAATCGTGTCTACTATTATAGACATAGCGCACTCTATGAATATGCGCGTTGTGGCAGAGGGTATAGAGACCCAGGAGCAGGAAACGCTGTTAACCCAGATGGGCTGCGGTGTGCTGCAAGGCTTCCTGTATGCGAAACCGCTGCCAGCACATAAAATCTATGACTTGATACAAACTGAAAACGCCACAAAAGTAAAACCAACGGTACAACCCTTGTCTCACCGACAATCAATAACATTGTGAGATTGCATAATTAAAAAAATTCGCCAATAAACCGGCAACACAGCATATGAAGATAACGGGATTATCGATGAGCATAAACGAGCTGCATTCACTGGATTTATTAACCATTCCGGTCTGGATCGTTTCGCCACATACCGAAGAACTGGTGTTCGCCAATACCGTTGCACGGGAACTGATGCAGGCCCCGTGTTTCCCCCCTCTCAGAAAAGGCACATTCTCCACGCACGCACAAAATGATTTACCTATGTATCTTAGTGATTTGCGAAATCATCATGACATTGTGGAGATCCTCACGGTTTACCGCGAAAGCGAGGAAATCGCGCTGGCCTGTCGTTTGTCCATCAGGACGCTTCAGGATATAGGTGATGTTATCCTCTATGAAGGCATTGAAACACCGACAGCGCAAGGCCTGAAAGCCAGCCGCTCTGCCACCTATCAGCGGAAAAAACAAGGATTCTATGCCCGTTTTTTCCAGACTAACTCAGCACCCATGTTGCTTATTGATCCGTCACGCGACGGATTGATTGTGGATGCAAATCTCAGTGCCCTGAATTTCTATAGCTATGATCATGACGTGATGTGTCAGAAGCATACCTGGGAAATCAATATGCTGGGGCGCCATATATTGCCGATAATGCATAAAATTGCGCATCTTCCTGGTGGCCATAAGCCCTTACATTTTGTCCACAGACTTGCCGATGGAAGCACCCGTCACGTACAAACCTATGCCGGTCCTATCGAAATCTACGGCAATAAGCTGATGCTGTGCATTGTTCACGATATTACCGAGCAAAAACGTCTGGAACTGGAACTGGAACGCGCCGCCTTGCATGACGCGTTAACCGGATTACTCAACCGGCGGCATTTTTATCAGATAACTGAGCCAGCGCAGACACACACAACATCGTTAACGCAGGATTACAGTTTGCTGCTAATCGACACCGACCGGTTTAAAAGCATCAACGATCTTTTCGGGCATTTAAAAGGGGATGATGTACTTTGCGCGTTGGCACGCACCCTGGAATCCTGTGCAAGAAAAGACGATCTGGTTTTTCGTTGGGGGGGAGAAGAGTTTGTACTGCTTTTGCCACGCACGTCTTTAGATGGAGCACTTAATCTCGCTGAAGTAATACGCGCGACGGTAGCCAAGGTGAGCCTCCCTGGCCTTCCCCGCTTTACTGTCAGTATTGGTGTGGCGCGACACGAAGCCAATGAAAGTATTGATGAGTTATTTAAACGCGTGGACGACGCATTGTACAAAGCCAAAAATGAAGGCAGAAACAGAGTGCTGGCTGCCTGATGACTACCCAGTCTAGCGACTACGTTTAGCGTGGCGTTCCCAGTTCTCCTGTTTCGCCAGCGCCGTTTTACGTAACGCCACATAACATGCCCCGCTGCCGCCATGATGCGGCAGTGCGGTGCAGAAAGCCTGCACATCATCAAACTCCGTTAACCAACGCGCGACGTAGCTACGAACGATGTTGGCATGGGAGTTATCATCACGCCCCTTACCGTGAATCACCAGGACGTTGCGCAACCCATCCTGCTGCGCCTGTAAAATAAAGCTAAATAGCATCTGGCGGCAGGTTTCAACGGGCTGTCGCACAAGATTAAGGCTTGCTTGTTGCGGATATTTCCCGGTGCGCAGCTTGTCAGTCACGCCATGCTGTAACCCTTCACGACGAAACTCCAGCGGAACGCTCAGCGGGACGATATCCAGAAAACCTGTCGAGAGAAAGTTATCCAGCTGCAGCGTATCAATACGTGCAGGAGCGCGAAGATTACGCGTTGGCTGCCAGTGAACATCGGCGCATCCCTTCAGTGGTTGAACATCCCCCATGGCGTCAAGAAACAGCGATGCATCATCATGGTTCATGTTTCATCCTCCAGCGATTTTACGACGGTCATTATCATAACCGCGCACTATTATACCGACAACGGTTTACGGTTATTTCCAATAACGCACCGTTCGACATTCCTTTACCTCCACAAGTTAAGATCCGTTTTTGGGGGTATAGAAACGACTATCACTGACATGATAATGTGTAACCCCGCCTGTAATGAGAAAAACGGATGCTGAACTTACTTGAAGACATCATTGCAACACCCCTAGGCCCGTTGTGGGTAATTTGTGATGAGCAATTTCGCCTGCGTGCGGTTGAATGGGATCAACATCGCGATCGTATGGAGCAATTACTCGATATTCATTATCGTTCCGAGGGTTATCAGCGTATTGCTGCCAAAAACCCCGGAGGGCTAAGCGATAAGCTGGCAGAGTATTTTGCGGGAAATCTCAGCATTATAGATACGCTTGAAACCGCAACAGCGGGAACCCCTTTCCAACGCGAGGTCTGGAAAGCGTTACGTTCTATCCCCTGCGGGCAGGTCATGCATTATGGACAACTGGCTGAACAACTGGGGCGCCCCGGTGCCGCCAGAGCCGTTGGTGCGGCTAATGGTTCCAATCCTGTCAGCATCGTCGTCCCGTGCCACCGCGTGATTGGACGGAATGGCACAATGACTGGCTATGCGGGTGGCGTGCAGCGAAAAGAGTGGTTATTGCGCCATGAAGGCTATCTGCTACTCTAGAATCCAGGCAATTAATGCCTTATTCATCACACTTCCACACAATGCATCCCCAAATAAAGTGCGGTTAATCAGATAGATACAAACATTCAACTCGCTTATGCCTGAATTATTCTCTATTGGGAGTAGCTCAGGCTTACGTGCTCACCAAAAAGATGTTAAAATTGACAAATATCAATTACGGCTTGAGCAGACCTATGATCCCGGAAAAGCGAATTATACGGCGCATTCAGTCTGGCGGTTGTGCTATCCATTGCCAGGATTGCAGCATCAGCCAGCTTTGCATCCCGTTCACACTTAACGAGCATGAGCTTGACCAGCTCGATAACATTATCGAGCGCAAAAAGCCTATCCAAAAGGGGCAGACGCTCTTTAAAGCAGGTGACGAGCTTAAGTCACTCTATGCTATCCGTTCCGGAACGATAAAAAGCTATACCATTACCGAACAAGGCGATGAGCAAATCACCGGTTTCCACTTAGCGGGCGACCTGGTTGGTTTTGACGCGATTGGCAGCGGTCACCACCCAAGCTTTGCCCAGGCGCTGGAAACGTCAATGGTATGCGAAATTCCTTTCGAAACCCTGGATGACCTGTCCGGTAAAATGCCGAACCTGCGTCAACAGATGATGCGTCTGATGAGTGGCGAAATCAAAGGCGACCAGGACATGATCCTGCTGTTGTCGAAGAAGAATGCTGAAGAGCGCCTGGCGGCCTTTATCTACAATCTGTCCCGCCGTTTTGCCCAGCGAGGCTTCTCTCCGCGCGAATTCCGTCTGACAATGACCCGTGGCGATATCGGTAATTACCTCGGCCTGACGGTTGAAACCATTAGCCGCCTGCTGGGTCGCTTCCAGAAAAGCGGTATGCTGGCGGTGAAAGGTAAATATATCACTATTGAGAATAGCGATGCGCTGGCCGTCCTTGCTGGCCACACGCGTAACGTTGCGTAACCTTCTCAGTTAACCTTCTGTCAAATTGCTAAATTACCCCAATTTAATGGTTTGGCAGAAGGCTCTTCTGCTCTGATTTAATTAAAATATAAACACTATAAGTGTACTCAATATAAATATTCCCATCATTAATGCTGTCACAATAACTACGGTTAAAAACTCTTTCCTGCCTGGTAGCATAAAAAGCCTCTGAGGTGATTCAATTTAATAACCAAACTATTCCATGGTCAGACATTTACTTCTGTAAATAATCCAATATTCTCAGCCGAGATAATGACGCAGGATAGCAGCGGTCAGCACACCAATAGCAACGGTGACAGGCATAGGAAAACGTAATGCGGCGATCAGTGTTAAACCTAATGCGATAAGATCGGCAGGGTTTCCGGACGCAAAATAAGGTGCGATAAATGCCAGCATGACGCATCCTGGCGATGATTTAAGAACGGCCATCGATCTGGGGGATAACACCCGGTTGCGCAATATCATGTACGACGCAATACGTGTCGCATAGGTGGTCAGAGCCATCAGGAGGATGGCGAACAGCGTTTGCTGGTCTGGCATTATTTATCCCCCTGCAACCATGCAACCACTAATCCCACCAACGGACCTGCCATGACATACCAAACACCGGGGACATAATGATAAACCGCAACCGCAACAATCAGGCTGGCAAACCACGGTATCGCTTTGCGAAAACCGCTCCACATGCCCCTGACAAGCACAAGGAATACAGCGGGAAAAGCCATATCAAAACCGTAGTGATGAACATCGCCAAGCACAGGGCCGATTAACGCGCCTAACGTGGTACAACCTACCCACATAATATAAAAAGAAAAAGAAGCGGCTAAATAATAAGGCATACTAAAATGAGGAACATTATTAATGCTTCTTTTATATGCATCACTATAACTTAACGCCCAACTTTCATCAGTCATAAAAAAAAGTGCAGGTAAAACTTTACGCTTAGAAAAACGCATCAACAGCGGAACAAGAGTTGCCCCCATCAGAATATGTCTGCTATTAACCAGGAATGTAACTGCCATAATAAGAAAAATATGGGGAGGTGAAGTCCAGATTTGTATTGCTGCAAATTCAGATCCACCAGCGAAATTTAATCCCGTCATTAGCGGAACAGCTAAACCATTGAGTCCTTTATGGCTGGCCTGGGCCCCCAAAACCAGAGCAAAAGGAATCACGCCAAGTAAAACGGGAAAACCGTCTTTCAACCCACGGACAACGTCTTTTCTAATACTATCAATAGCTGTCGGATCATCTGCAGATCCTGCGCCATCTATACTTTCACTCATACTTTTCACACTCATACCCGATGCCTGTTCTGACCCATTTTGATACTGGCGTCAGAATAGAATGTGTGACACTATTAGTAAATATAAATAGTGTCACATTACACTTATGGTGATCCGATGCGTGAGCGTTCTCCCTGGCAGCCAAGACTGTCCAGCAATGCGACATCTCCAACAGAACAATTAGTTGAGGCCCTGGCCGAAGATATCCTCTCAGGATCGCTTCAGCATGGCGCCCGCTTACCAGCCCACCGTAATTTAGCGGACACATTGGGTATCGGGCTTGGCACCGTAACGAAAGCCTATGGGATCCTTGAGAAACGTGGACTTGTCAGAAGTGTGAAAGGAAGCGGGATGTTTGTAGCACTAGCAAATTCGCGTGGTCAGACCGTCATCGATTTGTCGCAAAATACCCCCCCGGCTGCGCTAAGCTCGCGTTCACTCAGCGCGACACTTTCGGCAATCGCTCGCCGTCCGGATATGGACATGTTCAACACTTACGCGCCGGCAGCCGGCCATGACGAACACCGTCGCCTGATGGCTCGCTGGTTCAACAGGCTGGGAATGCCCGCTGATTATCGCCAACTCATTATTACCAGCGGAGCGCAACATGCGCTTTCAGTGGCGTTATCAACGGTATGCGAACCTTTTGGGACACTTTATGTGGAGGCGCAAACGTATTCCGGACTGATCCAACTTTCACGGCTGTTAAAACTGAGACTGGTTGGCATCCCGATGGATGACGAAGGGATGGATGTTTCAGTATTGGAGAAAATGCTGGATGCCAGCGATGACAAACGCAGTGCGGTATATGTCACTCCCCTGCTACAAAGCCCTTCGACGCGCATAATGAGTCTTGCCCGGCGAAAAGACCTGATACGCGTTTGCCGTGCAAACGCATTATTTATTATCGAAGATGATGTCTATCGACTCACCCGTAATATTGAACTCCCACAAATTGCCCGATTAGCACCGGATATCACTTTGTATGTAAATAGCTTATCTAAAATACTGAACCCCACGTTACGCATCGGCGGACTTCTGCTGCCTGAACAGCTATATTCCCGAGCTGAATCGATGCTCAGAGCAACGGCAATGATGGTTTCCCCGATAAGTTGCGCGATCATGGAGCAATGGTTACTTGATGGTACTGCGGAAACCGTAACCTCTGCGATAGAACACGAAACAGTTCGCCGCTATGAATTAGCCTTTTCTATTTTAGGTGAGCATCTTTATCGCTCCGGGCATCCCAGCTTTCACCTCTGGTTGCCACTGGCTCGCGAAAGCGTACAGCCGTTCTACGAAGCAGCCTTAGCGGCAGGGATCAAAGTTACCTCACCCGTATCAACAGAGGTCAACCCGTTATCCGAGCAGTCAGGTATCCGACTGTGCATTGGTGGGCCGGAGATCGAACAACTTCACCGGGCACTCTTAACTCTTAAAGAGATTGCCGGGCAGTTGAAACGTCCACGCGTCCAAACTTTTTCCGTGTAGCGCGCAAGCACAATAGAAACAACGGAAAATGGTTTAAATTGAGCGGGATGTGGGGAAAAGCTGGAGATTTCCCCAGTTTATTGATCTGGCAAGAGGTTCTCCCCTGTTTCAATCCACATTATTGGGTTACTCTTTTAAATACAAACTGCGGTGACAGTTGTAAGGAGACCCTGTATGGCTATGTATCAAAACATGCTGGTAGTCATCGATCCAAACCAGGACGATCAACCAGCATTACGGCGAGCTGTTTATTTGCATCAACGGATTGGTGGCAAAATTAAAGCCTTTTTGCCGATCTATGACTTTTCCTACGAGATGACCACCCTGCTGTCGCCGGACGAGCGTACGGCAATGCGTCAGGGGGTCATCAGCCAGCGAACTGCATGGATACGTGAACAAGCGAAATACTATATCGAAGCAGGGATCCCGCTTGATATTAAAGTGGTCTGGCACAACCGTCCCTTTGAAGCCATCATCCAGGAAGTGATCAGCGCTAAGCATGACCTGGTGCTCAAAATGGCACACCAACACGATCGCCTTGAAGCCGTAATTTTCACACCAACTGACTGGCATTTGTTGCGTAAATGTCCAAGCCCGGTATGGATGGTCAAAGATCAGCCGTGGCCGGAAGGTGGTAAAGCGCTGGTAGCGGTGAACCTCGCCAGTGAAGAGGCATATCACAATGCACTCAACGAAAAACTGGTCAAAGAAACGTTGCAGCTCGCAGAACAGGTTAACCATACCGAAGTACACCTGGTGGGCGCCTATCCTGTAACGCCTATCAACATTGCGATTGAGCTACCTGAATTTGATCCCAGCGTGTACAACGACGCCATCCGTGGACAACATCTGCTGGCCATGAAGGCATTACGCCAGAAATTCAGTATTGATGAAAAAGTTACACACGTTGAAAAAGGATTGCCTGAAGAGGTCATCCCGGATTTAGCTGAGCATTTACAGGCGGGTATCGTGGTACTCGGCACCGTTGGGCGCACCGGCATATCAGCTGCGTTTTTGGGGAATACCGCAGAACAGGTTATCGACCATCTGCGTTGCGACCTGCTGGTTATCAAACCGGATCAGTACCAGACCCCGGTTGAACTGGACGACGAAGAAGACGATTAACCCTGTAGCAAAATGCCGGATGGCGATGCCATCCGGCATGACATGTTCTTAGTGCTTCTCCTCGCCTCCGAGGAAATAGATACCGAGCGGAATAGCCAGCAAAATAGTAAAAACCATACTGTAGACGCAAATCATTGCGGATTGAATGGCATACATCGAAGCTGTCCAGTCGGAAAGCGGAATGTCATACTGTTCAATGACACCACCAATCGTCGCGCGCGTCACAACCGATGCCGCAATAATAAATACCCCAAGCAGACATAACAGAAACTTCCGTCCCTTCGCTGTCTTCAGCTTAGCCATGATCATAATATCGTCCTTATGCAGATGAATACCGTGTTACTTTGCAGCAACAATACCATGACATCAACTCACTGTCTGCTACATACGCCACACTCAAACTTGACATGCGTACTATTCGCCTGAAAATAACGCTGATTGTATTATTTCGCTCTCCTTTTGATGAATGATCTGACAGCCTGAACTAGGTAAAATATCCGCTGATGAAGGATGTCAGATGATATTTAGCTAACACGGAGTGACCTGGGAGAATCATGATCGCTGAACTGTTTATAAATAATGCGTTTAATTTAACGGTAATTCTCAGCAGCTGTGCAGCGTTAGTCCTGATGAGCGTGTGGTTTCATCGTAGTGAAAAACACTGCAAAGGATTCATATTCCACGCAGCACAGTTTTTTGTTTATGCCATTATCATTGGTACGTTTGGCACTATTGCGAATAACGTCATCGATAGTTATAAGCTGAAATTTATCTCCCCAAGCGTGGTCGACTTTATCTGTACCTCGTTGATTGCGTTGATCCTGACGATAAAACTCTTTCTGGTCATCAACCAGTTTGAAAAAACGCAGATTAGTAAGGGCAGAGATATCACCAGTGCGAGGATCATGTCACGCATCATTAAGATTACAATCGTCGTCGCCATCATCTTGCTGTACGGTGAGCATTTTGGCATGAGCCTGTCAGGGCTGTTAACGTTCGGCGGCATCGGCGGTATCGCTGTCGGTATGGCAGGTAAAGATATCCTGAGCAATTTTTTCTCTGGCATTATGCTCTACTTCGACAGGCCGTTTAGCATCGGTGACTGGATCCGCTCTCCGGACCGAAATATCGAAGGTACGGTAACGGAAATCGGCTGGAGAATGACCAAAATAAACACCTTCGACCACCGTCCGTTATACGTGCCGAACTCAATTTTCTCTTCCATCAGTGTAGAAAACCCGGGGCGGATGAGTAATCGACGAATCAAAACGGTGATCGGGTTACGTTATGAAGATGCTGATAAAATTGGCGCAGTTGTCGAGTCGGTCAGAAAAATGTTGCAAAATCATCCCGGAATAGATCAAAAACAAACCCTGCTGGTCTATTTTAATGAATTTGCCGATTCATCGCTGAATATCATGGTGTATTGCTTCACGAAAACCACCGTGTGGCAGGAGTGGCTTGCTGTACAACAAGATGTGTACTTGAAAATTATTACAATAGTTCAGGAAAACGGTGCTGACTTTGCGTTCCCCAGTCAGACGTTGTATATGGATAACGCCGAGGCACAACCTTCTGCCCACTAACCAAAATCAAGACGCGGATACCCGCGTCTTTCATCTGTTCGCTGTCTGCTGAAAGCACAACATCACTGCCCCCGGGCGTCTGGCATCAGCTTCTTTGCCTGGCGACCGCGTGAATAACGTAACATCAGCCCCCAATGCTTTAGCAATCTTGATCGCCATGTGTCCCAAGCCACCCAACCCAACAACAGCGACTTTACTCCCCTGCCCAACCTGCCAGTGACGCAACGGCGACCATGTGGTGATACCGGCACACAACAACGGTGCAGCACCACGTAAGTCGATTCCTTCCGGCACCTTCACGACGAACAAAACTGTGCGGGACCAGATCTTCTTTCACCGCCAGCGCGGCATAACCCTTCACGTTCATGGCTATTTCGATCTCCTCAGAGATAAAGTGCACCTCAACCAGCATAGCTCAGGGCAACAGGTTGTACTCGGCGTCAGCGACCGGCTCCAGCCATTCATTCGATGCGCCTGCTACCGGGATTTCTACCGCAATATGGGCAAACCAGCTATCACGTGCAGCTCCGTGCCAGTGTTTCATTCCCGCCGGAATATGAACCACATCACCCGTTTTCAGTTCTCGCGCAGGTTGATTCCACGCCTGGTACCAGCCTCTGCCGCCAGTCACCAGCAGAATTTGACCGCCCTGATGATGAATGTGCCAAAAATTACGGCAGCCAGGTTCAAATGCAACGTTACCAATCACCACTCCTTCCATTGAAAGCATGGTCAGATAGCTGGTCCCGGTGAAGTACTTCGCATAGGCTTCATTTTTCTCTCCCCGGGGAAAGACGCTGTTGCCATCAAATTGTTCGTTCATCATGACTCCTGCTGGGGTATTAGCTAACGGAATTCCTTAAATACATTCATCAAGAACTGCACGGGCATTTTCCGCAATCTCAGCACCACAGTGCTGCTTAAGTAGCGCAGTAAACGCGATAAGTTGCTCAGGGCGGAACCCAACATTCAGGCTGATCGCGAAGTGACTTTTCAGTTGGCTGTTCACGCCGCCCAGTACGGCTAACGCAGAGACGGTTGCCAGTTCACGAGTCGGCCAGTCCAGTACATCGCGCTGAAAAATATCGCCAAACAGATGTGCTTTAAGCCAGGTATCAATGGCAGGGGCAAAATCAAACAGCGGACCGCTAACCGGCTGTCCAACCAGTTGGGTTTGCGTTTGGCTCCCCGCCAGCAGGCTGTTCCAGTCAACAGGTTGCGGCGTAGTGGATTTCCCTTCTGGATCCACAATCCCTTTTTCTTTGCGGACTTTCACTACCGACATCAGGCACGACAGGCCATTCAGGCTACGGGGAAAACCACAGTACGCGTAAAGCTGCTGTAAAACCTCTTTCACTTCATTCAGCGTTAGTCCTGCATCTAACCCTGCATTAAGCGCTGCCTCCAGCTTATCTGGCTGTCCTGTGGCAGTGAATGCTGCAATGGGGACAACTGCCAGTTGTCTGGCATTCAAATGATTTGACATGTTCGATTCTCCGGGGAGGCGACAGCCTCTGCCGCCGAATGCTGAAAACGCAAAAATTATAGAGGCTCAGCGTATCGACGATTAGAGGGTTAAATAAGGACAAACCTATGAAGACAAGTCATGAATAGCGCTATCCACAATGTGGCAGTACAGCGCTGTCCGTCACATCCACTTGCGGTGC
This sequence comes from Citrobacter sp. Cy070, assembly GCF_030332245.1. Taxonomy (NCBI): domain Bacteria; kingdom Pseudomonadati; phylum Pseudomonadota; class Gammaproteobacteria; order Enterobacterales; family Enterobacteriaceae; genus Citrobacter; species Citrobacter sp. Cy070. The sequence goes on from NZ_JAOWIG010000072.1 coordinate 86,083, forward strand.
ATCCAATTTCACGGGCCAGCGACTCATATGCTGGATAAACTCGACACATGAAAGATATTTTTTACGGCAGCCGAAACGCTGAAGTTCAGAGAGGCTGCCGCAACACTCGGTCTGGCCACCCAACAAATAACCCGAGGTATTACTGAACTACAGATCCTGCGCGGGCAATTTTGTCATCCGGCCTGATCTACGTATTACGCTACAATCTCGATTAAATTACCGTCGGGGTCCTGAATGACGGCCTCGTAATACCCGTCACCGGTGGTTCGTGGTCCGGAGACCAGGATGCCCTGTTCTTTTGCGCGTATAGCCAGAGCATCAACATGCCCCGCGCCACCAACAGAGAGAGCCAGATGCACCCATCCTGAAGTGTTATTGTCAGGTACAGGGTGGGTCAGTCCCGGTTTGGTCATTAACTCAATCGCAATGTCCTCACCAATGTTGACGAAATAAGATTCAAACCCGGGATTGGTTTTGCTGCAGTATTTTTCGTTTATCACACCATCAAAAAACGACACCCAGAACCGGGCTTGTCGTTCAAGATCCCGGGTCCATAAAGCCATGTGTGCAATTTTCATCGCGATCCTCTTATCGTTTACTCTGAACGGTACGCCCCCGTTAAGGGATATTGACATCCTGCATTATAATGCAGGATTATGCACGTTATTGCTCGATGTTTATTTTTATGGAGTTCTCATGCTCGATTACGCTGCATTCCCGGATCAACGCCAGGCGCTTATCTATCAGATCCTGCAGGAAAACGGCAGAGTGATCTGTACTGAACTGGCCGTCCGTTTGGGGGTGTCAGAACATACGATCCGCCGCGATTTACAAGAGTTGTGTAAAGAAGGTGTTTGCAAGAAAGTCTATGGCGGGGCTGTCATTTCACTACCAGAGTCAGCTGACATCACAGTACGCAAGAATATTAATACCGCGAAAAAGAGCAGCATCGCGCAAAGATGTGCCCGGCTAGTGAAATCCGGAAGCTGTATTTTTATCGACACAGGAACAACCAACCTGGCAATGGCTGAAGCCCTTCCCGCTGAGCTTGCATTAACCGTCGTGACAAATTCACCTGATATTGCCGCAGTACTGCTGAAAAAACCGCTATTCGAGGTCATCATGTTAGGTGGGCCAGTGCAGCGATCGTCCGGTGGGTGCGTAGGTCCGACAGCCATTGCCCAGGTACAGGATATTTTATTTGATCAAGGTTTTATTGGTGGTTGTGCGATGGCACCGGAGTCCGGATTAACCGGGTTTGATTACGCCGATTGTGATTTTAAAAAAGCGGTAATTAAGCAGTGTAACGAAACTATCGTCGCACTGACGGCGGATAAGATCCCTGCCGTCGCACGTTATGTTGTCACCGCCAGCAGTAACATTGATGTCATTGTCGTGGAGGAAAACATCAGCAAACAGTACGGCACCGCTTTTCAGGCGCATGACATCCGCATTTACACCGTATAACGGTGGCGCAGTATTTTTACGTGTAAATTCAACGGAATATCACGGTGCTAAAAGTGGCGCCAGCCGTCAATGGGGTAATGGCTGACAGATAGTCCAGGCGAATTCTATGATGGTGTTCATGGCACTCCACAAGCAAGAATTCCTCTTTGTCTGCTGTGGTGCATGTCGTCACGGCCCTGGCATCAAAGTGTTCCCCGGTAGTCAGTTCAATGCGCAGCAAATAGTGATAGAGACAGGCAATCTCCAGATAGTCATGCAGATCGCAATCGACAGGATGGTACTTTTCTGCCGCACACATAAATCCCCCCTTCCCTATGTCCACGCCGGTTCGGGAAATAGCTCACGCGACTTCCCGAACATGCGACGCTATTTCAGCGCTTCGATAGGTGCGCCAAAGTTGATATGCAGCACATTACCGTCGATTACCAGAGCGGGAACAGACTTCACTCCGATTCGCTCCGCCTCTGCAACGTGATCGGGTTGTTCTCCCAAATGAATAACCTCGATTTCCACATCCGGGGACAGATACTGTAGCAGTGTTTCTTCTGCGGAAACGCAAACCGGGCAACCAGCATGATAAAAACGGGCTTTGGTCATGATACCTCTCCTTTAAATTATAGTATCGAATCGATACTATAATTTATGCTACGCCAGTTTTATGCTTTGTCAATATAGTTTTTAGTCGATACTATATGCCGAGGAGGATTTTGTTATGCATGATATGTCGCTTTTTGACGTACTGGACCGACTGTCTGGTCTGACGCGGATGTGGTTTCGCCAGCATCCTTTACTGGTGGATCTTCAGCCAGTACAGCTCAGTGCGTTGATGTATCTCGCACGCTGTAACCGCTACTCCAATACGCCTCTCGCCGTGACGGACTACCTCGGTCTCACCAAAGGAACGGTGTCACAATCGCTAAAGTTGTTGGAATCAAAAGGACTGGTGGTACGCACTCAGGATGCCAGGGATAAGCGTAGCGTTCATCTGCAGCTCACCGAGTCGGCCAAAAATTTGCTGGATGCCCTGCTTCCCCCCTCATTTTTGATGACGGGCGAATCTGCGATGGGTGAACGCGCGGGTTTACTCAAGGAGCTACTCTTCGAACTTCTGCGGGGCATTCAGCGTACCAGTAATGTGCCGGGATTTGGTCTGTGCCAGAGCTGTCGGTTCCACCAAAAAGTAAATGGTCAGGGATTTTGTAATTTAACGAAAGAACCGTTGAGCGAGGATGATTCGATGTTAATTTGTCGGGAGCATCAGCCCCCGGACGTATGATCTTCTCTGTTATAGTGTCTTCATGTGGCCGGGTTGCCGCTTTCCAGGATAACCACTCGCTACAGACATTTGACACGGCGATATTACGGTAGCCGCGTTCCCACGCCATATCGTCAACAATTTCTGCGGATTACGTATGTTGCAGGTGGTTCAGATCCCGTAGCATCCGCTTGAGACATTTGACTTTATTTTTATCGCGTATTGCCGCTGAAAACTTACTGAGCTGAAAAAACGTTTTGTCACCAAAACCATCAATGACTTTGAAACAATATTCCTGACGCGTGGCATCCCAGGCGTAGACGATGTTTTTACAATGCAGGGAGTTAATAATGACACCGGTACTGACAAACCACGCTAAAAAAACATTCAACTTCTGCAATTTGCTGGCATCAAGTTCTTTGTTCAGGGCAAGCTGATAAAGCGTTTGCGCGATGTGACCATGCTCATCACATTCCTTAACCGTGAGTTGCCCTATTCCTTTATTTGTTTCAACAAGTCCTTCAATTTTTTGCATATAAAATGCGTCGGTTTGGTGACTCAACTTACATTCTTTGATGTCCCGAAAGACCTCACGTAGCTTGCTTTTATATTTCGCAATGCCTGGAATCACGATTTTGACCAGCAGTTTACTATCCTGTGGATGCTGGAAGACGTAGCGATCGTTACCTCGTGCCAGCAAGTCTTCATCTTTCAATATAAGTATTTGTTTCATAATATTTTTTATTTTTACCCTACGTGAAATGGAGTTGCCTCAACGAAGAGTTGTCTCAGCCAAAAAATATTGTGTATCTGTCTATTTCAATGGTTGTTAAACAAATAGCGTATTCATCCAATAAATAACTTTTGTAGTGACGTACTGAAGCAAAGTAACGGTGGATGTGCAGCAGGTTGAACGCCAGGAGATACTGTTGGAGAAATCCACGCCAGCTTTGTTTTTTTGATGTTGTTAACGAAGGTAAACAGCGGAAGGTATTCAACTAAGCTTCATTCACCGTGACCTATGGTGCTGCCACCAGAGGCCGCTCGCGAATGGATGAGGCCGGATGTTGGAGGGGAAAGAAGCCGAGGACATTGCAGACGATGGTTTCGTGCCAGTTACAGAATTGATATGACAGGGCGTAAGACGTACAGGCAAGAATGTAAAAATTAGGGAGCCAAACTACGTTGCGTCAGATAACCAGATTAAACACTGCAAGGGAAAATCACTATGGATATCTTTCATACTAACTCCCAACAAATTGATTAAAAATCCACAGCAATACAATAATCATTATTTTCACATCAACCCAAAATCATTAACAATTCAGAGGGGCGGTATCTGCCGATACTTCAACACTGTTCAAGAAATATAGATGACTCACTATGATGTTTATGCTCACCCTGTAGGTAATTTTTATACATCGTTGCAACATCAACACCGTAGATAACCGCTACCTGCGTTCTCTCCGCTGTGCGCCAGAAAACGACACCCGGACAATTAAAATTGAAACTCCTGCACGCCACAAATTTATCGTTCAGATGCCGGGAATCGTTTGTACAGAGTTGGTATTTCGACGTCAATAATGAGAATAACCCTGTAGCGAGTCACATTCATCGCTAACAATCTTCCGGTCGATCCCCACTGTTCACAGGCCAGATTTGGCCGTAACCCCTCGTGCAGTACGAGGTTAAGGTACCAATGATTCAGGCGGAAACACTCTGCCGGCGCAGATGCCTGATCCCCAAAAGCATTGGTCCCAGAAGCGCAAAAGAGAAAACCAGAATAATCAGCTCAGGAAGCCAGAATGTAGAAATAATTATTAATACTATAATTTCCCAGTTGTGCAATTTTCCCGGTTTTTCGTACGTCATCAAGACATAAAATGTTGCAAAAAGACACAAAGCGAAAAGTGCGTAACAAATAGTAATCAAAAACATTCATAATCCGGTGATGCTGCCAACTTACTGATTTAGTGTATGATGGTGTTTTTGAGGTGCTCCAGTGGCTTCTGTTTCTATCAGCT